>JBHHUP010000026.1:0-21395 GCA_046753845.1 Thermodesulfobacteriota bacterium
TTATATCTTAAAAAGAGGATAATCATCATTGTCTCTCTTCAAGGGTGCCGGCAACAAAGCAGTAAAGTACGGCTAAAGGTAATAGCAGTCATACTTAACATTTATTCTAACTTATTATTATAATTAAACACAAGGATTATCCATCTTTGCTTTTAATGTTTTTTAGTATAAAATGTATCTCTACGGGGCATAGCCCTTTGAGCCTATTATGAGATTAAAGTACGCAAAAGAGCGGATAGAGTTTTTTGAGAGCCTTCCGGATGCGGTGAATGTACTCCATGACGGTGCCCTATGGAGCTTGTCGCCGGAGTCTTTGAGGTTTAAGCACGGCCTTACTCTGGCAGAACTCAAGGTGCCTTATCATCTCGGCTCCGAGGACGAGTCTGTGGTGGAGGCCGGGGTTGTAGGGCTTGCGGCCCTTATTAAAAAACGCTACGAGTCCCTGAAGTCTCCTTTGCGCGAAGACGAGCATAGTCCCAAGAGCAATGTCTTTGTGGCAACGCCTCAGCTTCGAGTTAAGACCTGCCGCCTGGATATATTTGTTCCGGGTTCATTTGAGAGCGCCCTCGCGGCCCGTATACTTGATACCACTCCCTATGTTGACAGTGCGCTCTTGTATGCGTGGCTCAGCCCGGGTGAGAGCGGCGGTAAATTTCTCGCCTGGCTTCGGACCATGGTAAAGAAAGCAAGGAACGATGAGATATACAACGGTCTGCAGGAGCAGACCTCCTACCTTACTCTGCTTGCCCTTATTAAAAGTCATAGAAAATACCAGAGGTCTCTTAAGAATTTTCGCATAAAGGGTCTTGGATACGAGAAGCTCGATATGGCCGTGGGGCTAAGCTTCTTTAATGTCTTCTCGGCCGTTCTTGAAGAGCTTACAGAGAACTGGAGCGCAGGTGATAGCATCAGTACTGTCTTGAGTTCTGCTCTTTTGCCCGAGTACTTCATGGCCGTACAATCGGGTTTTTTAAATACATCTCATAACCCCTACGGACTTTGCCGGGAGACTATTGATGCCCTGCGCCCTGCCATGCTTCCTATCAGCGTGAACACGGAATCTCTGCGGCTCCTTGTTGAAGAAGGAGTAAAGCGGGTTAGAAGCGATAAGGGGCTTTTGAGGACCGTTATAGAACAGGTTAAGATAAGGTCCTTCAGGGAGAAGGTCCTTGATTACATGAAGGGCTTTGATATCCCCGACCAGGGGCTCCGTAAGGAGTTATTTGAGCTCTACGGCGATGACCGTCTTATCTCCAACCTTATTAAAGACGAGCGTTTTGCCATAGGGCTTGCCGCTCGCCTTGAGGAGCTGGCCGGGGTTGTCGCAAAGGACCGGGCCCGAGCGGGAAAGCTCAGTGAGTTACGTGGCCTTGTCATTGAGCTTAGTAAAAAGAGGTCAGTCCTAAGGGGGCTTGCGGGAGGCGGTAAAGCGAAAGAGCGTGAGGCCCTTGTCTCTGTGGTGGAGGGATTTTATGCCCTTGACCTTGACGCCATGATCGGTGAGAACCTGAGACTTATGATGAAGTGCCTCACTGACAGGCGCGGCGAGCTCGGGGCAAAGATGCTTCGTGATGAATATGTAAAAGGCCGTCTTTACCGTTTTTCAACGGATAAGAGGCCCATGATAAATACGCTGCAGGCCAAAAAAGAGGGACAGCTTTTTATTGATATGAAGGATTTCAGCCGCAAGACGCAGAAGATTAAAGAAGTGGCCATGGCTGATTTCATGAAAGAATATTTTTTTAAACCCATACTGGACGCGGCAAAGGGATACGCCGATGGTGAGGGGCTCTCGGAAGACGAGATGGGGATACGGCTTACGAATATACCCGGTGACGCCATAATCTTTTCCGGCGGCGTGAGGTCTCTGGTGGCCCTTGCCCGTGATATCCATAGAATCTTGAAGGAGTCGGGAAGGGAGTTGGAGCAGAGACTTCCTCCGGGCGGCGGCAGAGAGCTTATGGACGAGGTTCACAGGCGCTTTGAGGAGCGCAGAGAGGCCCTTAAGCAAAAGAGGCTGGAGATGATTATTGATATTGAGGGGGGTGTAGAGGACTCTGCCGATGCTATTCTTAAGATAGGCGAGGAGGAGACACGCCTTGAGAGTGTATACAAGGAGGAGCTTACAGCCGCCATCAAACATGAGATGGAGGCGGGGCTCTTTATCACTTACGGCGCCAGGGCCGAGATAATTGAGCTCGGTCACATAAAGGGATATCAGGGCCCCGTGAACGTATCCATCGGAGAAAAGATCAACGAGTCAGCGCGCGGCACCTTTAGAAATTCTATGGTTAAGGCCTATCTCGAGATACTTCTCTCCGGAGATAGAGAGAAACGCAGGAAGCCGGAGTTACAGTATCCCTTTGATGTCTATATCCATACGGCCTACACGCTGAGGATGCCTCCTGATCTGGAACACGCCTTTGAGAAGTTGATATCAGGCAGAAAAACCTCTAACGCAAAGGCCCTTACGAGACTGATTACCGAGAACTATCTCAAGGATTTTAACAAGATAATCGACGGAGAGTCCTTTTCATCATTACGGCTTATCGCATCGATTACGGATATATATAACAAGGGTCAGGCCCTTAGCGATGAGGCATTGCTGGCTTACATAAAAGAGAGTAGAGGCGAGAAGGCCTTTTTCAGGAAGATAACGGAGAGAGAGAACCTGCATGAATCCATTAGAGAGGCCTTTTTTCTGCCTCAGGAGCAGATGGAGTTCATCTTTTCCGCAGGCCCTAAAAATAGTTTTGTAGAGATTTTCTACCGCGCCGGGGAGCTTATCTTTCGTGGTTTTGAGGCAGAGCCGCCGCGGGGGATATACGAGATGCTTGACCCTGAGGGAGAGTTTTTCGAGGCCATCGTAGAGTCTCATCTTGAGGACTGGCTTGCCGAGGCCGCCGAAGCCGGGGAAGAATCCCTTTAAAGAGGGTGCGCCCTCAGTGTTTATAGTTATAGTGGCGGGGTAATGTTTACGCTCCTGCGGCCAGCTTGCCTGAGCCGCCCTGTTCTGTGGGCTACATTAACTACCTCTTATGCGCTACATCCCCCTTAGATTAAAGATCTTCTTTTACAAGCACCTCGTTCATGCTTCCTGTTCTGTAACCCTCAAGGTCTATGGTTATATAGGTAAAACCGAGCTCTTTCATGGACGATACAATGCGCACCCTTGTCTTTACTTCAAGCAGGCGCGGCAACTCGGATTGCGCCGTCTCTATCCTTACTATCTCCCCGTGGTACCTAACCCTGAACTCCTTAAAACCCAGGGCCCTCAATAAGACTTCGGCCTCTGCCACCATCTGAAGCCTCTCGTTGGTAATCTCCGTTCCATAAGGAAACCTTGATGATAGGCAGGCAAGGGCGGGTTTACTCCATGTAGATAGCCCGAGGCCGTGGCTTAACTTGCGAATATCCTCTTTGGTAAGTCCAGCTTCGCGCAGCGGGCTCCTTACGCCCTCTTCTGCGGCGGCCTTACTGCCGGGCCGGAAGTCCTTTAAGTCGTCAAGGTTGGCCCCGTCGGCCACATGAGTTATCCCAAGCGCATCGGCCTCTTGCCGGGCAATCTTAAAGAGCTCGCTCTTGCAGTGATAACACCTCTGCGGCGTATTATCAGAGAAACCCGGTATCTCGAGCTCATTGGACTCAACAATAATGTGCCTTACCCCTATCTCACGGGCGAGTCTCTTTGCATCATTTAGTTCATGGGCGGGGTATGTAGGCGAGGTTGCCGTAATTGCCGCGGCATTGGCGCCAAGCACATTTTGGGCTATTTGAAGGAGCAGCGTGGAGTCCACGCCACCGGAGAAGGCCACCATAACATTGCCCATATCCCGTAATATGGCCTGAAGGCCTCGGAGTTTTTTTGCTCTCTCCGGGCTAAGCCCTTCTGTCGTTACCACTTCCGTCCCTGAGGTCTTCTCGGCGGTCTTTTCTCTTAACCGCATACCCTGGCCTCTTTAAGTTCCTCTTCCGTAACGGGGTTTGCGGGGGTAAATTCATGTGATTTTCCCCTGTAGGAGAGGCGTATCTTTTTATCATCTCCTGCCTTTGCCGAGGCGTAACGGAGTATAAGACCTCCCGCGAACTCGCGTACATCCTCAGGGGCCTCCTCTGTGATGACCACAAGTGGGCCGGGAAAATCAACGGGCTCAAAGGCCATGTACTCAGGGGTAAGAAGGGATTTAAGGCGCGCGTTATCTGCCTCGTCCCTGCCCACTACTATCTTGAAACCCCCGTGCCGAAGATGCCTGCCCGTCTTAAGGAGCTGCAGGTCGTGGCCTTCAATATCTTCTTTATTATCAAAGAGGTCTCTTACCTTTTTTGAGAAGGTGGCGTCCGTTAGAAGGCATCCTCCTGACGGGCAGGGGTAGTCGTTTACCCCGAGCTCCTCGGCAAGGTCCATCTGCGGCCTGCGGCCGCGGCCCGCTACGGATAGGAGTTTATCTCTGTCCACAAGACCTTCTTTTTCCGCCAGCGTAGGTTCAAGGTGGCCTGCGCAGAGCGGCCTCAGGATAAGGCCGGTGAGTCCGCTCTCACGCTCTATTATCCTCATGGTGTCGCGGCGCTGGCTCATGGGCCTCTGTCCGAGGACCTCGCCCGTAAGGATAAAAGAGGCCCCGATTTCCTCCATGTATTTTTTAGCGGCCTTGAACATGTAGATTCTGCAGTCCACGCAGGGGTTCATGCCCTTGCCGTAGCCATGCGCCGGGTTACGGAGAACATCCATATAGTCATCGCCCTTCAGCATGACCTTTATGGGTATCCCGAACTCCTCTGCCACGCGCCGGGATTCACTCTTGCAGCCCCCGGCCTTTCTCGCGCTTGTGGTGCAGGTGCAGAAAGCCGAGGTGAAGTTAAGGGCATGGACCTCAATACCCTGGTCTATTATCATCTTTACGGCAAGTGTGCTGTCAAGGCCCCCTGATAGCAGGGCCACGGCCTTTGTCATATTAAGTAACCTCTCTTCATGTTTTTTTAAGTAACCTGACCGCAACCCTTACAATGGGCAGAGGGTAAAGTTCTTGTATTTCAATTAATATAATTATACTGTTAATGAGAAGGAAAATCAAAGGTCCTCGTAAAATCAGGGGGGACACTCGTGAGCAGAGGCCTGTAAAGGAGAGGTGAAGACGGATTTGAAGAAAGAGACACTTATAGGTTTATTATTCGCCGCCCTTATCGGGTACCTCACTTACCGCGTGATGGCGCCTTTTTTTATTCCCATCTTTTGGGCCGTAGTCTTTGTCATATTATTTCATCCTCTTTATGTATGGCTGCTGCGGCGTATAAGGATAAAGGCGGCTGCCTCGGCACTGGTCTGCTTTACCATCGCACTCTTTTTCCTCGTGCCCATGGCCATTCTTACGGCCATGCTCACAAAGGAAGTGCTTGCTCTTTACACTCATGCTCAGCATTACGCCTCGGATCTATCAGCCGGGAGCGGCGGGTTTAATCTTGCCTTTCTTGATTATATTCAGGGTTTTATTCACAGGTACGTGGATGTCTCAGACCTGGACCTGAAGAGAATTGCCGCCACCACCTTGCAGCAGGCGAGCGGTTATGTAATGCCGGGACTAAGGGGCGCTGTTAGTAACTTTGCCCAGCTTTTTTTCAATATTGTCCTCGCCTTTTTCACAATGTTCTTCCTCTTCATGGAGAGTGATAAGCTTGTGGAGATATTAAAAGACCTCATACCACTTGATGCCGCCCATAAAGAGGAAGTCATAACGAAACTAAGGGTTATTATTACCGCGACCCTTATAGGCGGCGTTCTTGTTGGGGCCGTTCAGGGAGCCCTTGGCGGGCTGGCCTTCTGGTTTTTGGGTATCTCCTCCCCTTTTCTATGGGGTTTTGTTATGTTTATCACCTCATTTCTCCCGGGCATAGGTACCCTCGTTGTTGTCATCCCCGCTATCCTGGTACTGCTTATTAAAGGTGCTTTTCTTAACGCGCTTCTGCTCCTTCTATGGGGCGCCCTTGTAATAGGGCTTGTAGATAATCTCCTGAGACCGATAATTATAAGCGGCAAGACGAATCAACATCCACTCTTACTTTTTTTCAGCGTACTCGGGGCGGTGCAGGCCTTTGGTTTTATAGGAATAATCGCAGGTCCTATAATACTGAGCGTGGCTATGGCAGCCCTTGAGATATACAGGCTGGCCATGAACGGAGAGAGAGACAATGGTCTAAGAGGCAGGTCTGTCTGATATGGCGGGGTCTAATGCCGGGCATAGGAGCATTTTTCCCCATAACCTGAGAAGCGTAGTGCCGGCGCTGCTTCTTCTCCTAACGCTCTGTACCACTATTATCGCCGGGGCCCTCTATCAGGGGGCCGATCTCCTCCATCATCCCCGCGAACTTCTTCTGGGGCTCCCATTCTCCATCTCGCTTCTTCTTATTCTCGGCACCCATGAGCTTGGCCATTTTATCGCCTCGAAAAGGCTCGGCGTTATTACGACGTGGCCGCTCTTTATCCCCGGCCCGCCAATACCGCCCATGATAGGGACATTCGGCGCGGTGATTCGTATAAAGTCTCCCATTTCCACGAAGAACGCCCTTGTGGATATCGGCGCCGCGGGGCCTCTGGCGGGTTTTGTAGTGGCCCTTATCGTTACCGCCATAGGACTTCGGGCATCTACTGTAATAGTCGCCCCCCACATGATGGGGGCCATGGGCTTCGGCTTCGGCTCACCGCTCATCTTTCATGTGCTTACATATCTGACGTTCGGCCCTCTGCCCGCTGATTTTAATGTTTTTCTCAGCCCCGTGGCATTTGCCGGCTGGATAGGCTTTTTTGTTACCGCCATGAACCTGCTGCCCCTTGGCCAGCTCGATGGCGGCCACGTTATCTATGCCCTCCTTGGCAGGAATCATATGCCTGTCTCTTTCATGCTTGTGGCCGTAATGGCCTTGCTTGGTTACTTTGCCTGGCCGGGCTGGTTTATCTGGGCGGCCCTTATTACCATCATAGGTCTACGCCATCCGCCGCTTACAGACTATAATCTTCCTATGGACAGGCGCAGGAAGCTTACCACCGCGGCGGCCATGGCCGTTTTTATATTGACTTTCATGCCAACGCCATTTTATATTATTTAGACTATGAAAAAATACACGGAAGAAGAACTCAAAAAATTCGACGGCTCCAATGCCGGGGATCCCATATATTTTGCCTATAAAGGCAAGGTATACGACGCCACCAAGAGCCCTCTCTTCGTAGAAGGCATGCACTTTGAGCATTATGCCGGCTGCGATCTTACTCCATATATGGATGACGCGCCTCATGACGGCGATGTCATGGAAGAGCTTAAGGTAATAGGCGAGTACGAGGAGTAGGGGCGGAATTTAAGCCGGCGGGCTATCTCTTAGGGGGCACTCTATTGCGGTCAGAGCCTTAAGGTTGGTCTCTGTTCAAAACCGGGTGTGTGTATTCGCTTCGGCTGATAATCTGCGGCAGGTCCAAGGTGAGCTAATCTTGACTCTCTGTCATTATCCTTACTGCACCTCATGTATGGCAGGTGAGCTCTCCTCGCCACGCTTTTCTCTCTTAGCGGCTTGAGCGGTCTTGCCCTCTGATTTTACCGGCCTTTTTTAGCCTCCTCTCATAAGGTATGGTCATGAAGCTCCTTATATTAGGCTGCGGCACCTCTACGGGCGTGCCTGTTATAGGTTGCACCTGTCAGGTCTGCTCTTCTGATCATCCACGCAATCGCCGCACAAGGTCATCTGCCCTCATTGAGGCCGGCGGCCGCAGTATCCTTATAGATACCTCTACGGATCTACGCGCGCAGGCCCTCGCCACGGGTATTACAAGGGTTGATTCCGTACTCTTTACCCATCCACATGCCGACCATATACACGGTATAGACGAGCTGCGCTCATTTAATATGTTGCAGAAGGGCCCGATCTCATGCTTTGGCAGTGCCGAGACCCTTGCGCGTCTTAACCTCTTATTCGAGTATATCTTCAGCTCCGAACGTGGTGAGAGTATAACGCCGGAGTTATCAACCACCGTTATAGACGGCCCTTTTACCATAGGCCCCGTGAAGGTAATACCCGTTGAGGTCTCTCATGGCAGAAGCGCTGTGCTTGGGTTTCGTCTCGCGTCTTTTGCCTATATTACAGATTGTAGTAAGATACCACCCTCTTCCATGGAGCAACTTCGCGGTCTTGATCTCCTTGTCCTCGGCGCGCTCCGTTATAAGGCCCATCCCACGCACATGACCGTGGAGCAGGCCATCTTGGTGGTTAATGAGCTTAAACCGCGTAGAACCATACTGACTCACCTTGGCCACGATATTGATTATCCCCGTGATAACCCCGAACTGCCCTCTGGTATGGAGTTTGCCTTTGATGGAATGGCCGTGGAGATTTGATGGTACGATAATAGCTCCAGGGGAACGATGGGGAGGCAGGGGGTTGATTATGATGTTGACAGGGGTGAGGAGGGGGGAAGGCCGGGGTAAGAGCTGTGAAGATGCTGATGGGGAGCTGCAACAGAGGGTTAGTCCCAGTCTATGAACTCGTAGCCGCATTTGGGGCAATGCGTTGCGTTGATACTGACTTTTTTACGGCAGTACATGCATTTTTTGGCCTTGGAGCCCGCTGTTATGATGATAATGGCGTGGGGCAGGGCTACTATGGGTATAAGAGCCCCGTATATGAGCCACTTTACGAAGTTTCCGCCTCCCCGGACGGCGATAATGCCAAGCACAACCCCTGTGCATATGGCTATTGCTGCGTATATGGCGATGATAGTTACTGCCGGCACATTAAACCCCTTTATCTATAGTTTTTCTTAAATATCTTTTTTTACTCTTAAGGGCTCTTAAAAGAGACCATCTTCTTCGTTATTCTCTGCTGTTAGAGTTTTTATCTTACCTTCCTCCTCTCCTTCTTCGAGCTCAAGTGTCTTTATGGGCGGCAAGGCCGCGCCGATGATGCCTTCAAGGTCGCCGTACATACCGGCTGTGGTAATAAATATCTTATCTATCTGTTTATCACGTTTGGACCAGAGCCTGTTCATGGCTGCCTTTTCTTTACTCAGCTCTACCTTTAGGATATTTGTAGTCTCAAGCACAGCCCTGACTTTTTGTGTGAACTCCGAACCGGATAGATACTTATATATGGCATCCATCTTCTCTTCTTTGCCCACGGCGGATTGTATGATGCGCGCCGCCTTAACCAGAGATTCCCGCAGTACATAGGCGAGGTTTCTGGCAAGATGGTACTCCGTCACCCATACACCGTCTATGAAATCAAAGGAGTTTGTCTCTTTTGGCATGGCCTCAGTGGCGATAACGGCTATCTCGGCCTTTACCTCGCGCTGATCATCTTTTAGTTTTATAAGCCACTCGTCCTTCCATGCTTTTGTGCGTTTCAGCTCCCAGATTATGGAGCCGCAGTAGTGGCCTGTATTTGTATGAACCTTCTGTATGATATCGGCGCCCCTTATTCCCTTTGGCACGGGCACAATCTCGTCAAAAGGAAAGCGGCTCTTTAGCGCGGCCTCAAGGTCAAGCTCCATGACCTCGCCCTGGGTCTGCATGGAACCCTGCTTGGATGTTCTCTTGAGGTCCTCGATTTTCCTCTGCATGTCCTGCAGCTGTTTGTCTTTTTCAAGGTCTTTCAGGCGATGCTCCTCTATAAAATCCTGCTCCGCCTTCTTTCTGATGCTCTCGCGTTCTTCGGCCATGGCGCGGGCCTTCAGCAGCTCAAAATCCCGTTTCTCATCTGCAAAGGCGTTCTTTTCTCTTATATGGGCAAGCTCTTTCTCGTTGGCCTCAGAAAGCCGCTTCTCTTTTTCCCTTGTCTCCTCACGTAAGGCGGCTATCTCTGCTGCCGCAGCCTGCTCAGCGCGTTTTCTTGCCTCAAGCTCAAGGCGGCCCCGCTCCGAGTGGAGCTTCTCCCTTATCTGCTTATCTATGTCTTCGCTTTTTTTACTTAACTCTTCCTCGCGCCGCTGGTATTCTTCTTCGCGCTTTCTCTCACGCGCCTCATATTCTTTTTTATAACTATCGTTAATCTCCCGCGAGAGGGCCTCTGTAAGGGGTATGGTATTATCGCACCGCGGGCACGTTATGGTATCCTTTGACATTTTTTCCGTATTTTTAAAAAGTTAAGAGTCTACTATTAGTATATACCTATTTTTATGGAAAACAGAGGGCAGGGGGCAGGAGAATGTAAATGCCCCTCTTTTTCGGAGCTAATATATCCGTGTCCCCGCGCGGCCCTTCATGGCTTCCTGCATAAGGGCAGGTGTGGTAATGATAACCTCAGCCCCGCCTGCTTCGATAAACTCAATGGCCGCCACAACTTTTGGCCCCATGCTTCCCGGAGCAAACTCGCCTTCTTCCAGATATTTTTTGGCCTCCTCTACCCTTAACTCACGAAGAGCCCTCTGGCTCGGCCCTCCAAAACCAAGGTAGAGGTTCTCAATACTCGTAAGATTCAGGATAGACTCTACGCCAGTAAGCTCTGCAAGAAGTGTAGTTGTGCGGTCTTTATCCACTACGGCATCTATGCCACTAAGGGTATGGTCTGTATTCTCAATGACGGGTACTCCGCCGCCGCCGGCCGCTATGACGACAAGACCCTCGCCGCAGAGCTTATTGATGACAGGGGCCTCGATTATGCGCCGGGGCGCCGGAGAAGGGACAACACGCCTCATGCCCCGGCCGCTGTCCTCTCTCATGGTCCAGCCCCTTTCTCTGCCGATGCTCTCGGCCTCTTGCTCTGTATAATAGGGGCCAACAGGTTTATCAGGAGACCTAAAGGCCGCGTCCGATGGGTCTACCACTACCTGCGTTACTATGGTGACTACCTCCGCGGCGAGGCCCGCCCTCTGAAATTCGTTATAGATGGTCTGCTGTATCATGAAACCCAGCCCGCCCTCGGAGTCGGCGTCAGATATATACAGGGGCATGGGAGGCACAAAACCCTTTGCCGCCTCGTTTCTTATGACAATATTGCCCACAACAGGACCGTTGCCGTGAGTGATGATAACGCCCCTGCCTTCTTCCAATAACCCGGCGACAAGGCCGCAGGCAGCTTCGGCATTATGAAACTGCTCTTCTATGGTCCCTGACTCGCCGCGCCTTATAAGGGCGTTGCCGCCTATGGAGATGATTACCTTTTTCATTATAGATAACCTTCCCTTACTTTCTTTTGGAAAAAAGAAAGTAAGACAAAGAAAACCAATGGGGGAAGGAAGTTAGTTCTATTGAACTTAACTTTTGCGCCCCACGAATAAACGATAAAAAAAGAAACCAGGGCAAAGAAAACCATACTGGGAAAAGCTATGTTCCTCTTAAGCTGCCGCCCGCCAAACTTACTTTTTTTTAAAAAAAACCAGAGTAACATTCGACTCGCGAAGGCCCCGTAGGGTCTACTCTATATCTGTTATATAATCGGCAGCTTTGTAAGCGGCGATGGCGCCGTCGCCTACGGCTGTTGCTACCTGCAGCAGAGGCGTGGTACGGCAATCTCCTGCGGCGAAGAGCCCCGGTACGCTTGTCTCCATGTTCTGGTTGGTCTTGATGAAACCCTGCTCGTCTTTTTCTGCCTCTACAAAACCTGTTGTCGGTGTGATACCCACGAATATGAAGGCCCCGTCAACTTCGATGGTCTTTTTCTCGCCTGTCTTCAGGTCCTCAAGGAGGGCCTCTTTTACTACCATGTCTCCACTTATCTCTTTTAGGGAATGGCTTCTTAGAAACTCTATATTATCGGTGGCCTCGGCGCGGTCCTGCTGTATTTTTTCTCCGCGGAACTCGTCACGCCTGTGTACAATATATACTTTTCTGGCGATCTTGGAAAGGTAGACCGCTTCTTTAAGGGCCGTGTCTCCGCCTCCTACGACAAGTACGCTTAGTCCCTTGAAAAACGGGCCGTCGCAGGTGGCGCAGTAAGAGACGCCCTTGCCAGTGAACTCCACCTCGCCGGCGGCGCCGAGCCTTCGCGGCTTTGCGCCTGTAGCCACGATAACGGTCTTTGTCTTCATATCGCCATCTGAGGTCTTTAAGAGCATGGTCTTGTCTTCTTTTTTTATCTCCGAGACCTCCCGCATCAGTATCTCAAGGCCCAGCCCTTTTGCATGGGCCTCGAAGTGTTCCATAAGCCCCGCGCCGCTTATGGATGGAAAGCCGGGGTAGTTCTCAATAATATCACTAAGTGCGATCTGGCCGCCTACGAGTTCTTTTTCCAGCATGACGGTCTTAAGGCCCAGCCTGATGGCGTATATGGCAGCCGTGAGCCCCGCCGGTCCCCCGCCTATGATTACAAGGTCATACATTTTTAGTAACCTCCATGGATTTATTAGCCGCAATTGTCTCTTCGGGCAAGGTCTTTACTTTCCGGTGATAAGCGCCTCGGCGGCTTTTAGATTTTTTATATCGTCACCCTCTTCTTTTTTCGGGGTCTCAAGAATAATGGGTATGCCTTTAATCCCATCTGCGTTTAAAAAGGCCTTTAATGCCTTATTCCCGATATTGCCTTCTCCGATATTGGCGTGTCTGTCAACGCCTGAAGCGGCCTCGCCTTTTGAGTCGTTAAGGTGTATGAGACAAAGCCCCGCGGGGCCAACGGCCTCCTTAATGGCGAGGGCGAGTTTTTTTGCGTCAGTTTTATTTGTCATGGCATACCCTGCGGCAAAGCCGTGACAGGTATCAAAACACATGCCGGCCTTCAGACCCATCTTAAGGGCGACTTTTATTAGCTCACCTATCTCTCCGAGGTCATCGCCTGTCATGCCTCTGTGGGCGCTGTTCTCGAATAAAATAGTAGTGTCTTTGTTGATACCGGCTTTTTTAACCTCTCTCAGGGCGCTTGTGACGCGCTCCATGGCAAAGGCCTTGCCACGGCCCTTGGGGCTGCCGAGGTGTGTTACAAGGTACTCTGCCCCAAGCTCCTCGGCAAGGCATAGTTCGGCCTTGAAGAGCGAGAGGGATTTATCGAATATCACATCATCAGGCGAAGACAGGTTGATGAGGTACGCGGTATGAACCACAAGAGGGCTGAGCCCTGATTCATTACGCAGTGAGACGAACCTCTTGGCCGCAGAGTCCTCAAGGGGACGTACCTGCCATGATCTCGGGTTTCGGGCGAATATCTGAAAGGCGCCGCAGCCGGCCTCCGTTGCTCTTTCCACGGACTTATAGAGCCCGCCTGCCGTGGACATATGGCAGCCTATGGTCATATCAAATTTCCTCTTCTTCAAGGCGCGGCTCAATGCCTTGACTTCAGTTTAAGTTTTCTCTCTGCCGCGGCTTTAAGAGCTCCGGGCACGCCTTTACTTTTGGCCATTACCTTTAAATCCCGTTCGCGCAGATAATCGATGAGTTTCAGCGAAGCGCTAAGGGGCGTGCGCGGGTTGAAGGCCATGGCGACCTTTATATTATAGCTCTTCATCCACTCTCTTGAGTTGCTGATATCCCTTATGATCTCTTCTGATGTGTTTGTTGAGGAGGCAACGGTGATGACCTCCTGCTCCGTAAGCTTGGGATTTTTCAGCACAGAGAGGGCAACAACCCTGTTCTTGTCTTTTATAAGCAGGTTTCTCACCGACCTGTCGCCGGTGTGGGCCAGTTTTATCTTCTCGCCTGCCGTCATATTGCATATGGCCTGGTATACATTGAACCTGTCGCTGTCAAATTCTTCGCCCGAAGATATGACATCGGCGGGGGCTTCTTCTTCTGAAGGGTGCTCTTCCTCTTCTTGGGCTGTAGACCCCTTTACCGCGGCCTCAAGCCTATCGGCTAAGCCCTCGCCTGCCAGCGGATTTTTTCTTATGCTTTTAATGATGGAGGGAAACCTGCCTGTTATGGAGGTATGTTCCTCAAAGGTCTTTAGAACTTCTTGCGGACACTCTCTGGCGATAGTATTTGCAAGATGCTTATCAATGCCGCTGTTACGGATTATGGCCGAGAGCAGGGCGCCGTTATCTTTGAAATGTATAAAAAACTCTCTTAATACAAGGTGGTGCAGCCTTACCGCGAGGGCCTGAAGTATGAACTCAGCTCCAGAGCCGGCAAGTGTCTCGTAAGCCGCGGCGGATATATCGCTATCCTTGTCATAAGAGAGGACAAAGAGAACCGTTACTTGGTCTCCAGGCGGGAGGGCTTGAAAATCTGCTCCCTCGCCTCTCGCGGATTGAAGCCTGATGCCGCTCTCTACGTTTTTTGAGATAAACTTTAGAAGACTCTTTTTTACCTTCACGGGAGCCTATGCCTTATTAATCTTTTACGCCCTTAGTAGCCGCGGCTATGACCTGCTGGCTGAGATAAGTCGGCACTTTCTCATAGTGCGAGAACTCCATGGTAAACATCCCCCGGTCTCCTGTCATGCCGCGCAGCTCCGGGGCGTAGGTTACTACCTCGGCCATGGGGACAAGGGCCCTGATGCTCTGGCTTCCCGCCGTGGGTTCGGCGCCGAGAATCTTACCCCTTCTTGAGTTAATATCGCCTATGACATCTCCGAGTTTATCGGCGGGCACGACTATCTTCATGTTCATTAGAGGTTCGAGTATAACGGGTTTGCATTTTGCCATGGCATCTCTGAAACCCATGGCAGCGGCTATCTTGAAGGCCATCTCCGAGGAGTCCACGGAGTGAAAAGAGCCGTCTACAAGCTCAACCTCCACGTCTACTACGGGAAAACCCGCGAGCACTCCGGCATCCATTGCCTCACGCACGCCTTTTTCAACGGCCGGTATGAACTGGCGCGGTATGACACCGCCTTTAATGCTGTTTATGAAATGAAAACCTTCGCCGCGTCCAAGGGGCCGAAGCTCAAGCCACGCATCGCCGTACTGGCCGTGGCCGCCGGATTGTTTTTTATACTTACCCTGCACGCGGGCGCTTGCTTGAATCGTCTCTTTATAAGGAGTCCTCGGGGCCTTAAGCTCAACCTCGCAGTGGTACTTGCGCTTGAGTTTCTCTATACTTGCCTCAAGGTGCATCTGACCGGCTCCGGCTATTACGAATTCCTTTGTCTGCTTATCCCGTCTGAAATCAAGGGCCATGTCCTCCTCCATTAGCTTGGAGAGGGCCACTGAGAGCTTGTCCTCGTCGCCCTTGGTCTTGCCCTCTATGGCATAAGAGAGCACCGTGGCGGGCCGCGGCTCGCCGTCAAATATCACGGGGGCCTCAACGCTGCAGAGCGTATGACCCGTGCAGGTATCCTTCAGCTTGCTAAGGGCTACGATGTCGCCAGCGCCTGCAGAGGGGACTTCTTTTATATCTTTACCCTCAATCGCGTATATATGAGAGATTTTCTCTTTGGTACCCGTGGTTACGTTGATTATCTGGGCACCGGCTTCAATGGCGCCGGAATATACGCGCAGTATGGAGAGTTTACCTGTGTAGGGGTCCATGTGAGTCTTCCATACAAGGGCCGAGAAGGGGGCCTCTGCACGGGGTTCTCTCTCTATAATCTCTCCTGTAAGAGGGTCTGTGCCCTTTGCGTGCCCCTTTATGGCGCCCTTGTCAACAGGGGAGGGCAGACAGGTATTAACGGCGTCCAGAAGCAGGTTTATACCGAAGCTCCTTCCGGCCGAGCCCGCGAAGACGGGGACGAATTTTCTTGTAAGCGTGCCTTCGCGAAGAGCCGCCGTAAGCTCAGTTGTCTCAAGGACCTCGCCGTCAAGGTATTTTTCAAGGAGGTTGTCGTCAGACTCTACGATGCACTCTATCATGGTCTGGCGCATCTTATCCGCCTCATCGCCGAGCTCTTCGGGAATATCCTTTATATCAAATGCCCCGCTAAGGTCATCCTTGTAATAATATGCCTTCATCTCAAGCAGATCCACTACCCCTTTAAAATCAGGGCCCGTGCCTATGGGCAGCTGCATGGCCACGCCCCTTACGCTGAGGACATGCTCCATATCGTCAATGGCCCTGAAGAAGTTGGCCCTCTCCCTGTCCATCTTGTTAACAAAGGCGATTCTTGATATTTCATGTTCATCGGCATAATTCCAGAGCCGCTCTGTGGCCACCTTTACCCCTGAGATGGCGCTTAGGATAACAACGGCGCCGCCTACTACGCGCAGCGAGCCTCTTGTCTCAGAGAGAAAATTAGAGTATCCCGGGGTATCGATGATATTTACATGGTGCCCTTTCCATATGTAATGATGCAGAGCAGAGGAGATGCTTATCTTTCTTTTTTGCTCTTCAGGCTCGTAGTCAAAGTGGGAGTTGCCCTTGTCCACGCTGCCCCCATGCTTTGTAGCCCCGGCCCCTAAGAGCATGGCCTCCGAGAGGGTGGTCTTACCGGCTCCGCCGTGCGCTATTACGGCTATATTTCTTTTTTTATTTATCTCAATACCCACCTGCGCCTCCTCTTTTGCTCATATTCGTCCTATGCATACGCTTTAGCTCTTTAGTCCTATGCCTGGAAGACCTTGCTGAAGAGCTTGCTGAAAAATCCCGGCCTCTTGGCCTTGCTCTCTATTATGGGCTGACCCGAGGGTTTGCTTATGCCCAGATCAGCAAGCTGTTTTTTAAGCTCCTTATTGCCGGGCTCGAACTTTATGCCTTTTTTAAAGATGCTTACGGCGCCTTTTTTATTGCCTACCGAGAGATAGACCTTGCCGAGGTTCAGGTACAGCTCCGCCTTTGAGAAATCTCTTTTTATGGCCTTTGTACAGAGATCTATGCCAAAACCTATATCGCCGCCCTTTAAGGCCTTTGTGAGCCCGAAATATGACATATAATAGGGATTTGTCCGATCCTCGCGGTGGGCCTTGCCAAAGGCCCTCATGGCCCGGTCGAGCCGTTCCTTCTGCATAAGCCGTTTGCCCTCGGCAAAGTATTTACCAGCCTCGTCTTTACTCACTATTACCTTCCTTCGTATATAAGGTTAAGTCCCTTAAGTGTGAGAAATTCGTCCATATGAGTTATGAACCTGCTGCCCCCTTTAAAGGCCGCTGATACTCCGCCTGTAGCCATAACAGGAGGTCTCTGGCCGAATTCCTTTACTATACCTGTAATTATGCCGTCCACAAGACCTGAAAATCCGTAATAAATCCCGGACTGAATGGCCTCTATGGTATTTGTTCCAAGTACGTGTGCGGGGCGCTTTAGCTCTACCCGGGGCAGCAGCGAGGTGCGCGTAAAGAGGGCCTCCGCGCTGATACCTGCACCCGGCGCAATGGCCCCTCCCGCGTACTCGCCTTTTTTGGTTACAAGGTCTACGGTTATGGCCGTGCCGAAATCCACTATGATTACCGCGTCCTTGAAGAGGTCATGGGCGGCAACGGCGTTTACGATTCTATCGCTCCCTACCTCCTCGGGGTTATCCGTGATTATCGGCATGGAAGGTACGATGTCTTCGCCTACAAAGTACACATCTTTACCGAGAAAGCGGGAGAGGGCCTCTCTTATCACCTTATCAACGGGCGGCACAACAGAGCAGATTATGGCCCCTTTTATATCGCCTGCCTTTATGTCTTCGGCGGCAAAGACCTTTGATAGCAGGACAAAAAACTCATCAGTGGTTCTCTCTTTTACGGAGCTGAACCTCCTGTTAAAGGTAAGAGTCTCGCCCTCGAAGAGCCCCAGTACGGTCTCGGTATTGCCTATGTCAAGGGTAAGAAGTTTTTTAATCGCTGCCTCCCGGCATTTTGCCCTGTGATATCCGCGCCTTTACGCACCCCTTACAAGGTCGCCGGAGAGGATTTTTTGCGTTACCCCCATCGAATCCCGTATAAGCAGGGCGCCTGAGTTGTTTACACCGAGGCATATTCCTTTTACAGTCTTATTGTGGGAGCGTACCTTTACGTCTTTACCTTCTGCCCTGAAGTATCCACGCCAGGCATCTATTATAGCGGAAAGTCCCTTATTTAAAAAGGTATTATACCACGACTCCATGGATTGGCAGAGAGTCTGTGTAAAGGCAGCTCTGGCCACGGCCGTCTTTGAGACGTTTTTAATGGAGGTAGCCTCACGATTTAGAGGGGCCGGTAATATGGATGGATCCATATTGAGGTTAACGCCTATGCCGGCGATGACGAAACTTGTCATCTCGGCCTCTGTATACATCTCCATGAGTATGCCTGCGACTTTTTTAGAGTCTATTAGTATATCATTAGGCCATTTTACGTCAGGCGGCCTCCTGGAAAAGCGGGCCACGGCCTCGGCCACGGCAATGGCTCCAAGGAGCGTAATGCCCTGCAGTTCATGGGCGGCGGCTCTGGGGCGAAGGATTATTGATGCGTAGAGGTTTACCCCCGGTGGACTGGACCACTCTCTGCCGAGCCTGCCCCGTCCATTGGTCTGAGTCTCGCTGATGATAAGAGTGCCCTCGGGGGCACCTGTTCTTGCGAGCTCAAGGGCTTTATTGTTAGTAGATGGAAGGGACTCGAAAAAGTGAATCTTGCGTCCGATGAACTCTGTGGCCATTCCCGCCGCTATGCTAATCTCGTTAAAGGGCTCGGCTACATCGCAGAGGCGATACCCCTTTGATGTCTGCGCTTCTATGGAAAAGCCCCTGGCCTTAAGCCCCCTTATGCGTTTCCATACAGCGGTGCGCGAGATTCCAAGCGCCCTTGCAAGGGTCTCTCCGGAGGTAAAGGAGCTCTCGGGAGTCTTAAGGCGGCGCAGTATCTCTTTATCTATTTTT
This sequence comes from Thermodesulfobacteriota bacterium, assembly GCA_046753845.1. Taxonomy (GTDB): domain Bacteria; phylum Desulfobacterota; class GWC2-55-46; order GWC2-55-46; family JADFVP01; genus JAJRZX01. The sequence goes on from JBHHUP010000026.1 coordinate 18,616, forward strand.
TTTCCTGCCATTATCTTCTGCTACCTTCATGCTTATATCAACTGCCGGGGCCGAGTGCGTCAGCGCGCCTACGGAGATGCGGTCCACGCCCGTTGCGGCGTACTCGCTGATGTTCTCGAGGTTAACTCCCCCCGATACCTCGGTGACGGCATTACCCTTGATAATTTTAAGTGCCTTACGTATCTTCACCGGGTCCATGTTATCGAGCATTATAATATCCGCGCCGCCGGCCACAGCCTCTCTCGCCTCCTTCATGGTAGTAACCTCTACCTCTACGGGGCAGGCCATGCCGTAAGATTTGTGTACTTTTTTTATTGCCTTAAGTATGCCGCCTGCGGCCTTAATGTGATTGTCTTTTATAAGCACTGCGTCATAGAGCCCGCTTCTATGGTTTACGCCGCCGCCCATGCCTACGGCGTAACGTTCAAAGGCTCGTAGAAGAGGCGTAGTCTTTCTTGTATCAAGTATATCAACTCCCGGGGCCTTTTGCACAAAGGCCGCTGTCATGGTGGCTATACCCGAGAGCCTCTGCAGGAGGTTAAGGGCTACCCGCTCGCCGGTAAGCATGGGCGCGAGAGGGCCCCTTACCGTGGCGATGGTGCGGCCTTTTTTCACCCCTGCCCCGTCTCCTTCGAGGGCCTCAAACTTAATGCCCTTCTCAAGGTATGTGAAGACCCCTTCAGCAAGAAATAGACCTGCCAAGACAAGGTCTTCTTTGGCGATAATGCGGCAGAGCCCTTTTTTCCTAATGGGTACCGTAGCAGAGGTGGTGATATCGCCCTCTTTGCCAAGGTCCTCGGCAAGGGCGGCCTTTATAAGGTTATTACCCTCTTTAATGAGCTTCTTCGTGGCCGCTCTGCTCTTTGTTGGTTTGTTCGTACTCATTGCTGAGAATCTCTTGTAAAGGTCTCTTAAAGGGGTAATATCTCACCTTAACCCGCAGGTGGGGGCAGCTTGCGGCCGTCATGCCCGTGGGTCTCATATCGACGCAGGGGCTAAAGGGTCTTAAGGCGCTCAAGACCTGCCTCGATACTGGCCTTGTCTATGCGCAGGCCTTCGAGCTCTGTCTTTTCTTTTTTCACTATCTCAGGCGGGGCCTTCTCCAGAAAGGCCTTATTGGATAGTTTTTTTTCTAATGAGACATATTTTTTATTCACTTTTTCAAGGGCCTTATTTAGCCTGCGCCCTTCCACCTCTACATCCACAAGGCCCTTCATGGGGACAAATATTTCCACAAAGGTCTCTCCTTCTCCTGCCTTGCCTGAGATGGAGTTTGCCGGGGCGGTACCGGTCTCGGATATTAAAAATTCCTTAACTCCGGCGAGGTTCTCTATATAGTTAAGTCCATTCAAGAGGGCTTCGCGTGATGACTTATCTCTTGAGAAGCAGTACACAGTGACAGGGGTCTTAATGGTTACGTTCATCTCTGTCTTAATATTTCTTACGGCCTTTATAAGTCCCATGACAAGCTCCATGCCGCGGGCCTCTTCGTCAAACCTTGCTCCAGCTTCGGGGTAGGTCTCAGCAAGGAGCGAGCCCGATTCGCCGGGCAGAAAGGAGTGAATCTCCTCTGTTATAAAGGGCATGAAGGGGTGAAGGAGTTTTACCGTGTCTCGCAAAACAGATGTCAGCACCGTCAGGCAGACGGCCTTTCGCCCCTCGGCGCCCTCTCCGCGGAGCTCTTTTTTTGATAACTCCACGTACCAGTCGCAGAGCTCATGCCAGACAAAGCCGTACTGCAGGCGCGCGGCCTCGTCAAATCGATAGCTCTCAAGGGCCTCGGTAACGCCCGCAACTGTATGAGACAGCCTTGTCAGAATCCATTTGTCGGCATCGCTAAGAGGGGTCTCTCCGGTAAGGGGGGCTACGGTGCCGTCTATGTTCATGAGTGTAAAGCGCGTGAGGTTCCAGAGCTTATTGCAGAAGTTTCTGTAACCCTCGATGCGCTCGGGCGCGAGCTTTATGTCGCGGCCCTGCGCCGCTAAAACGGCGAGGGTAAACCTGAAGGCGTCTGTGCCGAATTGCTCTATCATTACAAGGGGGTCGATGACGTTGCCCTTGCTTTTACTCATCTTCTGACCCTCGGAGTCGCGTATGAGGGCGTGGATGTAGACATCGCGGAAGGGTACGTCGTCCATGAATTTAAGGCCCATCATTATCATGCGCGCCACCCAGAAAAATATGATATCAAAGCTCGTTGAGAGTACGTTCGTGGGGTAAAAGGTTGAGAGCTCCGCTGTTTTATCTGGCCAGCCAAGGGTGGAGAAGGGCCATAACGCCGAGCTGAACCACGTGTCCAGCACGTCATGGTCCTGCTCGATATTGTTGGAGCCGCATTTCCCGCAGGCAGCGGGGTCAATCTTTGCCACCGTGGTGTGCGCGCAGTCGGCGCAGTGCCAGGCGGGTATGCGGTGGCCCCACCAGATTTGGCGCGAGATGCACCAGTCACGGATGTTGTTCATCCAGTCAAAGTAGAGGTTCTCCCAGTTCTTCGGGACAAAGCGTACCTTGCCATCCTTTACGGCCTTTATTGCCGGGCCGGCAAGGGGTTTTACATCTACGAACCACTGCCGCGAGAGCGTGGGCTCTACAACGGTGGAGCACCGGTAGCACGAACCCAGCATGAGCTTATGGGGCTCTGTCTTCTCAAGAAGGTCCTCAGCCTGCAGGGCCTTGATTATCTCTACCCTGGCGGTGAAGCGGTCAAGTCCCTTGAACCTTCCACCCTCTTCGTTTATAACTCCGCCAAGGTCCATTACGGTTATGGACTCGAGCTCGTG
>JBHHUP010000027.1:0-21251 GCA_046753845.1 Thermodesulfobacteriota bacterium
TCTTTTATCTGCATAAGTTAATCTGGCCGGCAGACCTCTCGCCATACTACCCGCTGCCCTTTAATACAAGCCTCCTCTCCTTCGCCTTCATCATCTCGCTCGTGATTATCGTACTTATAACCCTCCTGTGCCTCCTTGCCCTTAAGAGGGGCAGAAGGTGGCCCATTACTCTCTGGGCCTCTTACCTCATAACCCTTCTTCCCGTATCAGGCCTTGTCACAGTAGGAGGGCAGGCCGCCGCCGACAGATACGTCTACATCCCTGCCATGGGGTTTTTTATCCTCGCCGGGGCCTTTATCAATAACATTATAAAAAGAGGCGGCGGCATTGCTTTAAAGAGCTCAATAATAACGGTAAGCGCCATACTTCTGGCCATTCTCACCCTCCTCACCATAACTACCGTAAAGACAGAATCTCTCTGGAAGGATACAAGAACCCTCATGAACCGCGCCATAAGACTCTATCCCCAACGCGCCACAATCCCCTACACCATCCGCGGGGCTACATACGAAGATGAGGGCAATCTTGAGCTTGCCCTCAAGGACTACAACAAGGCCATCGAGATAAGCCCCGGCAACAGCAGGGGTTATGTCAACAGAGGTATTATCTACGGAAAGAGGTCTCTCTTTCAAAAGGCCATCAAAGAATTCTCGCAAGCCGCCTCAATAAACCCCTCCAATCCCAGGGCATACCTCAACAGAGGGGTAGCCTACCTTGGCACAGGTGATTACGTCCGCGCCCTTACAGACCTTAAGAAGGCCGTGGACCTTGACCCCGTTAACAAGAAAGCTCACTTCAACCTCGGTATCGCCTACTTAAAGGTAGGCGATAAGGCAAGGGCCTCGGCGAGCATGGAAAAGGCCGCCAGGCTGGGCATGACCGAGGCAAGAGAGTTTATCTTAAAGGGGGAACAGGTACCGCGCCAAAAGCAGAACTTAATGAAAGGGCAGTAAAATATCCAGAAGCTTTTAAAAGATTTTAAAGGCCTCGCGCTACATAATCGGCCTTAGCTCTATATGCAGGTCATCGCTGATAACAAGCACATTATCAGACGGCACCTTCATCCACACCTCTTCATCTGTAAGGGGTTCTGAGGCGGCTATAACCGCGCTCCTTGGCCCGCCCGTTTTTATAAGGTGAAGATGACGGTGGCTGCACTCACAACGCCCACCGGCATGGACATAAAGCGTATTGGCCTCACCGCCGCCGGGACTCACGTACCTTGAGATAACAGCCGAGGTACCGTCGGAGACTACAAGATTTAAAAAAGAGGGCTCCGTTACACCGGCCTCCTCCTTAAGCCTCTCTACCTCCAGGATGGTGGCCATTAAGGCCGCGCTGAGTATATCCTCCTCACTCTCACCTCCTGCCTCCCCGGCGTCTTTTTTGTAAGACTCAAAAAAATCAAGAAAAAGGGCGAATAAAAACTCCGAATCCGTAGAGCCTGATACGGCGTTAAATGCCCTGTCACTTAGGCTTCTCATCAATGAGCGCCGCAGCCTGGAAAAACCTCCCACACGGCCGTTATGCATGAAAGAAAAGGGGCCAAAGACAAAGGGGTGACAGTTAAGCTGAATAACGGGAAGCCCCGGGGTGGCGGCGCGCACATGACCAAGGACGCAGGGGCTGCTTATAACGCGGGCAAGATTAATAAGGTTTATATTGTTCCACGCCGGAGTGATATCCTTAAAAACCGCCGGTTCAGCCGATACATCGGGGGCGTACCAGGCAACGCCGAAACCATCTCCGTTAAGGGGTTCCTCACGCTCATGGCTGTGAAAACTCTGATGGATAATGGAGTTCTCGGGCTCTGTAATCAGTGAGCTCAAGGCCACATCCTCGCCAAGGTAAAGGACAAACCTGCACATGCTCTAACCCTCCGTTTTTTTAAGAGGCTACGCCCCGCACCTAACCCTCAAGCAGGGCCTCAAGCACAGAGAGGGCATAACCATGATAAAGGGACTCATCGGCAAGGGTGCCTATGGAAGCAAGGACACTGCCGGCAAGGTCCACATCGCTCTTATCACCCCTTACGCGGCCTATCTTAAGCAAAAATCCCGCTGCCGCCGAGTTGCCCGATGGCACGTCCGTATCAAATAAATCCCTCTCCCTTACGAATAAACCCTCCGGCGCCTCGTCTGTATCATAAAAAAGCCCAGTTGAGGTCTCGTAAAAAGTTTTTTTCATAAATTCGGCAAGCACCGAGGCCTTATCGAGCCACTCTTGATTGCCTGTAACCCTGTACAGATCCAGAAGCGCGCCGCCGAAGATTGCCACGTCCTCAAGCACGGCACCGGGGCCCGCGGCCCCCTCTATGGAGTAACGCGCCAGGTTGCCCGCCTTGTCTTGTGAGGTCTTTAGTATAAAGGCGGCGGCCCGCTCCGCGGCCTCTACCCAATCGTCTCTCTTAAATACCTCACCGGCACGCGCAAGGGCGCTGATCGTTAGACCGTTCCACGCTGTTATGACCTTATCATCTCTTAGAGGCCTGTCTCTTTTCTGACGCCGGGCAAAGAGGGCCTCCCTCATGGCAGAGAGCTCTTTAGCCCCGGGCTCCCCTGCCTCCGCTGAGGCGGGATCAACTCTTAAGGTATTGGCCCCCTCGAAGTTACCGCCCTCGGTCATGGAAAAATACCTGCTAAAGACCTCGCCTTGCTCCGCGCCAAGTACCTTCTTAACCTCATCAATACTCCAGATGTAACATGTGCCCTCCACTCCGCCTACATCGGCGTCCTCGGCAGAGTAAAAACCGCCTTCAGCGGAGTGCATATCACGGAGCAGATACTCCACGCTCTGCTCTACCACAGACCTGTAGGCATCAGCCTCAGTTATCGCATATGCCTCTGCGTAAAGCTCAATCAAAAGGGCGTTATCATAGAGCATCTTCTCAAAATGAGGCACCGCCCACCTCTCATCTACGGTGTAACGGTGAAAACCGCCTCCAAGCTGGTCATAAAGACCGCCCCTCGCCATAGCCAGAAGGGTCTCATCCACCATGGCAAGGGCCGTATCACTGCCCGTGCGCCTGTAATAGGCAAGTAAAAACATGAGAAACATAGCGTGAGGAAACTTCATGCCCATCCCGAAACCGCCGTTACGGGCATCAAAGAGCTCCACCGCCTTATTAAAGGCCCCATCACTAATAGACTCATCGGCAGCAAGGGCGCTGCCAGACTCCACGCCCGCTCCCATACTGTTTTTCAGCGTCTCCCTTAGCTCACCTATACGCCCCTTGTTCTCATGGTAAGCCTTACTCACGTTTTCAAGGATGGTCTTAAATGATGGCATACCCGGAGAATCCAGAGGCGGAAAATAAGTCCCCCCGAAAAAGGGCGTGCCCTCAGGGGAGACAAAGACATTAAGAGGCCAGCCGCCCTGGCCGGTAATGGCCTGCACGGCCTTCATGTAAAGGCTGTCAACATGAGGGTGCTCCTCTCGGTCTACCTTTACGGGAATAAAAAACTCGTTCATAAGCCGCGCCGTGGCCTCATCCTCGTAAGACTCCCTCTCCATGACATGACACCAGTGACACGTTGAGTACCCGATGCTCACCAGCAGGGGCTTATCCTCTTTCTTCGCTTTCTTAAAAGCCGCTTCTGACCATGGAAGCCAGTTTACGGGATTTCCCGCGTGCTGAAGAAGATAAGGGCTCTTCTCATCCTTTAATGCGTTCACACCCTTTTTATCCTTTTCCATAATTTATAAACCTCCTCCTTACTTTCTTTTAGAAAAAAGAAAGTAAGACAAAGAAAACCAATATGGGTACAAGTACAGGTTCAATAAACCTGCATCTGACTTCCAGCCAAACATGGAAAAAAGAAACCAGACAAAGAAAACCAATAGGGAAACAAGTGCAGGTTCAATAAACCTGCATCTGACTTCCAGCCAAACATGGAAAAAAGAAACCAGACAAAGAAAACCAATAGGGAAACATGCTTAGTTCCATTTTACTTAACTCTTGCCTCCAATTAAAATATTTTCCTCTTAGTATAGCATTTTTTCACACCACTTAAGAGGACTCTCATGTATAATATAACAATAACCTTAAAAAAATAAACAAGAAGGAGGGTTGCCATGAAAAGAATCCTTATGCCCCTTGCGCCGGGTTTTGAGGAGATAGAGGCCCTGGCCGTTGTGGATATACTGAGGCGCGCCGGGGCAGATGTCGTAACGGCCGGTACCGTAGAGGGCCCCATAACAGGGCGAAACAAGATAAGAGTTCTCGCCGACAAAGGTCTCGATGAGGCCCTTACGGAAGGCTTTGATATAATAGTCCTCCCGGGAGGGGCCGAGGGCACAAGGCACCTTAAGGAGGACAGACGTATCAAAAAGGTACTTCAGGGCTACAGCGAAGAAAAAAAACTCATCGCCGCCATCTGCGCGGCCCCTACCGTGCTTGCTGCCGCTGGGCTCACGAAGGGGCGCACCATAACAAGCCATCCCGGGGTGCACGAAGAGCTTAAAAACGAAAACCTGTCAGAAGAGCGTGTAGTAGTTGACAATAATATCATAACAAGTCAGGGGCCGGGCACTGCCATTGAGTTCGCCTTTTGTCTTGTGACGATCCTCTTTGGAAGGGAAAAGACAGAGGAGGTAAATGCCGGGGTTCTTGCGCGCATTTAAGGCGCCGCGCCTCAGCCTCCCTTGCCTTTCCAACCCCGCAGGCGGCAGAACTCCGCGCCCTCATCACGGCTGCAGACACGGCCTATTATCCAACGAAGGGAAATTGGCGCCACGAAGGTCGTCACAAAGGCCATAAGAATAATCGCCGAGAACTGATCGCCTGTAAGGAGCGGCGCTGTTATCTTTCCCGCGGCCGTAAGCTCCCCGCTGAGTTTCAGGGCAACGGCGGCTACGATGAGCTCAACCGCGCCCCGGCCGTTCATACCGAAACCCACGATAAAAGACTCCATACGCCCGAGCCCCGCCGCGTACCCGCCCGCCGCGCAGCCGAAGACCTTTCCTACCATGGCGATTATAGTTACGGCAGAGGCAAGGATTATGAACGAAAGGCTCCAGGTGAACTCCAGGTGAAATGAAAGTGATACAAAAAATATAGGGGCCAGAAACCCGTAGCTCAAGACGTAGAAGTTGTTGCTCACCCTCTCAAGAATACTCTTATCCTTCAACTCTTTACGCACGAACTGGCCTGCTACAAAGGCGCCTATTATGATATGAAGCCCGGCAAGCACGGCGATGTAACCCATAATCAGGGCCGTTATGAGGGCGAATGTAAAACTCTTTGCCCCGCTCATATCAAGGCGGCTCATAATCCGCGGAAAGACAAACTGGCTTATCAGAATAACACCTGCGAAAAAACCCACTACCTTGATTAATACGAAAAATATTAAGGATAAACTCATAGACCCCGTTCCGGCGAGCCCCAGTAGAAGCGAGAGCGTAATAAGGGCGAGGATATCATCAGCTATGGCGGCCCCGATGATAATATGGCCCAGCCGCGTCCTGTGCACGTTAAGGTCGTGGAGTATCCTGGCCTGCACGGCAAGAGAGGTCACAGAGAGCCCCATGCCTATGAAGAGCGCCTGATACAGAGTGCCCCCGAAGGTCAGGGCCACTAAGATGCCGAGGATAAAGGGCAGCACAAAACCGCCCGTGGCCACAAGAAGTGCGGGCCATACGTGCTCAAGAAGCTCCTCGGGGTTCATCTCAAGACCGGAGTAGAACATGAGAAAAAATATCCCGAACTCCGCCATAAGCTCAAGGGGAGCTGTCGTGGCGACAAGCCCGAGAAGGGTGGGGCCGAGGACCAGGCCCGCAAGGAGCTCGCCCAGTATGACGGGAAAACCGAAACGCGCAAATACCGTGCCCATGAACCAGGCCACGGTGAGGATAAGTATTATATTTACGATAAGTCCTTCTGTAATCATACCCGCCTTACTGAGTTAATGAACCGCCGCGGCCTCACGAGCCTCTACTCCGTCATCATCATACGGGGTCTAAATGGACAAAGGTCTTCTGAATGGATTCTATCCCCTCTACCCTCTTCTCCACCTCCTCGCCGATGTCATGTGAATCAATGGTAGGGAGCATCTTATCCACCTCAACGTGTATCTCCACATGTATGAAGTTTCCAACATAATGGGCACGCACCGTATTAAAGGCCTTAACCCCCTCGACAGAGAGGGTCTCGCGCTCAATCTCCCTTAAGAGCGCGGGCTCCGGGGCTTTACCCATAAGGTAATCTATGTTCTCCATGCCGATACTGTACCCCGTGTACATAATCCAGAGGCTTATAACAAGGCCCGCGAGGGGGTCGAGAACAGGGTAGCCCATACTCGCCCCGATAAGCCCCGCCAGGGCCGCCGCGGCAACGAATATATCCATAAGTGAGTCAATGGCCGTGGCGCGAAGGGCCGGGCTGTTTATATCCCTGCCGGTCTTCCTGAAATACACGGCCATGAATATCTTGACGATAATGGTAATAACCGGCACCGAGAGGGCAAAGAACCCTACAACCGGGGTATGAGGATAAAAAAAACGTGTTACCGATTCCTTCAGTATCTCAAAACCCAGTATACCGGCCAATATGGCGATTACGAGCCCCGCAACAGGCTCCGCGCGGCTATGGCCAAAGGGGTGCCCCTCATCTGCCTGTTTCTCCGATATCCTCACGCATATGAAGGTGGACACTGAAGAGACTATATCGCTAAGTGAGTTTATGGACTCGGAGATAAGGGCGATGCTGCCCGAGACAAGCCCTGCCCAGAGCTTTATTATAAGAAGGGCCGAGTTGCCGATTATATTTATCAGTGTGGCTCTAAAGGCTACGGGTGTCATCTGGGGCCCCGGTTAAAAGGTGAAAAATCCCGTCTATTAAAAAAACTCCCATAAAAGAGGAGTATTGTGGAGAGAGGGTGAGGTGAGCCGTAAAAAACCCTTAAAAAGAGAGATTCCCCGCTGTAAGCACCTTTAGCCCTTTTTGTATTGAGCTTATCTCTATATCGCCGATACAAGTAAAGGGCTCGCCGTCTACATGGGCCAGAGTCTTACTCCTCCGAGGGATAACAAAATCTTTACCCTTAATGGAGCGGAAACCCTTAAGCGAGGATATGGTCCCGCCGAGGAGCTTTTTCCATACAGCGGGAACGGATAATGGGCCCATGGCAGGCAGAATGGATAGCTCTATTAAACCGTCGCCAGGGTCGGCTCCCGGGGCCATGAGGGCCGGTCCGCCGTAATTGGCCACATTGGAGGCCGTAAGAGACAAGGAGCTTACCTTGACAAAGGCGTTATCTACCTTAATGGAGAGCTCCTCGGCCTTGTGCCTTAAAAACTCCCGCAAGGCCCCGGGGTGGCGCCTGCAGAACTCTCTGGGCCTTGATGCAAAAAAAAGCCTCTTATATTTACTTGCAAAACCCGCATCAAGACCAAAACCCGCGGAGCCGAAGAAAAACTTTCCGCAAAAGAGCCCCGCGTCCACACCCCTTACGCTCCAGCCCTTTATAAGCGCAAGCGCCGCCTCTGCCTCAAGGGGGATATGAAGACCTCGTGCCAGAGAGTTGGCCGTCCCGAGGGGCAAGATACCAAGCACAGTAGGGCTGCCGACAAGAACACCGGCAACCTCGTTAACCGTAGCATCTCCGCCGCAGGCGACAACGCACTCAAAATCCCTCTCAAGGGCCTCGGCGGCCAGAACCGCGGCATGGCCCGGCCCGCTCGTTGTCTTAACGCGGAAAAACCCCTCCTCATGGCCCAGAACCCTGCTCACAACATCGTACACAAGGGCCGCGCTATTCTGCCTGCCTCCGGCGATGGGATTAACTATAAAAAGCGCTCTCACCGCAAAGTCTCTCCTTCGGTAAACCTGAAAAAATCATTACTAAAGACAGTGAGACCTTTTTGCTGCCTGTACCCGGCCTCATCACAAGTTATACTTATACGTTCAGTATAGCAAAAATATCTCTTTGGTAACGCTTTTTCAAGGTTTTTCCACTGTGCAGGGTTAAATCTCGCTGCAGCCGCGGACTCTCTATATAAAGAGAAAACCTTATAATCCTCTCAGCCGTCACTTAAAAAAACCCTTATAAGGCATAAATATACTTGAAACTTGCAAAAAAATATATTTCAGATATATTATCATTATTCCTCTATGACTCTTACAGGGCAGTAGGGTGAACTAATGGCAAAGGCCCCGATGGGCTCGCTCCAACGCCGTGAACAAGCGGTAAAGGGACGCGCCCGAGAGGTAAGGGTAAACATGTCCTTTCAGGCCTCTTATGAGAGTTAAGGCCAGAGGGCCGCAAATGTGAAGTCATCACAAAACAGAGAAGGAGATAACCTATGCAGAAAGCTAACGTTACAGAGACTAAGGAATTCACAGATGGCGCGGTAAAAAAAGTTACATACATCAAGACCGACAAACTTACTGAAGATACCTATTACTTCAACGCGGGTCAGGTGCTGGCCTATCACAAGCACCCTACAGGAGACCAGATCTTCTTTGTGCAGGAAGGCACGGGAACATATTATCTCGATGCCGATGAAGGCGAAGAGACAACAGAGCTTAAACCCGGCGTAGCCGTTCTCGCGCCCAAGGACAAATGGCACAAGATAGTGGCCGATACAGAGCTCGTAGTCTCACAGGCAACGGTCCAGCCCGCGGGCCTGGTCCAGCGGGATTAGCTTAAGGTAATAATAAGACATAATATGAGAATATAAAAAAAGGGCGGGGAGTTGTCTCCCGCCTTTTTTTTACCTCAAGATAACGACCCCACCAGAAAAAAGCCCTTGTTTTTCAGCCTCTTTCAAAACCTCTTTTTATCTCAACTTTTTCCCTTGACAGCCACTATATATTGTGGTCTAATACAAACCGTACACAAAATAAGGGGTTTTATCTTATATTTCAAAGACTTACACATTGTCTTCCAACGGGCCTTTTTCCCCATTCTTCACGCCCCCCCCGGGAGAATTCGGTCTTTTTTAGATATACCATGCCGGTCTCATTTAGCATGAGCGGGTTTACTTAAATTTTTTTTATTCTTATAAGGAGAGTAAAGATTATGGAGCAGGAAGTCGTTAATCGCCAGGCAGGCCCCGCCCTTAAAGAGACACCCGCAACCGGGACCACAGAGAGTACTATTGAGATTAGTGAAAACAGCCGAAAGGTCCTTGAGAGAAGGTACCTTAAAAAGAGCAGTGACGGAGAGCCTGATGAGACTGTTGAGGACATGTTCTGGCGCGTAAGCCGCAATATCTCACTGGCCGAGAAACTATACGATGAGGGGGCCGATACAGAGAGCGTTGCCCGTGAGTTTTATGATATGATGGCCTCCCTTGAATTTCTGCCCAACTCTCCCACCCTCATGAACGCGGGACGTGACCTGCAGCAGCTATCGGCCTGTTTTGTCCTGCCCATAGAGGACTCCATGGAGAGTATCTTCGAGGCCGTAAAGCACACGGCCCTTATACACAAATCAGGCGGGGGAACAGGTTTTTCATTCTCCAGGCTCCGCCCCTCAGGCGATACCGTGGGCTCCACCTCGGGCATATCATCAGGCCCTCTATCCTTTATGACCGTCTTTGACGGCGCAACAGAGGCCATCAAACAGGGCGGCACAAGAAGGGGCGCCAATATGGGCATCCTGAGAGTGGACCACCCCAATATAATGGAATTTATCGCCTGTAAAGAAGACAACAACAAGCTCAATAACTTCAACATATCCGTCAGCCTTACAAAAAAATTCATGGAAGCCCTCGATTCAGGCGATGATTACGAGCTTATAAACCCCAGAACAAATACGGCCGAGACGAGCCTTAATGCGGCAGCTGTATTTGACGAGATCGTACAGAGGGCCTGGGAGAACGGCGACCCCGGCATAGTATTCATCGATCGCATAAACGACGATAACCCCACGCCGAATGCCGGTGAGATCGAGTCCACCAACCCCTGCGGCGAGCAGCCCCTTCTTCCCTATGAGTCATGCAACCTCGGCTCCATCAACCTCAGCAAGATGGTCACAAGCAGGCCCGAGGGCGATGGACGCGTATTCGAGCTTGACGAGGCTAAGCTTAAGGCAACGGTGAAAAAAGCCGTGCACTTTCTCGATAACGTCATTGACATGAACTCCTACCCCATAGAGGAGATAGGCGTCACCACAAGATCTAATAGAAAGATAGGCCTCGGAGTAATGGGTTTTGCAGACCTGCTCTTAATGCTGGGCATACCTTATGACTCCGACGAGGCCATAGAGATGGCCGAGCTAGTCATGAGCACCCTGCAGGATACCGGGCACAAGGCCAGCAGCGAGCTTGCCTTCAAAAGAGGGGTCTTCCCCAATTACGAGGGCTCGGTATACGAAAAAAAGAATGAACCCATACGTAACGCCACCACCACTACCATAGCCCCCACGGGCACGATATCCATAATATCATCGTGCTCATCGGGCATAGAGCCCCTCTTCGCCCTTGCCTATACAAGAACGGTCATGGACGGCACTGCCCTTCTTGAGGTGAACCCGCTCTTTAAGGAGGTAGCCGAGAGAAGGGGCTTTGACAGCGAAGAGATAATGAACGAGGTGGCGAAAAAAGGCTCGCTCCATGATATCGAGGGAATTCCCGATGATATAAAGAGGGTCTTTGTAACGTCCCACGATATAACGCCGGAGTGGCACATAAAGATGCAGGGGGCATTTCAGAAGTATACTGATAACGCCGTGAGCAAGACCGTTAACTTTCCAAATGACGCAACAGTAGAGGATGTTGCAAAGGTATATACACTTGCCTACAAACTTGGCTGCAAGGGCGTAACCGTCTACAGGGACGGCTCACGGGACGTACAGGTCCTTACAACGGGCAAGACCGCCGCCGCGGCCCCTGATATCATAGAAGAAAGCGCCCCCCTCTCAGTAGCGCCTACGGTAAGGCCAAGGGGCGAGATTGCCTTTGGCATCACAAAGAAGATAAAGACAGGCTGCGGCAACCTCTACGTAACCATTAACGAGGACGAGGAAGGCCGCCCCATCGAGATATTCACGCAGATAGGCAAGGCCGGCGGATGCGTTGCCTCTCAGTGCGAGGCCATGGGCAGGATGACCTCACTTGCCCTGCGCTCAGGCGTAGACCCGCAGGACATTACCAAGCAGATGCGCGGCATAAGCTGTCACCTGCCCGTGGGTTACGGCGCGGGAAAGGTCACCTCCTGCTCCGACGCCATGGCAAAGGCCATGGAGTGGTACCTGCTCTTCAAGATGAACCGCAATAACTCACCGCTCAATATGGACGAGGGCCCGGGGGCAAATATGGATAAAAACGCCCTCTTGCAGAGCAGCGCGCCAAACGTCTTTACCCGCGGGGCATGCCCTGATTGCGGCGGCTCCGTAGAGCACGCCGACGGCTGCGTTGTCTGCAGGGGCTGCGGCTATACCGAGTGCGGCTGAGGGCAAACCGGGCAATGGGAAAGATGCGCTGAGTCGGCTTGAAGCAAAGATTACAGGTTAAGAGAGAAGAGAGCGCAGGGTTTGAATAATAGAGATTTAACAAAAAAACTTTTATGCCGATAAGTCTACAAGAGGTCGCAAGGCCCGGCGATAGATAGAAAAAAGAGAGGGGGGGGTACAAGACGTTATCCTCTGCCAAGAGTTTGTATAATAAGACGTATGGATGAATAATTAAAGATTCGTATCATTAAGGCCCCCATCTCCCGAAGACCTCTGTACCTGAGAAAAAGAGAGAGGGGGGCTTTTAACGGGAGTTCTTTAATGGCGAGACTCGGCTCTAACGGGCAAATACTTGAGCTCCATATCCGGTGCCGCGAGTGCAGGAAAGAATTCGATAGCCTACTGGCCCCGGGCAGTAAAGACCTCACCATAAGCTGCCCCTTCTGCTCAAACCTCGCGCTTGCCATTATAGAGGACTTTTCTCTAAGGCCGGGGATTAATGCAGACAGGGAAGTAAAGGCCTCTTCCGATAAAAAGAGAAAACTCAGAATTTAATAACCGTCCCCTCTCCCCCCCTCCTGAAATCCGCTCCTCATTACCTCTTTTATATTCATGATAAGATTTCCCGTTATCCGGTATTTGTGTTAAAATAAAAAACTTGACTGCAATGGATTTTAAATAAAGCTATCGGGGCCCGCGCCGCAGGCAAGGCCCTCCCATTACCGGAAAATAAAAAATGTATGAGCTCACAATAAAGACAGAGTTCTCAAGCGCCCACAACCTTCGCGGCTACGAGGGGGCCTGCGAGAGACTTCACGGCCATAACTGGCACGTCGAGGTATCTATAGAGGCCGAGAAGACCGGGCCAATGGGCTTTGTCATGGATTTCAAGGAATTAAAGGCCGCTACCGCTGCCATCATCGATAAGCTCGACCACAGATACCTTAACGAGACCCCGCCTTTCACAGAGATAAACCCCTCGGCTGAGCTAATCGCAAAGTTTATCCATGATGAGCTCGTAAAGATTATAAATGATAAAAAAGGGGTGCGGGTATCAAAGGTCCTGGTCTGGGAATCCGATACTGCGGCGGCCTCATACCGAGAGGATAAAAAAGAGAATGAGTAAAAAAGCCCTATTAAAAGACGTTCAGGCAGAGCCTGATTCGAGGAATCTTTATATTGATAAGGTGGGGGTAAAGGACATCAAGTACCCCATCGTAGTCCTTGATAAGGTAAACAAGACCCAGCATACCACGGCCTCTATCAATATGTACGTAGACCTGCCCCATAACTTCAAGGGCACGCATATGAGCAGGTTCGTTGAGATACTAAACGAGTACAAGGGTGAGATAACGGTAAAGAATTTTACGGAGATACTCAAAAGAATGCTCGGCAAATTCGAGGCCACCACCGCGCACCTTGAGGTGGAGTTCCCCTACTTTATCGAGAAAAAAGCCCCCGTCTCAGGAGCAAAGGGGCTCATGGAGTACATGTGCAAGTACAGCGGGACTCTCGGTGAGGGCAACAAAAAAGACCTTGTGCTCCAGGTCATAGTCCCTGTCTCTACGTTATGCCCCTGCTCAAAGGAGATAAGCGAGAGGGGGGCCCATAACCAGCGGGGGCTCATCAAGGTGGCCTTCAGGTTCAGGGACTTTGTATGGATTGAGGATATTATTAGAAAGGTAGAGGGTTCGGCCTCAAGCCCTGTTTATTCACTCCTTAAGAGGGTGGACGAGAAACACCTTACCGAGCAGGCCTATGATAAGCCCATGTTCGTAGAGGATATCGTGCGCGAGACGGCCCTTAACCTCATGAGTCTGAGAGAGATAACATGGTTCAGGATAGAGGCCGAGAACCTTGAGTCCATACACAACCACAGCGCCTATGCCTTTTTAGAGAGAACCCTCTAAGGGGCCGCTGCTCTAAAATAAAAAAAAAGGGCCTCTTAGCCCCGTCTCCTTCTCTATCCACGATGCAGCCCCATTTATATCACGGCCCGCCTATGTTCTGCCTCCTCGTCCGCCAGCTGCCCTGATTACGCCTCCTTTAACTTAGCGTTTGGCTATAATGTCCGTGACCTTGACCTTAAGCTCATCTACCCAGAAGGGATTGCCTTTCTGGATAAAGTCCTTCACATTATAATTAAACCACTTGGGGTCAAGAGATATATCGTCTACAAGCTCCTTGCCTGTAGTGACAATAGCGGGTATCTTCAGCTCCATACGCAGGACCTCGCCAAGTACCTCCTCTCCGTCCATAAGGGAGCCGGGATCATCAGGATTTTTAAGGTATAGGTCCACAACAAGGAGATCAATACTCTCTTCTCTCAGAATCTGTAAGGCCTCGGCGCCGTTCTTAACAAGGACCAGCCTCCTGCCTACGTCACGCAGGGTATTCTCCAACATCTTTCTCGATAGAGCATCGTCCTCAACTACAAGGATCGTAGGCAGGGTAGGGGGGGCGGAGGCCTCATCCGCAGAGAGCGATACAGCACCAATACCCGCGGCAGACCCCGTCTCTGCAGAGGATTCATCAAGGATAAGCGGGCCTCCGTCAGAATGACTATCTATAGCAAAGGCATTGGACTCGAACCGGGAGGCCGGAGCGGCGGCAGACTCTACAACAAAACCCTCACCGGTTTTTTTAACCTGGTAAGTAGCCCCGCACTTTATACAACTTATGGAGGAACCCTTTTCCCACTCGGCAAAATCGACAGAGGGGATCCATAGCCTGAAACGGGCCTCGCAGCTTGTGCAGTCTA
This sequence comes from Thermodesulfobacteriota bacterium, assembly GCA_046753845.1. GTDB lineage: Bacteria > Desulfobacterota > GWC2-55-46 > GWC2-55-46 > JADFVP01 > JAJRZX01. Next base: position 14,158 of record JBHHUP010000027.1, read on the forward strand.
TAACAAGGGGTTCTTTTTTTTCTCTCATGACAATCTCTGCACCTGCGGAAGAGTTAAAATGCCGAGTTCGTAAGATGGAAGAGGAAAGCGCGATGAAACTCAGTATATACTGTAACGTGATAAATAAGGCAATGTCAATAACTGAAGGGAGGATATTGTTATCGAGGCCTTACCTCGCCCTGAAGCCAACTATGTTGCCTATGCCCTTAAGGTTAAAGGAGAGGTATACAATATTTTCCACAAGAGTCTTGGAAAATGTCAGCTCGGCGCCCCAGCACTGATGGTGATAAGCGCCTACAAAGGTGCGCTCAAGTGATCTACTCTCATCAAGGGCATACCTCTCAAGGTATGAAAAATCAAAGGCCTTATTAATATAAACCTTCACAGAACCCTCTATAAAGTTCGTAGAGTCTCTCTGAAAGCGATGAGATACGGAGAGTATGTCGCCGCGCCTGTCAAAGAGATCAAGGTTCAAGTCGTAACTGGTCGGCCTGTTGTCATAGACATCATAACTCATCTTTCCCGTAACAGCTGAGCGCAAGGTGGGTTTAAGTATGGCCTCGGCAACGACATCAGAGAAGGGCTCTTTTTTATCCGTCGGGCCAAGGTCGGTTCTTGTGGCCTCGTGTATATCGTAACTCTGCTTTACCTCAAAATATACGTAGTCATGATATGAGGGAACTCCGTTATTAGTACGCCTTCCGGTGAGAATTGAGTTAAGAGAATAAGTAACCGTATTGCTCGTGCCCACAAAATCTACTGAATCAAAGGAGGGCAGGGTGCCCTGATTAGCCTCAGGTATGTAAGCGTAGCTGATCTTCGGCCGTATCGTATGCCTTAAGGCGTCTGTGGCCTCGCCGCGGTGGTAGGTTCTGCCAAAGGTAGTGGTAATTTCCGAGGCCAGCTTGTAGAGGAACCTGTCAACATAACGCCCTCCCGGGTTTTCCTTAAGGAGATAAAAAGTGCCTCTGGGCGTAACTGAGGTAGTAAAATCAAAATAATCCCCCGGGCTGAGGGGCAGCGATACCGTGGGCTGAAGGTCGAGCCTCTGCCCCGTAGTGCCTGTGGAGCGTGAAAAATTTATAAAGGATGTAGTATGAGAGAGGTACAGAGGCGTCTTGAATATCTTTTTCTCAGTGGCCGTAAGGGTTATCTCCGGCAGCTTTCTAAGCGTAGTAGAGTCATCATCTATAAGGAGGTTATCAAATGTCCTGAACTGCGCCACAAGGCTGTAAACAGACCAATTTCTGCTTATGGAGACATTACTCTCAACACTCTCTATACTCTTATCGTCGGATTCTCCAAAATCCAGAAAGTACTCATCATCGCTCACGACATTGATATCGGCCCTTACGTTAAACCCGGTGGAGAGTATCTCCGTGTGGTCCATCTTCAGCTGCCATCTGTTATTTGAGGCGCTGGCAGGCCTTGAGAGGTTATTCTGGCCGTCTCTAAATTCCCTTACCCTGCTGATATCCCTCTCCACAAAGTTATAATAATAAAAGTTCCCGTAACTCTTCGGAGTGCGGATATACCTGTATTCGAGACCCCCGCCAAAACCCCGCGCCGTCTCTACGTCAAGGTAAAATGTGGCGTCACGATTTCGTGAAATAGCCCAGAAAAAGGCATTATCAAGGACAAGGCCACGAAGCTTGGAGTACCCGGGCTCTGGCATAAGAAAACCTGTCTGACGCTCTCTCTGAAGGGCTATCCTTAGGTACGGGGTGTAGAGGACGGAACGGTTTTTTATCCTGAAGTATGCGTTTCTCGCGCTGAGATAACCGCCGATGGTCAGATCCGCCTCGGCGGCTGAAAAGCTCCATGCACGGCTCTTCCCCTCTTTCGGGCAATCACAGGTGGAGTACATGATGTGCTTTGCCTCGTAGGTATCAGGGCCTGTCTTTTTAAGAGGGTCGCCCTCGATATGTATATTATCTCTCTTATAAAATATCCTGCCGCTGGCGATGACGGCAGTTTTTTTCCTGAGGTCAATCCAGAGATCCGTGCCGCGCACGGTATTGCCCTCGTTATCATATATATAGGTCTTGCCGGCGGTGCGGGCCTTACCGGCGGCCACGTTCATTATAACGCCCTCGGTCTCCATGATAACGCCTTCCTGCTTAACAACTACGTTGCCGTTGGCATAATAGGTCTGGGCCGTCTTGTCATAACTCAGAAAATCAGCCGTTAACTCAACGGGGGCGTCTTTATTAAAAAAACCTTTATCCTCGTCACCGGCCCATGCTGAGAGGCCAAGAAGGAGGATAAAGAGGCAAGTCATGGCAAAGAGGCCACGAGGCCTTTGGAGAATCTTCAATTCACTTATCTTCCGCATAGACTTTCAGAACCCCAACGCAAGGTCTCTATGAGAGAACCCCTGAATAATTCGTCCATGAATTAACCGGGCATTCCTTAAAATTAAAACCATAATATAAAACAATAACAGCAGCGCCGCGGACCATGCTCACCCCGCGGCCTCGCGGGGAGCAGGTACTGAGCTGAAAAACTCTCTTGCCTCACCGGCTACAAATACAGAACCCGCGATGAGTACTATCTCGCCTTGCGTAAGTCCCTCCAGGGCCGCGGTAATGGCCCCGTGCACAGAGGGCCGCACCTCGCAATCAACCCTTATGGCCCGGGCTTTTTTCTGCAGCATGGCCACCGGAGCTGCCCTCTCAACGTCGGCTTCAGTCAATATAATACGCCGCGCCATGGGAAGCAGATGGGCAAACATCCCATCAATATCCTTATCCTCCGATATACCCGTTACAAGGGTTATGACCGGCGGCTCTGTAAAATACTCCTTCACCGCCGAGACAAGGGCTCGCGCTCCCGCCTCGTTATGGGCAGAGTCCAGTATAACCGTAGGCGCTGCCGATAGAGACTCAAACCTGCCCGGCCACCTCACGCGCCGAAGCCCCTCTCGGGCGGCCTCTTCATTTATGGCGGGATAGGACTTGGAGAGAATCTCCAACACGGCAAGGGCCAGGGCCGCGTTTTTATACTGAAATGCCCCATGGAGCCCCAACTCCACCCCTTTTAAAACGGTATTTTGCCCGAAAAAGTTAAATTCACCCTGAGCTGCCCGTTCATAGGTGAACTCATGACCAAGCCTCAGGAGCGGGCCGCCCTTCAGCAGAGCGGCCCGCTCCATGATAACAGAGGCGGCGGCAGCGCCGAGCTCCCCGCAGATGACGGGGACTCCCTCTTTTATGATACCTGCTTTTTCACCTGCGATATCCTTTACTGTAGCGCCAAGCAGAGCAACGTGGTCGATCTCTACATTAGTAATTATGGAAAGAAGAGGAGTTACTGTGTTGGTCGCGTCAAGGCTGCCTCCAAGACCGGTCTCCAAAACGGCCAGATCGGCCTTTTGGTCTCTAAAGTAGAGCAGGGCCATGGCAGTTGATACCTCAAAAAAAGTTGCTTCCAGCCCTTTTTCTTCCTTAAGCCTCTCGCGGGCCCCTCTTACAACCGCGGCCGTACCGATTAAATCCTCATCAGAGATATTAAGGCCGCCAAGGGCTATGCGCTCATTAAACCTCGTAAGATGAGGCGAGGTGTAAAGCCCCGCATTATAACCCGCCTCTCTCATTACAGACTCTATCATGGCCGCCGTGGAGCCCTTGCCGTTGGTTCCGGCTATATGAACGGCAGGCAGAGAGCTCTCGGGATTACCAAGAAGCTCAAGGAGCCCTCTTGTACTCTCAAGCCCCGGCCTTATGCCAAGTCCGATAAGAGAGTAGAGGTAATCTATGGTCTCTTTGTATTGAAGGCTCATCTTATAACGGCTCCCTATCTTAAGTCCAACTGAATTGATTATAAAGAAGCAATAGGCCGAGGCGCGTATCTAAGATTAAATATAGGGGAAAGGTTTTTTAACGAGGCGCATACTTACAGCGGGCCTTCAGCCCAGGTATTCAAGAAGCCTGCCAAGGGACTCCTTCATGTTTTTTCTCTCAATAATCATATCAATCATACCATGCTCGAGGATGTACTCGGCGCGCTGAAATCCCTCGGGCAGGGTCTGTTTTATGGTCTGAGCTATGACACGGGGCCCGGCAAAACCTATAAGCGCGCCGGGCTCGGCGACGATGATATCTCCGAGCATGGCAAAACTTGCCGTAACGCCTCCTGTGGTAGGGTCGGTAAGTACGGAGATAAAGGGAAGCCCCGCCTCCTTTAGCCTTCCCGCGGCCGCCGAGGTCTTTGCCATCTGCATCAGGGAGAGTATACCCTCCTGCATCCTCGCCCCGCCCGATGCGGTAAAGGTAATAACGCCGCACCTCTTATCAAGGGCCCTCTCAAATACACGTGTAATCTTCTCGCCCACAACAGCGCCCATGGAGCCGCCCATAAAGGCAAAATCAAAGACAGCCGTCATTACCTTCCAGCCGTTAATCTCCCCGAAACCCGAGATAAGGGCGTCTTTATTCCCTGTTTTTTTCTGGTAAGATTTTATCTTATCCTTGTATTTTTTAATGTCCTTAAAACCCAGAGGGTCTGTAGGACCTATGAGGGGATCGAACTCCTCAAAGGTATCCTTGTCAAAGAGCATATTAATACGCTCAAAGGCAGAAAGCCTGAAGTGATAAGAGCACTTGGGGCATACCTCAAGGTCTCTCTCAAGCTCCTTTTTATATATTATCTCGGCGCAGTGCTGACACTTCACCCAGAGCCCCTGAGGCACCTTTACGCTTTTGCCCTCTACGGAGAAAAAACTGTTCTTAAACCAGCCCATTTTTTTACCTTTAAGCTATTGTAGAGAAATTTGGCTGAGTATCTTCATCATCTCAGCCGCCCCCCCCGGCATTTACCTGCCGCCCTTTCATGCAGGCCCCCGGCCTTAATAATCGCACAGCCCTAATAACCAGCAAGCCTTTTACACTCGCCCCTCGCCCTAAGGACGGAGTGCGTCTTTTAATGAGGCCACGAATTTACCCACCTCTGTAACTGCCTTTCTCTTAGGAGAGGTCTTCGCGATAATGTCAATGATGGCGCTGCCTACGATTACGCCATCGGCATGTGCGCCGAGTTCTTTTGCCTGCCCGGGACTTGATACGCCAAAACCTACTCCTATGGGGAGTTTTGTGAACCTGCGAAGCTCCTTAATATGCCCCGCAACCTTGCTCTTCATCTTCACCCTTGCCCCGGTGACACCGGTGAGGCTTACAAAGTATATAAAACCCGAGCCTTTCTTGGCTACGAGCCTCATGCGTTTTTCATCGCTTACAGGAGTTAATAAAAATACAAGGGCCAGCCCCTCGCCGCGAAGCTCCACCTCAAGCTCGCATGATTCTTCAGGCGGCAGGTCCACTACAAGAAGACCATCGGCTCCGGCCTTTTTCGCGTCACGGGCGAATTTACCGAGCCCGTAGGCGAATATGGGATTATAATAGCCAAAGAGTATTATGGGAATACCGCTCTTCGTGCGGACTTTTTTTACAAGTTCCAGGACTTTTTTTATGGTTACGCCCTGAAGTAAGGCCCTCTCGGAGGAGGCCTGTATGGTAGGGCCGTCGGCCATGGGGTCGGAAAAGGGTATGCCAAGCTCGATGATATCAGCTCCGGCGGCCTCCATCTTAAAGATAAGCTTTTCCGTAATATCCAGGGACGGGTCACCTGCCGTTACAAATGGAATAAAGGCCTTTTCCTCTGCCTTGCCAAGCTCGCTAAAGACACGCTCTATCCGCTTTGCGCCCCTGCCCCAGCACTTCTCCTCTACCCCGCCGCAGCCGCACCTGCCCTTTGCGCCACCGGTAACCTTGCCTTTTTTTGCCGAGTTTTTTTTCATGAGTTTTTCTCCAGGGCGTCTTTAAAATAAGCTGATACAGTGTCGAGGTCTTTATCGCCCCTGCCCGAGAGATTCACTATAATATTAGATTTTTTGTCCATTTTTTTAGCTACCTTCATCGCATAGGCCACGGCGTGCGAGGACTCAAGCGCCGGTATGATGCCCTCTTCAAGGGTGAGCTCGCGAAAAGCCCTTAAGGCCTCCTTATCCGTAACAGTAGTATACCGCACACGCCCGGTATCGTGAAGGTAAGAGTGCTCGGGGCCTACACCGGGGTAATCAAGGCCCGCGGAGACTGAGTGCGTGTGACAAATCTGGCCGTACCTGTCTTGCAGGAGATAAGTCTTACTGCCGTGCAGTACTCCGGGAGTACCTGCCGTAATGGATGCCGCGTGCCTGCCTGTAGAGACGCCCTCGCCAGCTGCCTCCACGCCTGTCATGGCAACGCCTTTATCATTTAGAAATGGATAAAATAACCCCATGGCGTTACTTCCGCCGCCGACGCAGGCTACGAGCAAGTCGGGCAGCCCCCCTGTAAGGGTCTTAACCTGTGATCTTGCCTCACGGCCTATAACGGCCTGAAAATCGCGAACTATCATAGGGTATGGATGGGGGCCCGCGACGCTTCCGATGATATAAAAGGTATTCCGCACGTTTGTAACCCAGTCGCGTATGGCCTCGTTCATGGCGTCCTTCAAGGTGCAGGAGCCTGAGTCCACGCTGCGTACCTTTGTCCCGAGCAGCCTCATCCTGAAGACATTGGGGGCCTGCCGCTCGATGTCCTCGCTGCCCATGTAGACCTCGCATGGAAAACCGAACATAGCCGCCACCGTAGCCGTTGCCACGCCGTGCTGCCCCGCGCCTGTCTCGGCGATAATCCGAGTCTTGCCCATCCTGCGGGCAAGGAGAATCTGGCCGATGGTATTATTTATCTTATGGGCCCCGGTGTGGCAGAGGTCCTCGCGTTTCAAGTAAATCCGCGCCCCGCCTACCTTATCGGATAACCTCTCGGCAAGATAAAGGGGCGTGGGACGCCCCACGTATTCCTTAAAATAATAATCAAGCTCTTTTATAAAGTCAGGATCTTTTTTCCAATGTTTATATGCCTTCTCAAGCTCTATAACGGCGGGCATAAGGGTCTCGGAGATATATCTGCCGCCGTATGCCCCGTAGTGACCAAGTTTATCGGGAAGTCTTTTCATGTTCAGAACACCTTTATTGTTGTAGGGGCAGAGCCCTCTTTATATAGCTCAGAAGCAACATGGGAGCAAGGAACTTATTCAGAGGCATTAAGCCCTTT
>JBHHUP010000028.1:0-20825 GCA_046753845.1 Thermodesulfobacteriota bacterium
TCGGCGTAGTGCCTGTATCCTACGAGGTTCTGCCCTCTAAGCAGCATCTGCAGCCTGGTGTTTGGTATGGCTTCGCGCAGGGCGCGCAGCCTCTCCCAGGGGTCTTCTTTTAAAAATCTCAGACAGGTGTCAAAGGTGGCACCGCCCCAGACCTCGAGGCTCCAGTACCCCACCTTGTCAAGAAGCCCGGCCATCTCAAGCATATCCGAGGTGTGCATCCTTGTGGCAAGGAGCGACTGATGGGCATCCCGGAGGACGGTCTCTGTTATGCCAACGCCGCCGGTCTTGGAGGGTTCATTCTTTTTTTCTTCTTTTGAAGGCATATTTCAACTGCTCCCATAATGTTTTGTATTAACTCTTATAAAAAAGAGACTAAGCATTTTATTATAATTATAGACTTTTTTAAAGCCCGTGGTGTGCGGCAATGGCGGCGGCTACGGCCGCTACAATGTCCGAGGGCTCTCCGTATTCACTGTATTCCATGAGTTCAGGTTTTCTTTCTATGTAACCTGTATCGAAAGAACCTTCAATAAAATCAGAATCTTTCATGATATTCTTAAGGTACGGTATTGTGGTTTTAACGCCTCGTATCTTAAACTCGTCAAGACAGCGCTCCATACGTTTAATTGTCTCCTGCCATGTAGAGGCCCTGACAATAAGTTTAACGATAAGCGAATCATAGCAGCTGGGGATAACATAATCCCTGTAAACGGAGCCGTCTATGCGTACTCCGATTCCTCCTGGGGAGTAATAAGAGGTTACGCGGCCGAAGCTGGGCATAAAGTTATTCTGCGGGTCTTCAGAGCAGATGCGGCACTCCATGGCAAAACCCCTTATCGTTACATCTTCCTGCTTAATTTCCAGAGGCAGGCCTGCTGATATCTCGAGCTGTTTTTTTACGAGATCAATATCAGTGGTCTCCTCTGTTATGGGGTGCTCTACCTGTAGCCTTGTGTTCATCTCAAGAAAATAGAAGTTTTTATCTTTATCTACAAGAAACTCCACTGTGCCGGCATTTGTGTAATCAGCGGCCTTTGCGGCTTTAACGGCGGCCTTGCCCATTTTTTCTCTCAGCTCTTCATTAAGTATGAGGGATGGAGCTATCTCAACAAGCTTCTGATGCCTTCTCTGTATGGAGCAGTCCCTCTCGCCGAGATGAATGGTATTGCCGAAGTTGTCGGCAAGTATCTGAAACTCTATATGGTGCGGTCTTTCCAGGTATTTTTCCAGAAAGACCTCGCTTACGCCAAATGCGGCCTGTGTTTCTTTTGTTGATACCGTAAAGGCTTCGCCAACCTCAGAGGCACTTCGCGCTACGCGCAGCCCCCGTCCGCCTCCTCCGCCGGAGGCCTTTACCATAACAGGGTACCCTATCTCATCGGCTTTTTGTACGGCCTCGGCCGCGTCTTTAAGGGCATTTTCCGTACCCGGAAGCACAGGTACGCCGGCTTTTATCATAAGCGCGCGGGCGCGTATCTTATCACCGAGCTCCTGTATGGTATCACTGCGCGGGCCGATAAAAGCAATGCCCTCTTTTTCGCAGAGCAGCGGCAGCTTAGGGTTCTCAGAGAGAAAACCATAGCCGGGATGGAGCGCATCGGCGCCTATCTTTACGGCCAGATCAACGATACGGTGTATATTCAGGTATCCCTCAATGGGGCCCGGCCCCACGAGGTAGGCCTCATCGGCTTTTTTTACATAAAGAGCCGTGGTATCGTCCTCAGAGTATATGGCTACCGTGGCTATGCCAAGCTCTTTACAAGCGCGAATGACGCGTGAGGCTATCTCGCCCCTATTTGCTATCAGTACCTTTTTAAACATATTTTTATCCGGATTTTTCTAATTTTAACCCTTATTGGCACCAAGTGTCAAGGCAGCCGCTCATGGGGAAGTCTATGCTCTCTGTCTTAGACACCCGCGGCTTTCTCCGCCACAAAGTCCGCTGCTTCTTTTAGCCGTCTTATGGTAAGATCCTTGCCCATGGCCTCGATGGTCTCGAATATGCCCGGTGAGACCACCCCGCCTGTGAGGGCTACTCGTACGGGCTGGGCGAGTTTGCCGAGTTTTAAGCCCTCGCTCTCCATAAGAGAGGTGAAGACGGCCTCAATAGAGGCCTCAGAAAACTCAGTGAGATTTGAAAGTCCCTCTAAAAGCTGAGCGAAGTGAGCCGTCTTTTCAGGGGTCAGGAATTTACGGGCCGCTTTTTCATCATAATCCACACTCTCTTTAAAGTAGAAGAGAGCGTCGGCGGCCATATCCTCCATGGTAATACTTCTGCTCTGAAGGGTCTTTATGATTTTTAAGACCCTCTTATCACCAGAGGCATCAAAACCCTTCTTACTTAAGTGCCAAAGAAATATCTCTTTCAGGTCTTCAGGGGCTTTTTCCTGAATATAATGCTGGTTCAGCCAGAGCAGTTTCTTGCTGTTGAATACACCAGAGGATTTACCCACGGTCTCAAGGGTAAATTTTTTCTTTAACTCTTTAAGGGAGAAAATCTCCTCGTCGCCATGTGACCAGCCCAGGCGCGCAAGGTAATTCACCAGTGCCTCGGGCAGTATCCCCATATCTTTATATGCCATTACAGAGGTAGCGCCGTGGCGTTTACTGAGCCGTGTTCTGTCCTCGCCGAGTATCATGGGAAGATGTGCAAAAGCAGGTATGGTAAATCCAAGTGCGCTGTACAGAAGTATCTGCTTGGGGGTGTTGTTGATGTGGTCGTCGCCGCGTATTACCTCTGTTATGCCCATGGAGGCGTCGTCTACCACTACGCAGAGGTTATACGTCGGTGTGCCGTCGCTTCTTAATATGATAAGGTCCTCTATGGCGGAGTTATCAAAGGAGATATCCCCCTTTACGCCGTCTTTAAAGGATGTCACTCCCTCTGGCACGCGAAACCTTACTGCAAAGGGCAGACCGGGTCTTTCTTCACTATCCCTGCACCGCTTGTCATACATGGGGGGCCGTCCCTCGTTCATGGCCTTTTTTCTTCTCTCTTCAAGCTCTTCGGCCGTGCAGTAGCAGCGGTAGGCAAGGCCTTTATCAAGGAGCCACATGGCGCGTTCTTTATACTCGGTAAAGCGCTCGCTCTGGTAATATGGCCCCTCGTCCCAGTCAAGGCCGAGCCAGCGCATACCTTCAAGAATGGCCGCCATGGATTCATCGGTGCTCCTCTGCACATCAGAGTCCTCGACGCGAAGTATGAAAACACCGTTATGTTGTCTGGCGTAAAGCCAGTTAAAGAGCGCTGTTCTTGCCCCTCCGATATGAAGATGACCTGTGGGGCTTGGCGCGAAACGTGTGCGAATTTTCAATGTGATTTATCCTTATATTCACCCCGTAGGGATTGTGATGCCCCGCACCTTTAGGGCGGAGGGGGCGGAAGCCTAAAGCCGTTATATTAAGATCTCACGGGTAACTTTAGTTGTTTTTTCTCAGCTCAGTACTTCACCGTACCGGCTTTTTAATTAATGGTAAAACCAGCGTAACCGACTACGTGTTCCATATCGCCGCTTACTGGGCCGGAAGTTCCGTAAGTAACAAGGGCCGCCTCGCATGCATCGAGGTTTGTCATGGCGGTAATGGCCGCCGCCGCGGGGAAAGCCCCGCACATGGTAATATTCTTTCTCGAAGTCACCTCAAGGAGCCCTTCTGCGTCCAGAGCAAGGACCTGCTGTATGGCCATGTTGTCCTTCATCCTTGTGGCGGCCTCAGACTCGTAGTGGTTCATATCTGAGCTTACTACTACAAGAATTTTTTCTTTATGAGCTGATATAACCCCTGCCAGTGCCTCGCCCATCTCCCGGGCACCTTCGTAATTAGTCCCCATAAGGGTCACGGGTACTATCTTAGCCTCTGAGTTCAGATGATATAAAAAGGGCAGCTGCACCTCAAGGGAGTGCTCCATGATGTGTGCCTCTGTGTCTTCTGTAAATAGGGCGCAGGAGCTGATAACCTCTTCAGCAAGGGCCTCATTAACTGCCAGCTCTCCCGTGGGTATCTCCCAAACGCCTTTTCTCATAACGGCTGCCTGCGCCCCCATGCCTGTGTGGTTAGGGCCAAGGAGTATTACGGTGCCGGGGACCTCTATGGAGGCGTAGACAGCTCCTGCTACGGCGCCTGAGTATATGTAGCCAGCGTGAGGGCATATTATTGCCTTTGCACTGACCTTTTCTGTATCAGGAGGACAGAAGCCCTTTACCATGTCTTTCAGCTCTGCGGGCTCTGTCGGATAAAAACTGCCTGCCACGGCGGCTTTTCTAATCATTTTTTTTTACTCATTTTTATTCACTTGTTTTTGCCGGGCGGCTCTTTTCGGCCGCGCCGTCTTCATGACGGGAGCTAAGTTATATGGTGCTTAGAGGGCCTGGGCCTGTACTTAAAAGGGCATAGCAGATATTAACAAATGGGCCTCTACTTGTAAAGGCCAAGAAGCTCCGGCCAGCCTTTTTTAACCATCCCGGCAGGGTAGCCTCATTACCGTAGATATGTTAAGGTATTTTCCATAATACATAAAAAAGGAGCCGCGTGTTTTGGAAAAAGAGTTGTTTGTATTTGACCTTGACGGCACACTTATAGATTCCTCGGGCGATATAGCCAATGCCGCCAACAGGACCTTGAAATCTCTGGGCCATGGTCTCATGGATAAGGAGGACATAAAGGAAAAGATAGGCTGGGGTGTTAATATGCTTATTCAGACCCTTATGCCGGATGAGGACGCTGCGGTGCATCTCACGGCGCGGAGCAAATTTCTTGCCTATTACGGTGAGCATCTTCTCGGCGAGACCTGCCTCTACGAAGGGGTTTTTGAGACACTGACTCATTTCAAGAAAAGCGGTAAGAAACTTGCCATCTTAACCAATAAACCCGAGGGGCTTAGCCGTAGGATAATAAATGCCCTTGACCTCGAGGGGTTTTTTATTAATATTACTGGTGGAGACACCTTTGCTACAAGAAAGCCCGATCCCGCGGCCCTTCGGTATATTATGGGCGAGGCAGGTGTGGCGCCCGTTGATACCGTGCTTGTGGGAGACAGCCCCATTGATTGCGCCACGGGTGCGGCGGCAGGAGTCTTCACCGTTGGCGTATCATATGGTTTCAGGCCCGTTAAAGAGCTTAAAGAGGCTAATTGCGATATGATTATAGATAATTTCACCGCCCTGAGAGAGATTTTTTTATAGGCTTTTTGCGCAGATTCCTTGAAATTGTGATAAAATTAAATAAGATACTGTAACCTGTCGCCATTTACGGGGTATTGAATTTGAAGAGACAACGAAATGAGTTTCTTGCCGAGGCTGAGGATATTCTTGCCGCCATGGATGAGGATATAATGCGCCTTGCCGCAGGGGTGAGGGCCGGGACAATAGAGCCCGCTGTGCTTAATAAGATATTCCGCTCTGCCCATACCATCAAGGGGCTCTCAAGCATATTCGAGTTCAGTGATATTACCGATGTCAGCCATGCCCTTGAGGATAAGCTTGATATGCTGAGACTGGGCCGCATCGTACTTAACGAAGAGTGCCTTGAGTCTGTCATAAGGGCGCAGGGGCTTCTTACAAGGATAGTAAGCGCGCGCGGGAGCTCCGGTTTTACCAACGAGGTCTCTGATGTTATCTTTTCTCTATCAAAAGGGCGTGAGGTAAATATTGCCTCTACTGAGCTGCCTTCTTCAGATGAGATATTTTCGGCCCTTACGGAATATGAGACCTTCAGGCTAAGTGAAAACAGGAAATCCGGCAAGAGGCTTTTCGTAGTTGATGTGGGCTTTGAGGCCAGCAGCTTTGACAGCGGGTACAGCGCCTTTACGGCGGCCATAAGCAAGGTGGCTGATATTATCGCCACACTGCCCTCAATAAAACAAGATAGCCGGGGGCTCTTCTTTGAGATGCTTATAGCCACATCAGTGGGGCACTCCGAGTTAGAGGCGTCCCTTGGCGATTTTACAGGTGTTACTGCTCGAGAGATCGGAGAGGGCGTGAAGGAGGAGGTTGTTCCATATGCCAGTCTTGGAGCTGCCTCGGTGAAGGAGCGTGAGTCTCAGGTTCAGAGTATGCGCAGGAACGCGGCCACTCTCAGGGTGGATGTTATGAAGATTGATAATCTCATGCATTCAGTAGATGAGCTCTGGGAGTTAAAAGAGGATTTTAGGCGTTTATGCGAGAGAATAGGTGAAAAGCAGGTTTCTTCCGAGCATTGTCTTGAGCTTAAGGACATTGAGGACGGCCTTGAGAACACACTTGCAGGGCTTAAAGAGGGAGTACTTGCCGTAAAGATGGTTCCCATAGGGCGGCTCTTCAAGAGGTTTGAACCTTACGTAAAGAGGCTTGCCTACGAGTGCGGTAAAGGCATAGATATTGTAACATACGGCGGAGATACGGAGCTTAACAGAACTATCATTGAAGAACTTGCCGACCCGCTCATGCATATAATAAGAAATGTCATAGACCATGCCATAGAGTCTCCCGGGCAGAGGAGAAGCAGCGGTAAATCCTGTTCCGGGGCCGTCAGTCTCAGCGCTTATCACGAAGGCGGTCATGTGGCGATAGAGGTGAAAGACGACGGGAGCGGGATTGATCCTGATGCCATATGCGCCACGGCCCTCAGCAAGGGGCTTATTGATAAAGAGGCGGCCCGGTCCATGGAGAGGAGTGAGAAACTGAACCTCATATTCCTCCCCGGTTTTACTACCTCCGATGAGATAAGCGCAACCTCGGGCCGCGGCGTGGGTCTTGATGTGGTTCGTGAGAATATAGCCCTCTTGAACGGCCTTGTTGAGATAGAGACTGTTCAGGGCAAGGGTACGAGGTTTATTCTGACCATCCCTGTAACCCAGTCCATGATAGGCGCGCTTATATGCGAGGAGGGAGGCAACACCATCGCCGTCCCTGGCAGCCGTGTTGTGGAGATAGTTCAGCTTACTGATGAGGTCTCCATTATAGACGGTTTTATTACCATTAATCATCTTAAGATGCGCGCCATAAGGCCATCATCATTATTTCATCCCCAAACCTCTTCAGCGGCAGGTTTTAGATACGCCATTGTGACACGCGCCGGCAGGGAGAGGTTATGCCTTGTAGTGGACAGGGTCACCATGACGGAGGTTAATATTATAATAAGGCCTCTGCCGCTTGGCCATAAGATAAGCGGTGTTATGGGTCTCACGGAGGCGGATAATAACGATGCCGTACTTGTCCTTGATATAGCCGGAATACTGGAGTCCTTATCCTCGGAGCAAAATACCGCCCCTCGCTTCAAGTCTATAGTTTAGTTCTTGATTGCCGCGGTCTTCTGTGTATATATAGATTACGCTTCTATATAGCGGCGCGCCGGGTTTGGAGCAGATATGCCCTTATAAACAGGGGATGAGGACCACTCATATTTTATGGTGAAAAATAATATGCTAAAAATACAATCCATGCCTGATCTTTCAAATCTTAAACCGCGGCAGATGCTTTGGCCGATATACGTTGCAGTAATATTATTCTCCCTCGTGGTTTTCTCCGGCTGTGCTTCCTTGAAGGCCGTGAAGGAGAACTACAGAAATGCCGAAGAAATGTACAAGACCGGGGTTAAGCAGTATAACGCCCTGCACTATGAAGACGCGGAACAGACCTTTGAGAAACTTATGGAAAGGTATCCCCTCAGCCCCTATGCCCTTGATGGTGAGATAATGCTTGCCGATGTCTTGTACGTAGATGAAAAGTACGACGAGGCCAGGGTTTATTATACGGATTTCGTGGCGCTGCATCCCTCGCATGCAAAGGCCTCATACGCTTTATTTCAGAAAGGCATGTGTTATTTTCGTAACATTCTTGCCCCTGACAGGGATCAGACCAATACGAGAAAGGCCATTATAGCCTTTGAAGACCTTACGAAGCAATTTCCCCGCTCTTCATATAATGACAAGGCCGAAGAGCTTATAGCCTTCCTGAGGATGCGCCTTGCCCAGAGGGAAGTCTATGTGGGCAGGTTTTATCTCAAGAAAAAAAATTACAAAGGCGCCCTTGCAAGATTCAAGGTTGTCTTGAAAGATTATCCTGAGTCCGGAGAAATTGATGAGATACTATATTATATCGTAAAATCCTACTCCGAGCTCGGCGAGGCTGAGCGTGCCCGTGACGTATTCTCCACGCTGCGGACAGATTATCCCGGGAGCTCATATACAAAGGCCGCAGGTAAGATAATCGGCGGCTGACGGGGCCGCCTTTTAAAGATAAGTGGTAAGGGGCGTGATTAAGCATGAGACGAGGGTGAGCGGCGTTAATACCCTTAGCTGCTTATCAGTTCTCTATCTTCGGGACATGGGGCAGGGTAGGGACAGGGTATTTTAAAATGCATAGCAGGCCAGGGTGTTTATCCAATGAGTGTATGTATTGTCCCACCTGGTTTTCCTGGGCCGCTTTCTTTTTTCTAAAAGAAAGCGGTTTTATGTTGTAAGGTCTTCAATCATCTCATAGGCCCGAGCAAGGGCCTCGTCTATCTTTTCACCATCAGCACCGCCTGCCTGGGCGAGCTCGGCTCTTCCGCCGCCTCTGCCGCCTATTACGGGGGCGAGGTTTTTTATTATCTCACCTGCGTTGTATTTCTCTGTGAGGTCTCTTGTAACCGCGGCAAGGAGTACAGCCTTCTTATCCCCTGCGGCCCCGATGATAACGATGCCCGAGCCTACTTTGCTTCTAAGGGTATCGGCCATATCTCGTAGAATTTTAGGGTCTGTCTCATCGGCCTTAAGGGCTATCACCTTAACTCCGTTAATATCACGTACTTCTTCCCGACCATTGCCGCCTCCGCCTGCGGCGGCCTTCTTTTTAAGGGTCTCTATCTCTTTTTCAAGGCTACGCTGGCGGTTTAATATGTTTTTTATCTTCTGACCAACTTGGGCCTTTGATACCTTAAGGGCTGCTGCGGCCTCTCTAAGTACGCACTCCTCATCAAGAACCGTCTTAAGGGCGCCGGTGCCTGTTACTGCCTCAAGACGCCTTATGCCCGAGGCCACGGAGCTCTCGGCCGTAAGTTTAATAAGGCCGATATCGCCGGATCTATTTACATGGGTTCCGCCGCAGAGCTCTTTACTCACCCCGGGCAGACTTACGAGGCGCACCGAGGCCCCGTATTTATCATCAAAAAAAGCTAATGCCCCGGCCTTTATTGCCTCGTCATATGGCAAGACGTCTGTGGTGACCTTTATATTTTTTAAGACGGCCTCATTGGCCTTTTTCTCAATTGCCTTCAGTTCATCATAGGTGAGGGCGGAGAAGTGGCTGAAATCAAACCTGAAGCCATCGGCGCTTACAAGGGAGCCGCGCTGGCGCACGTGCCCGCCTATTAGCTCACGAAGGGCCGCGTGTACGATATGCGTTGCCGTATGGTTTCTGCGAATTGCCGCGCGGCGCTCCGCGTCAGGGAAGAGCTCTACGCTATCGTCTATCTTTACCTCGCCCTTCTTTATAACGCAGTGATGTACTATGACATCAGGCACGGGTTTTGTCGTGTTCTTAACTGTTATCTCAAGACCTTCGGCTCTTATAACTCCTTGATCTCCAACCTGACCGCCTGATTCGCCGTAAAAAGGGGTCTCTTCGGTGATAATATCCACTTTTTCACCGGCTACCGCAGAATTAAGGCTTGTTTGTTCCTTTAAAATATGCAGGACCCTTGATGATGAAGAGCCGGCGCTGTATCCTGTAAAAGTCGTCTTCAGCCCCGCGGCTGCAAGGGCACGGTACCGGTCCGTATCATCAGAGCCTTCGCCGCCTTTCCATGCGAGGCGTGCTTTTTTTCTTTGCTCATCCATGGAGGCGTTAAAACCCGCCTCGTCTACTGTGAGGCCGTCTTTCGTTACAATATCCGCCGTAAGGTCTACGGGAAAGCCGTAGGTATCGTATAGTTTAAAGGCGAATGGCCCCGGTATTATGCTTTTGTTATTCTTCTTAAGCTCACTGACCTCAGAGTCGAGTATCTCAAGGCCGCGCTCAAGGGTCTGCAGAAAACTCTCTTCCTCGGCCTTTGCGGCGCGCTGAATAAGGTTTTCAGCCTCTTTTATCTCAGGGTACACAGGGCCCATGACCTCGATGACAGTGGAGATAACAGGGCCGAGGAAGGGCCCGGTAAGGCCGAGAAAGCGGCCGTGACGGAGCGCCCGCCTTATAATGCGGCGGAGCACATAGTTCCTGCCCGTGTTGCCGGGCAGCACGCCCTCGGCCATTAAGAACGTAATGGCCCTGCTGTGGTCGGCTATGGCCTTTAATGATACATCGGCTCCCGGGGCCTTTTTGCCGGCCTCGGGGATAAGTCCTTTTATGGTATTAAGTATGGGTACGAAGAGGTCTGTCTCGTAGTTGGAGGTAACGCCCTGCATGACGGCTGATAACCTCTCAAGGCCCATGCCCGTGTCAATGGAGGGTTTTGCCAGGGGGAGAAGTGTGCCGTCAGCCTGGCGGTTGTACTCCATGAAGACGAGGTTCCATATCTCAAGGTAGCGGTCGCACTCGCAGCCCACGCGGCAATCGGGGCCTCCGCAGCCAAGGGCCTCGCCCTGGTCTATGAGTATCTCCGAGCAGGGCCCGCAGGGCCCGGTGCTACCCATTGACCAGAAGTTATCCTTCTCGCCGAGGCGCACCACTCTATCGGGGCTAACCCCGCGGTTCTTTATCCATATAGAGCCGGCCTCGTCATCGTCTTTGTATATGGTCACCCAGAGCTTATCAACGGGCAGTTCCATGACAACAGTTAGAAAGTCCCAGGCAAACTCCGTGGCCTTGTCCTTAAAATAGTCGCCAAAGGAGAAGTTACCGAGCATCTCAAAAAAGGTATGGTGGCGCGCCGTCTTGCCGACGTTCTCAAGGTCGTTGTGTTTGCCGCCTGCGCGCATGCACTTCTGGCTTGAGACGGCCCGTTTGTAATCCCTTTTCTCCTCGCCGAGAAATACCCCTTTGAACTGCACCATGCCCGCGTTTGTAAAGAGCAGCGTGGGGTCCTGGGTGGGGATAAGCGCAGATGAGGCCACCTCGCTGTGCCCTTTACCGGTAAAGTACTTTATAAAGGCTTCTCTAATATTGCTGCTTTTCATGGATAAAGACCTTTTAATCCTCTTCTCTATGGTTATTCTACGATGCCCGGCTCTCTTAACGGAGAGATGAGTCTAAGTACAAGCCCCCTTGCAAAACCGCGCGCCTCCATGTGACGGTAGGCACTTGCAAATTCTTTCTCACTTAGGCCCTTTTTATCTAAACCCTTCTTGTCCAGCCATTTGTTAAGTGCTCTTTTGGCAGAAAGTACTACTGTCTCTTCATCAATCTCACTAATGACACTCTCAGCGATCTCTGCGGGGATGCCTTTACGGCGGAGATCAAGGGCGATTTTTAGCGGCCCCCAGTTCTTGTTCTTTAAACGCGATGCCGCAAGCTCCCCTGCGAAGCGCCTGTCATTTAGAAGGCCTTCTCCTGTAAGGGTATCTATTGCAACGGTAATCTCCCCGGCGGAAAAGCCCTTCTCGCTGAGTTTGGCCTCCATGGCGGAGATGCTTCTGTCCCTGTAGTAGAGGAGCCGCAGCGCGGCGGCAAGGGCATTATCTTTCTTTGTATCCTTCATGCGCCCGGAGGGTTAGAACCTCTCTATGCCGTCGTCATTCTCATCGGTCTCTGTATCCTCGGAGCTGGTCTCAAAGTCCTCCCACTCAACGTCTCCCGTAGAAGTTATGCCCTTAACCTTTAACTCGAAGTCCGCAGGGTTGGAGGACTGGCGGAGGGCTTCTTCGTAGGAGATAAAGCCTTTTTTCATCAGCGAGAGTATGGACTGGTCAAAGGTCTGCATGCCGTATGTGGAGTGCCCCTTGGAGATGGCCTCGAATATTGCCTTTGTCTTCTCTTTATCCTCAATGCACTCTCGCACCCTTGCCGTGGTCCGCAGTATTTCCATGGCTGGTACCCGCTCCGTGCCGTCGCTCGTAGCGATAAGACGCTGTGAAATTATGCCCCTTACCACGCTTGCAAGCTGAATACGTATCTGCTTCTGCTGGTAGGGGGGGAAGGAAGTGACTATTCTGTTAATCGTCTCCACGGCGTCGATGGTATGAAGTGTAGAGAGTACGAGGTGGCCTGTCTCGGCGGCAGTAAGCGCCGTCTCAATCGTCTCTTTATCGCGCATCTCGCCTACGAGGATGATATCAGGGTCCTGTCGGAGCGCCCCGCGCAGGGCATCGGCAAAACCTATGGTATCAAAGCCCACCTCACGCTGGTTGATGAGGCAGAACTTGTCCTTATGAAGAAACTCTATGGGGTCTTCAATGGAGATGATATGGGCGGAGCGCTTGTTGTTTATATAGTCGATAATAGAGGCGAGGGTAGTGGATTTGCCGCATCCCGTAACACCTGTTACGAGTATAAGACCGCGTATCTCCTCGGCTATTGTATGGAATATGGGAGGCAGGTGAAGCTCCTCAAAGGAGAGAATCTTCATAGGGATAACCCTGAAGACTATGCCCGCGGCGCCTCTCTGGTTGAAGATATTCACCCTGAAGCGGCCAAGTCCGGGTACGCTGTAGGCAAGGTCAACCTGATGGGTTGTCCTGAAGGTCTCTTTCTGCGTCTCGTTCATTATGGCGACGGCCGTATTGGCTACTTCTACGGGAGCGAGACGCTCGTGGTTCTTTATGGGTGCGAGCTGGCCGTTAAGGCGGAGTATGGGAGGCATGCCTGCCTTCAGGTGCACATCAGAGGCCTTTTGTTTAAGTGCAAAGGCGAGTATACTTGATAGATCAAGTCCGGCCATGGATTATACCTCTTTTTCTGTAGTGAGATTATAGTGCTCGAATATGGCCGCCTTAATCTCATCGGTGGTGGCGGGGTTGTCCCGAAGGAATTTTCTTACGGCCTCTCTGCCCTGACCGAGCCTATTTCCGTTGTAAGAGAACCACGAGCCGCTCTTATCCACTATATCGGCCTTTATGCCAAGGTCCAGCAGATCGCCTTCACGCGATATGCCCTCATTAAATAGTATGTCAAACTCGGCCACCTTGAACGGAGGGGCCATCTTGTTCTTAACGACCTTTACCTTAACCCTGTTGCCTATGATGGCCTCGCCCTGTTTAATCTGCCCGATTCTTCTTATATCCATGCGTACGGAGGCGTAGAACTTCAGTGCGTTGCCGCCTGTTGTGGTCTCGGGGCTGCCGAAGAAGACTCCTATCTTGTGGCGTATCTGGTTGATGAATATAACGGAGGTATTGGATTTACTGATAGTGGAGGTAAGTTTTCGGAGGGCCTGGCTCATGAGTCTGGCCTGCAGCCCCATGTGAGCGTCTCCCATATCGCCCTCGAGCTCGGCGCGCGGTACAAGAGCCGCTACAGAGTCAACGACTATAAGGTCTACCCCCCCGCTCCTTATGAGGATATCCGTTATCTCAAGGGCCTGCTCGCCTGTATCGGGCTGGGATAGCAGGAGCTCATCTGTGTCCACCCCGATGAGGCGGGCGTAATTCAGGTCAAGGGCGTGCTCGGCGTCTACAAAGGCCACGGAGCCGCCGCTTTTTTGCGCCTCTGCCGTTATGTGAAGTGATAACGTGGTCTTGCCCGATGACTCGGGGCCGTATATCTCCACGACACGGCCTCTTGGAATCCCTCCTATGCCCAGGGCTATGTCCAGCGAGGGCGAACCCGTGGAGATGGAGGGTGTGTTAACGGCGGCGCCGTCTTTACCGAGGCGCATGATGGAACCCTTGCCGAACTGCTTCTCGATCTGACCTATGGCAAGGTCAATTGCCTTGCCCTTGTTATTGTCCTTGCTCTCCTTCTTCTCTGCCATTACTAACTCCTCCTGGTATTATAAAAATTTCTCTATCAACTCCCTGTGAGAGGGAATTCACTTATAAGACTGTGTACCGCCCCCGAGGGGGTTAGTGTGCTTTTATATAATACGAAGCGCTGAGCTACAAAAGCAACCTTTTTTTCAACCTTTACTCTCTCTGCAGCCCTTGAGATACCCATTGAAGATTCCTTTGAACGTATCCTGCACAGTGTAAGGTGAGGGGTAAAGTTTTTTTTATCCCCCTTAAATCCAAGATTAAAAAGGGCCTCTTCAATAAGCTCTCTAAGCGCCTGAAGCTCACCGGACTCTTCAATTGCCAGCCAGAGCGAGCGGGGACGCCTCATGGATGGAAATGCGCCGAGAGCTCCGGAGCGGAGAGTAAATGGAGCTGTTTTTTCCGAGGGCCCGGCAAGGGCCCTGGTGAGGAGTTCTAAATCCTCTTCATCAACCTCGCCGAGAAACTTCAGCGTCAGGTGCATGGTCTCGGGCCTTACCCATGAGGCGCGTACCTTACTGCCTGCACCCTGCATCCTTGATTGAACTTCTCTTAAAAGTTCCTTGAGCTCGGCGGGTAATTCTATTGCAATAAATACTCTTATTATTCACCTCGTTAGCTAATTTCCTTAATGGTATGCATTAGAAGGTCCAGGGCGGCTTCAGCTGATTGTTCCCTTATCTCACTGCGGCTGCCTTTAAAATGAAACTCTCTTGCAACGGTCTCCCTACTTAAAAAAGAGAGGGCGATAAAGACCGTCCCAAGGGGTTTTAGCGCAGTGCCGCCGCCGGGGCCGGCGATGCCGGTTATGGATAGCGCCGCCTTGCTGCTGAGGGCCTTACGCGCCCCCTCGGCCATCTCCCGAGCCGTCTCGGCAGATACCGCTCCGAATTTTTTAATGGTCCCGGCAGAGACCTTAAGTACCTTTATCTTTACCTCATTGGCGTATGAGACAACGGCGCCGCGGTAGTAGGCTGAGCTGCCCGGCGCCTCCGTTATAATACTTGAGAGAAGCCCCCCCGTGCATGACTCGGCTACCCCCAGTGTTATGCCTCTCTTTGAGAGCTCCGCTCCCATATCTTTAACCGTGATTAATGTACTCATCTTAATATAAGCAGTATAAATTGTGCGGCGATATTAGCGTAAATGCCGGCCATGATATCGTCAAGTACGACTCCGGCTCCGCCGGGAACGGTTCTGTCTATATATGAGACGGGGTATGGTTTTACAATATCAAAAATACGGAAGAGAATAAAGACCAATATGGCGTTAAAGAGCGTAAATGGTATTAGAAAAAACGCCGCAAGGTATCCTGCCACCTCGTCGCATACAACGGCGGAGGGGTCTTTGGAGGCGAAAATCCTGATGGCCTTGCCCGATAGAAATATTGAGACGAGCGTGACGATTACTATTACTGCCCCCTGAACCCCGGTGCCGGCGCCGCGCATTAAAAATGCGATGACTACCCCCCAGAGCGTGCCGAATGTGCCGGGGGCAAAGGGGATAAGGCCGAGGTAAGTACCGGTGGCTAAAAACACTATTAGTTTTTTTGTCATTATTTATATCTCTCTGCTATCTCAGAATGTATGAGACAGGGGTGATGGTTTTTTGTGTCCCTCTCCATGACCATCTTAAGGGAGGTCTAAAAAATAAACCTTCTCATCCGTATATTGATTATAAGTCCCATGGCTGTCATGGATACGGCGAGAAATGAGCCTCCATAGCTGATAAACGGCAGCGGCACGCCCACTACTGGCAGCAGTCCCGTGACCATGGCTAAATTTATCACAATGTGCCAGAAAAGCATGGCCGATATGCCGAAGGCAAGTAAGAAGCCGAACCTGTCCTTTGATGAGGCCGCGGCTCCAAGGCCTTTTAGTATAAGGGCGAAGAAGATGAATATTACGATAGATGCGCCGATAAAACCCCATTCCTCGGCGAGTATTGAGAATATAAAGTCCGTGTGGTGCTCGGGGAGAAACATGAGCTTTCCCTGCGTACCTTTGACAAAGCCTTTGCCGAGAAAGCCTCCTGAGCCAATGGCAATCTTGGACTGCAGCAGGTGATACCCTGAGCCAAAGGGGTCGCGGCCGGGGTTTAAAAAGCTTGTAAGGCGCGCCTTCTGATAATCCTTCAAGCTCATCCACGCAAATGGCATTATGGCCGAGAGGGCAACGAATATGGCTATAATGGTCCTTAGCCTTATACCTACCACAAGGGTCATGGAGCAGAAGATTGATAAGAGGATAATGGATGTGCCGAGGTCCGGCTGTTTCATTATAAGAAAAAAGGGCGCTATGAAGATCAGCCCCGGCACTATGAGGTCTTTTATATCAAGGCCGCGGCCCGCGAGGTTTTTCATGCTGAAGTGCCGCGCAAGCATTATTATAAGGGCTATCTTTGCCGTCTCCGAGGGCTGGAGGGAGAGAAAGCCGAGGTCGAGCCACCTCTGTGCCCCGCCGCTTGATTTTCCTACTGCGAATACAAGGAGCAGCAGGACGATGGAGCCGCCGTAGATGAAGTGCGCGTATTGCTCGAGGAAATGATAGTTTATCACCACGGCCGCTGTGAGCAGACAGAGGCTGATAATAAACCAGTACTGGGCCCTTGTGTATATGGCGGGGTTGTTTGAGTAAGTGGCGCTGTAGATGGAGGCAAGGCCTATGAGGGCCAGCGCTATTGTAAGGGCCAGAGCGGCAAAATCTATATGCGTCAGCAGTCTTTTGTCTATTCCTGTATATCTCATGGTCTGCCCCGGGGTATGAGCTTATCGCTTTTTTTATCTGGAGCTACGGCGGACGGCGGAGCCGCAGGCGCTCTATGTAGCCCGGTTCTATTAGTGAGGTATGCCTTAAAGATTTTTTTGGCGATAGGGGCGGCGGAGCTCGCACCGAAACCGCCGTGCTCTACGAGCACGGCTATTACTATCTGCGGGTCGTCATAAGGCGCGAATCCCACAAACCAGGCGTGGTCACGGAGTTTATACTGTATCTTTTCCAGATCTCGTTCTCTCTCTATCATGTGAGCCACCTGTGCCGTGCCGGTCTTGCCGGCTATCTTTAAGCGATTGCTACTGAGTAAACGCGCCGTTCCGTCCTTGTCCGTGACAACAGCCCGGAGGGCCATGCGTATCTTCTTGAGAATCCCCGCGGAGATGTCTACTCTGCCGCTTATCTCAGGTTTGAAGTCCTGCAGAACCTTGCCCTCGGGCGTGGTTACCTGTTCAATAACGGCGGGGCGGTAAAGCGTCCCTCCGTTGGCTATGGCCGCAAAGGCGCTTGCCATCTGAATAGGGGTGGCAAGCATAAAACCCTGTCCAACGGCAACGGAAATGGTCTCGCCCTGATACCACCGTTCTTTTTTTACTCTCTTTTTCCACTCTGAGTCCGGCACGAGCCCTGATTTTTCTCCATCGAGTCTTATACCTGTAGGAGAGCCGAGACCAAAAGACCTTGAGTGTTTTGCCAGCGTGTTCACGCCTAACAAGAGTCCGAGCTGATAGAAAAAGGTATCAGATGATTCTATTATAGCTCTTTTGTAGTTTATAATACCATGGCCCTCTGCTTTCCAGTCGCGATAGCTGCGTCCGGCGAAGTGGAAGGCAGGGCCGGACTCAATCAATGTCTCCGGTTTAATGGCTTTATCGGCAAGGCCGGAGGCGGCTACAAGGGGCTTGAATGTGGAGGCAGGGGGGTACTGGCCCTGAATGACCTTGTTGGTAAGGGGATGAAGGGGGTTCTTTAAAAGGTTGTTCCAGTCTTTATGCGTAATACCTGCGGAGATTTTATTGGGATCAAAAGACGGCGAGCTCAACATGGCCAGAATCCTGCCTGTCTTTGGTTCAAGGGCTACGACGGCGCCTGCGTTGGACCCCATGGCCTGCCACGCGGCAAGCTGAGTCTTGATGTCGATGGTAAGGGTTACTTCATGGCCTGGAAAAGGCGGGGTCCAGCCAAGTACGTTTATCTTACGGCCCAGGGCATCTACCTCAAGGTCCTTGAATCCGTCCGTGCCGCGAAGGTGCTCCTCGATGCTTTTTTCAAGGCCGTATTTGCCAAGGTAATCTCCCGCGTCGTAGCCCTTTGAGTGAAGCCTCTTAAGTTCCTCGATATTCAGTTCACCGAGATAACCGATAAGGTGCGAGAGGGCTCTGCCGTATATATACTCCCGCTTCGGCGTGACGTCAAGCATTACGCCGTTCATCTCGAAGTTAAAACTCTCTATCTTTACGGTCTCTTCCCAGGAGAGGTCTTCTTTGAGCTTTACGGCCCGAAATGGCGGCCGGCCGCTCGCCCTCTTAAGCCTCTTGTTGATGGTATCTTCGGTAAGGCCCGTGAGTTTATTAAGCATGGACTTTGTGCCGGGCCAGTCCGTAACGTCCTCGGGTATTATGTACAGGTCAAAACCCGGTCGGTTTATGACGAGTTTTATCCCGTTGCGGTCATAGATAATACCGCGGGGGGCCTGTGATTTTACTGTCCTGGTCTTGTTGTGCCTTGACTGCAGGCCGTAGAAGGAGCCCTTCATTATCTGAAGATGCCAGAGTCGTACTATGAGGACAAAGAAGAGTATGGCCGCAAGAATGGTTGCCAGATAGACTCTTTTTTTGAACTGAAGGGGCTCTTTTTCCTGAAAGTATCTCTCGCCCATGTATGACCATTACCTCTCGAAGGCATGGGCCGATACAATTGACTCAAGGCGTTCAAGAAGGTTTATTACAAAGGGAGCAAAGACCGCGGTAAGGACAATTTGCAGGAGCGTTACGAAGGAAAGGCCGAGGTCGCTGTTGATGGAGGTCATGATAGCGTAGATTAAAAAGACCTTCATGGCGGCAAGGCCCAGTGCTGTTGCGGCCTGTACGGCAGGTGAGTTGAAGTGTACTTTTTTTGTAAGAATATAGACGGCAATAAATACGGCCATGAAAGAGAATGAGGTGGAGCCAAGGACTCCTCCGATGAGTATATCCTCAAGGTAACCCATGGCAAAGCATACCAGGACCCCCGTGGTTGTGGGTTTTGTAGCCGCTATGTAGAAGACTATGATAAGAAGTACGTCAGGCAGCGGCACGGAGGTCATGATGGTGCTTTCCACCACAAGGTAGAACATGGAAATAACAAAGAGTGTTATGTAATCCCGCATGAGAGTCTTTACGCTGTTATAAGTTGGAGGCCCTTATATTGGCCTCTTATTTTTTACCTCTGGCCTTAAGTACTACTAGAACATCTTCGAGGCTCTTGAGGTCAACATTAGGGGTAACCTCAATGTAGTTAAAGAAGTTATCTCTACCTTTTCTTACCATTGTGACCTCACCGATAATAAGGCCCTTTGGAAAGAGTCCCGAGAAACCGGAGGTAATAACATGGTCGCCGGCTCTCACATCGTCAAGCTCGCGGACGTACTTCAGGATGAGCTTGCCCTTTCCGTTACCCTCGGCTATGGCCTTTACTCTGGTGCGTTCCACCATGGACTCGATATTTGAGCGCGGGTCCGTATTTAGCAGAACCGTAGAGGCCGATGGTGTTACTTCTATGATACGGCCCACGATGCCTCTCGGGCTTATAACCGCCATGTTGCGCTCCAGTCCATCTGCGGAGCCTTTGTTGATAACGGCGGTACTGGTCCATTTTGCCGTGTTGTATGCGATAATACCAGCCGATGTTGTCTTAAGGGCGCTCGTGTCTTTATACTGGAGCAGTTCCTTAAGCCGGCCCGATAGTTTCAGCTCTTCTTTAAGGCGCTGGTTCTCTCCGGCCATGGCAACAAGGGCTTTACGGTAGCGTTCGTTCTCCTGCTTTGTGCCGACAACGGCTACGTAGTTATCTACGGCGCCGGAACCTGTTCTGTATAGGGAGAGTATGGAGTCCTGCACCGGTGTAAGGGTCATGGAAAGAATACGTTTTACTACGTAACCTCTCTCACCTACACTTGTATCCGTCAGGGCAAGGTGAAGGGAGAAGAGGGCGAGGAGCCCGGATATTATGATGAGATGATTCTTTTTTATAAAGGAGTTCATCGCGTCTTTTGCCTGTTAGTGGGGCTGCTGATAATGTCCAAGTGAGTAATGTAAGTGAAACTGTCCGGCTGAGTGAGACAAGTGAATGAATGATACGATGATGATTTATGGTTTACAATTATAGCTTCTTTCATGAGGGCGCTGCCCTTGCTGATTGATTAGCAGTTTTTGGCTGCTCTCACATAACCTCTTTGTCTTTTATTGACGCCTCTTTTATTTTGCGCCACGCTGCCCATTAAACCTTCTTTGTATATTTAGCTCTTCTCCCGCCCCTTGCCGCCCTTTGCCGACTCTCGTCCCTTTTACCTCTTTTACCTCTACCCCCGTTACAATCCCCATCTTGCCTTGCTGCCTCTTAGTTAGGCAGGGTTACTTCTTTTAAGAGTGTGATCTCGTCAAGGAGTCTGCCGGCGCCTTTTACAACACATGTGAGCGGGTCCTCGGCGATGGTTACGGGAAGCATGGTCTCTTCACGCAGGATTACGTCAAGGTTCTTTATAAGCGCGCCGCCGCCGGCAAGTACGAGGCCTTTATCAACAAGGTCCGCGGCAAGCTCGGGAGGTGTTGTCTCAAGGACGTGTTTTATGGCGTCTATGAGGGAGCTTATGGGCTCGTTCATGGCCTCGCGTATCTCCTGGCCGTCTACCTCAAGGGTAGTCGGTATGCCTGTTATGAGGTTAGAGCCCTTTATCTCCATCCTGGCTACATCGTCATCAGGAAGAGGCAGCCCGAAACGCATCTTGATGTTCTCGGCGATGCCCGTGCCTACGGCAAGGTTGTATTTTCTCTTGATGTACTGTGATATCACCTGGTCGAGCATATCGCCGCCCACGCGTATGGACTTTGAGCGCACTATGCCGGCAAGGGAGATTACGGCTATCTCTGATGTGCCGCCGCCGATGTCCACGATCATGTTGCCCGATGGTTCTGTTATGGGAAGTCCCGCTCCGATGGCCGCTGCCATGGGCTCCTCGATAAGGTAGACCTCCGAGGCCCCGGCGGAGTAGGCTGATT
>JBHHUP010000029.1:0-20461 GCA_046753845.1 Thermodesulfobacteriota bacterium
CAAAAAAAAGAAACCAAGCAAAGAAAACCGGGATGGGAACAAATGCAGCTTCATTAAATATGCACTATGTACCCCACGTAACAAAATCAAAAAAAAGAAACCAAGCAAAGAAAACCGGGATGGGAACAAATGCAGCTTCATTGAACAGACTGCTTGCGACCCACGAAACCTGGAAAAAGAAACCAACAAAAAAGAAACTTCTTATCCCTTAACTTGCCTTACTTTTCCCAACCTTGCCTAAAAGGGCACGTCATCCAGGTCACCGGATGGAGAAGGTGCAGACGAAGAAGAAGACGAACCCGCAGAAGGAGCGCCGCCGCCAAAGTTTGAACCGCCGCCGCCGCCCTTTGAGCCCAGCATCTGCATGGTATCGGCGATTATCTCCGTCTTATATTGTTTGATACCATCTTTATTTTCCCAGTTGCGGGTCTGAATCTTACCCTCTATATAAATCTGCTTGCCCTTTGAGAGAAACTCGCCGCATATCTCGCCGAGCCGTCTGTAGGCCACAATATTATGCCACTCCGTCTTTGTAACCTTCTCGCCGTCCTTGGTGTAGGTCTCTGTTGTTGCAAGGCTGAAGTTTGCTACCGCCACACCGCTTGGCAGATAACGCACCTCCGGATCCGCGCCGAGATTACCTACGAGTATTACCTTATTTACACCGGCCATAAGAAACTCCTTTTAATTATAATATTTTTTCCCCGCCATACCGCTCATTAAAGTCCCGGGAAGAACCTCAAAAAATAACTATATAAGAGTAGCGGGGAGTCTACTCAATAATCTACCAATTTAAGAGGCAAAGTCAAGATGATATTATATCAGAGAGAAGGGAATTAAAGTAAAAATTGACTTCTTTAAGGTAAAAAAGTAGAATCTTATCATTAAGTTAAGGGCGATTAGCGCCTAAAAAGCGCACCGGGGCCATGGACGCCCGCGGCGGTAACTCAGGATCCGACAAAAAAATGTACTTAAGATCCATTCTGGTCTGGACAGCCGGGCTTCCCGTAACAGGTCTACTCTTCACCATAATCCTGCTCTCACTCCTTATTGACAGGAGCGGACGCATGGTTCACGCCATAGGGGCCTTCTGGTGCCGGATTATCCTCACC
This sequence comes from Thermodesulfobacteriota bacterium, assembly GCA_046753845.1. Lineage (GTDB taxonomy): Bacteria > Desulfobacterota > GWC2-55-46 > GWC2-55-46 > JADFVP01 > JAJRZX01. The sequence goes on from JBHHUP010000029.1 coordinate 1,113, forward strand.
CTCGCCGGTGTAAGGGTAGAGATACGAGGATGTGAGAACATAAGCGGAGATAAGCCTAAGATATTTCTCTCTAACCATCAGGGGGCCTTTGACATACCTGTTCTACAGGGTTATATCCCGCGGCAGTTCCGCTGGGTGGCGAAAAAGAGCCTCTTCAGCATACCCGTTGTGGGCTGGAGCATGACCCTTGCCGGATATATCGGCATTGAGAGAGAGAACTCCAAAAAGGCCCTTAAGAGCCTGCTTTTAGCGGCGCAAAAGATAAAAAACGGCACCTCCGTACTTGTCTTTCCAGAGGGCACAAGAAGCACCACGGGAAAGCTGCTTCCCTTTAAGAAAGGGGCTTTTTTGCTCGCGAGAAAGAGCGGCGCCGATATAGTGCCCCTGGCAGTAGAAGGCACGAAAGATATTATGAAAAAAGGCTCCCTTATGATGGCCCCGGCGCATGCCACGTTATCCATCGGAAAGCCCTTTTCCACAGAGGGTAAGACAGATGAGGAGCTTATGGCGAAAACGCTCAAGGAGATAGAGGGGCTGCTCCGCCATTAATTATGCCGGTCTAAAGAGAGACCCGGTGATTAAAAATCAATAGAAACAAAAATAAAGAAGGACAAACATGGAAGATAAGACAAGCGCCTTAAAGGTAATACCCCTCGGCGGGCTCGGCGAGATCGGCCTTAATATGATGGTCATGGAGTACGAGGACTCCATTATCGTCGTTGACTGCGGGCTTATGTTTCCCGAGGACTACATGCTGGGCATAGACTTTGTAATCCCCGATATAAGCTACCTTATTGAGAATAAAGAGAAGGTTCTGGGGTTTTTCATAACACACGGCCACGAGGACCACACCGGGGCCCTGCCCTTTGTATTAAAAGAAGTGAACGCCCCTGTATACGGCACGGCCCTCACGCTGGGGCTCATAGAGGCCAAGCTTACAGAGCACAAGATGCTTGAAGATACGGTCTTTGAGATGGTGCGCCCGAGAGACACAATAACAACGGGTCCATTCTCGGTTGAGTTCCTGAGAGTGAGCCATTCTATTGTAGACGGCTGCTCTCTTGCCATCACCACCCCCGCCGGGGTTGTCATACACACCGGGGACTTTAAGATAGACCAGACCCCCGTTGACGGCGAGGTTATTGATTACTCCCGTTTCTCAGAGTACGGCGAAAGAGGTGTGCTTGCCCTATTCTCCGACTCCACAAATGTAGAGAAGGCAGGTTATACCTTATCTGAAAAAGAGATAGGCGCAAATATCGAGGAAATACTCCGCTCGGCCACGGGGCGCGTAATCCTTGCCACCTTCGCCTCTCACATACATCGTATGCAGCAGGTTTTTGACGCCTCTGTAAGGTGCGGCAGAAAGGTCATCCTTAACGGCAGGAGCATGGTCAACAACGTGGAGATAGCCATGAGGCTGGGGTACCTTACTGCCCCTGACGGGCTTATCGCTGATATGAAGCAGCTAAAAAACCTTGGCAAGGATAAATCCCTTCTTCTTACCACGGGAAGCCAGGGCGAGCCCATGAGCGCGCTCACGCGCATGGCCATGAACAACCACAAGCAGATAAAGGTGGAAGAGGGTGATACGGTAATACTCTCATCAAAACTTATTCCAGGCAATGAAAAAGCCATTACCGCCATGATGAACCACCTCTACAAGCGCGGCGCCACGGTAATATACGAGAAGGTCTCTGAGATACACGTCTCGGGGCACGCAAGCCGTGAAGAGCTGAAGATAATGCTCAATATGACAAGGCCCAAGTTTTTCGTACCCGTACACGGCGAGTACCGCCACCTTGTGCTGCATTCAAGGCTCGCGCAAAGCGTAGGCATACCAAGAGAAAATATAATCGTAGCCGAGGACGGCGATGTGCTTGAGATAAGCGCCGAGAAGGCCGCAAAGACCGGCACCGTTGACTCGGGACGCGTCCTTGTAGACGGCAAGGGCCTTGGCGATACAGGCGATATGGTATTAAAAGACAGACGCCACCTTGCCCGTGACGGCATGGTTATAGCTCTTCTTTCCATTAACGAAAAGACAGGCGAGCTCATCTACGGCCCTGATATAATCACACGGGGTTTTGCCTTTAAGGATGAGAGCCCCGAGCTCCTCGAAGGAGCCAGGACCCTTGTTGTAACAACCCTCGGGGAGCTTAACTCCGAGACAAAAGGCGCCCAGCTTGAGGTTGAAAAAGAGATAAAAAGAACGCTTAGAAAGTTTTTCAACCGTACCATTGAGAGAAGGCCCGTTATACTTCCCCTTGTTATTGAGATATAAGACGGGGTATAATAAAAACTCCGGCAAAAACATTAAAAAACAAGGTATTAAGCATCACTTTGTCTTTGCTGAGCGGCGGGCCGGGGCTGACTTCAGCAAGCGTAAGATTGTTCCCATATTGGTTTTCTTTGTCTTACTTTCTTTTTTCCAAATTTGCGCCACGGAATGCAAGAGCAGGTTAAATGAACTAAATTAGTTCCCATATTGGTTTTCTTTGTCTTACTTTCTTTTTTCCAAAAGAAAGTAAGGAGGTTTAGTTGAGAAAGGGTTTTTTTCATATTCTTTTCTTTTTTACAGTCTTTACGGCCATCGGCGCCGTAGCCGCGGAGAGGCCCATGATGCCCGCCCCTGTTGACAGGCCGGCGGAGCGTTACGATGAGCAGCGGGGCTCTACCATTAAGCGTGACAAGTGGGGTGTAATGGACCCTACCCCATCGGTCATTCCCCTTGAGTATCTGCCAACGGACAGATACGGTTTTGTGGACTGGGCCAGGGCCATAAGGGAAGGCAAGATAACCCCGAGGGACTCACTTCTGGGCGGACCGCCGCCCCCACCACCGTCCTTTAATAAAGATGTACTCATTAAATCCAAGCTCAAATTCATGCCCGATGTTATCTTTCCCCACTCAGCTCATAACGCGTGGTTTAAGTGCGCCCCATGCCACCCTAAGATGTTCAAAAAAAAGGCCGGCGGCTCTAATATTTCCATGCTTGGCATCTGGGGCGGTCAATTCTGCGGCAGGTGCCACGACAAAGTAGCCTTTCCAATACGCAACTGCTTTAAATGTCACTCCGTAAAGAACGTAGACCAGAGAAGACACATGAGGACAAAGAGGATACAAGAGTACAGGGCCGAGCAGAAAAAAAGCCGCCCCCCCTCTTTACAAGCCCCTCATAGAGAGGTAAAATGAAAAGAGTTGTCATTTATCACATCATGCCATATTAATAAAAAACAATGTTCTTATGACGCAGGTTACAAAAATTTTGCCTAAACAAGAACTTATCTCCATCCTCGAGCTTATAGATGAGCTGAGCATGTGCGGGACACGCGAGGCTGCCGAGATTCTTCTGACGCGTACAAAAGAGCTCTTGAGGGCGGACTACGCTGTCTGCGGTACTGGAAGTATTGACAAAAAAGGCATTATGAAGATCCAGACCATCATTGATGCCGACTATCCAGGCGAATGGCTTAATCTTTACTTCAAGGAAGAGCTATACCGCTACGATCCCGTGGTGCAGTACCACATGAAGTTCTCAGAGCCCGAGCTGTGGTCCAATATAAGGCAATCTTATACGGATGATAAGGCCAGAGCTGTTACGGAATGGGCCGATGCCTACGGTCTTAAATACGGGGTTTCCTCAAGCGTCTATATACCGAATACGGGGATGTTCAGCATCTTTTGTTTCGCATCTGCTGAAGATGTATTCAATGAGCGGCATAAGGGCGTACTTAACGCCCTCACCCTTCACCTGAACATGGCCATTACAGAGAGCTCGGGGGGCGACCCTTCCGGGAGAAAAACAACGAGGGCATCAAGGCCTTTTATCCAGTAAGCGCTCACCCCGGAGAAGGAGAGATACATGGGTTACAGAGATTTTTCAAGAACGGAACTTACTCTTATCCTTGAGATAATTCACTCAAGCCTTGCCTGCAGGAACAACGGCGATCTTCAAAAGCTCCTTGCGATGATAAAAGACCTTGTATCCGCTGATCACGGCATATGCGGTATAGGCGCCATCCAGTCGGGGCAGCTCTCTGATGTAAAAAAGATATTCAACCTTGATTATCCGGAAAAATGGATGGAGCTCTACGCCTCCAGGGAACTTTACAAGGTAGACCCCATTATACGCCACAAGATAAAGACAAAAGAGAGCTACTTCTGGAAGGATGCCACGGAGAGGTTGACAAACAAAGAGGATATCTCCTTTATGAACCTTGCCGGGGAGTTCGGTCTGAGGTACGGTGTGGCCTCGGGTTTTCAGGGTGCTAGATCCGGGCTTGCGAGCATATTCTCATTCTCCGGGGGCGGTGATCGCTTCAAGAATCATCACAAAAAGATACTCGATACCCTTATCCCCCATGTACATATAGCCCTTGAGAAGATCTGCGCCATAGAGAGAAAAAAGGCCACAGGTCTCTCCATAAGAGAGCAAGAGGTTCTTGCCTGGGTAAAGGAGGGTAAAACTAACTGGGAGATATCAATGATACTGAGTATCAGCGAGAGGACGGTTAAGTTTCATGTTCAGAACATCGAGCACAAGCTAAACGCCGTTAACAAGGCGCATGCGATAGCTCTTGCGATGGAGAGCGGCCTGGTTCAGTAGTAACCCAGTAGTAGAACTCCGGGCTCTTGTATATGGCCACCTCCCTGAACTCATCAAGGTCCAGCCTTATGACAGCGGCCTGTACGCTATCTGGCATGACGATAAATCTACCCACCATCTTTACGGGTATACCCGTAAGACGCAGCAGACGGTAGTACCTCTTATCCACTACCATTACGAGATGCCTTATTCCCATCTTAAGACTCCAGTGATATATCCCCTTATAGAGCAGGTTAGATACTCTTAAGATATAATCGGCCTTACGCCCCTGCTTTCTCACGCATAAACGTGTTATCTCCGCCATGTCTTGGCTCTTTTTTATCCTCTCCTTACCTGTGGTCAGGCAGGCGAACTCCTTATCTATCATAAAAGGCCTGGGTGAGGTGATAAAACGCGTGTAACCAAGAAGCTTTTGCTCCTTGTCAAATACACCGAGACCGCTGGCAAAGCTGTCGTAACAGTCCACCTCCATCTGATCCCCTGATATGGGGGCCCAGCGGAGCTCCTCACTGAAGACCTCGTGCCTCAGGCGATAGCCCTGCTCCATTTCTTCGTAGGCGGTAAGGGTTTTAATCAAAAACCCCTTCTCGCGCACCATCAGTTCCATGTATATTTTTTAACAGGAACTGACTTTTCACGTAACTGAGAGCCGTTACAGTTTAAAAAATAAACAAGACGTTATATTATATAAGGTTATCTACTGTACAATCGTACAGGGGACAAAAAGCTTTTTTTCTTATATAATATAGCCTATTATAGTGATTGTCCAAGTTTTCACATAAGGTGTGGCGTCATATATCAAGAGGCGCCTACCCCGTAGGTGCAGTGATTTTTCCCCTAAAACCCCCAACGGGGCTCAGATTCCTCTATGGAAAAGGACAAAAAAATGACAGTGACTGCCTCACCCAGAGAGAATAAAGAGCAGCTGAAGGCACGCTTTTTGAAGACCGCGCTGCAAGGTTTTCAAAAGCACGAGACCGTGGAATTTGCCCTCACATTCGCCATGCCGAGACGGGATGTAAACCCCGTGGCAAAGCGGCTCATCAAGACCTTCAAGGGTCTAAGGGGGGTCTTTGACGCTCCGCGCGATGAGCTCAGGGCCGTAAAGGGCATGACAGATAACGCTGTTGTGCTGATAGGATTCCTTAAAGAGATGGCATCTCTTTATCTGCGCGAGAGGATAATGGGAAAAGACGTTATCAGCACAAAAAAAGATGTCCTGGAGTACCTGAACCTGTCGCTATCGGGCGAGAGGGTAGAAAAATTTATAGCCCTCTTTCTTAACTCAAGAAACGAGCTTCTTGCCATTGAGACCCTCCACGAGGGCACTATCAACCAGACCGTAGTGTATCCGAGAAAGGTAATAGAGCGGGCCTTCAAGAACAACGCCCACTCCGTAATATTTGTTCACAACCACCCCAGCGGAGACCCCAGCCCCTCTGCCGTAGACCGTCAGTTAACGGGGCTGCTTCACCGCGCGGCCCTTGCCGTGGACCTTGTGGTCCAGGATCACATTATCATCGGCAGGGACTCACACTTCAGCGGGCGCGAGAGCGGTTGGTTTAGCGGCGGACCAAGGCCCATAGGAAGCCGCGTGATCGCAAATAAATTTTAAGCCGTAAAAAGTAAGCAGAACCTACGTATCGCCTTTAATTACCGAGTCCACGATCTCAAGGAGGTCGGCCAGCGAGTATGGTTTTTGAATGAACCTGTACCCGCTCTCGCTAATCACCTCCCAGCGGGACTTATCCCCTACATATCCGCTCGTAAGCAGAACCTTCTGCTCAGGTCTTTTATCTAAAATTCTCTCAACAAGATCCACGCCATTAATGTCAGGCAGGACCACGTCGGAGAATAAAAGATCAAATCCATCGGCCTCATCTCTGCATATATCCAGCGCTTCCTTACCGCTGCCGGCCTCGAAGACGCTGTAGCCTTTCTCTCGTAAGGCGTCTACTGCAACAGAGCGCACACGGGCATCATCCTCTATAAGCAGGACACGTCTGCCCTCTCCGCCAAGGCCCTCGGGTATCACATCCCCGGCCTCACCCTGCTTCCGCGGCGCATCTGTCACCGCCGGCAGAAACACTCGAAAGACACTGCCCTCACCCTCTATACTCGAGACATCTATCCAGCCGCCATGCTGCTTGACAACGCCATAAACGACTGAGAGCCCAAGCCCCGTGCCCTTGGCCGTCTCCTTTGTTGAGAAGAAGGGCTCGAATATTTTATGAAGGACCTCCCTCTTAATACCCGTGCCCGTGTCCTTTACGGTAAGGCATACCGAGCCCAAGGGGCCGTCTTTACCTGCCCCGGGATGCCCCATGCTTCCGGCGGGCACGTTCTCTGTGGATATGGTCAGCTTACCGCCTCCGGGCATGGCATCCCTGGCGTTCACCGATAGATTCAGAAGCACCTGCTCTACGCTGCTCTCATCGGCGCGCACGGTCCATATCCCCTCAGACAAAGATGTGATTATCTCTATATCCTCGCCGAGAAGCCTCTTCATCATCATGAGCAGACTAAGAACCGTTGTATTAAGGCTTATAGGCTGAAGCTCAAAGGGGTGGCCGCGGCTGAAGATAAGGAGCTGCCGGGTGAGTTTGGCGGCATGGGCCACAGAGAGGATAATCTCGCGAAGATTTGACTCTGCCTCCTCGTATTTTTCCACAAGCTCCATGGTAAGCTCGGCGTTACCCCTTATGGTGGTGAGGATATTATTAAAATCATGGGCAATTCCTCCTGCGAGCCTGCCTATGGCGTCCATCTTCTGTGCCTGATGCAATTGGAGCCGAATAGTCTCCTTCTCCTCCTCGGCCTTTTTACGCTCTGTTATGTCACGGATGGTACTGGAAAAGAAGGTCCTCTCTCCGAGGCGGAAGCTATTAACAGTGAGCTCCACGGGAAAGACCTCTCCGTTTTTTCTCCGGCCCTCAAGCTCCAAGACCTTACCGTGTATGCGTGAGATACCTGTATCGAGAAATCTTGCAAAACTCTCACTATGGGCTTTCCTGTACTTTTCCGGCATAAGATCAATGAGGCTCACCCCGGTAAGCTCGCCGCGGGGGTAGCCAAAAGACTCTTCGGCGGCGGGGTTGCACTCTGTGACCACCCCGCTGCTATCGGCTATAACGATGGCGTCAAAGGCCGTATTGTGAATAAGACGGAACCTTGCCTCACTCTCTTTCTGGGAAAGCTCTATCCGCTTGCGCTCCGTTATATCCTCACCGGAAACAAGGTCGCCGCGGATAACGCCTTTTTCCGTGAGTGCCCTGTGATGCCATAAGACCACCCTTTCCTCGCCGCTGCCAGTTACGATAATGCCCTCGTAAGACTCCCTGAATGCGTTACCGGAGATACAGACATCATTAAAGGCGCTAAGGGCATCTTCCCTGTATTTTTCCGGTATAAAATCCTTGAAAAAGTTCGAACCCAGCACCTCCTCTTCGGCGCAGCCCAGTATCTCGCAGCCCCGCCTGTTGACGAGCCTTACCGTTCCGTCACGGTTAAGGACAACAAGCATGACACCGGCAACGTCAAGGTACCTCTGCACCCTGTCGCGCTCCTTTATAAGGTCTTGCTCCACCTTCTGCCTGTCTCGAATATGGATAATCAGGGGCCTGAAAAGGAAGAGAAAGAGAAATGGCACAAGAAAGATGATAAGGAGGGTGGAATCTATAAAGGCCTCAAGTATAGGCGAGGCCGGGTCAAGACGCCTCAGCACCATCATTACGAAAAATTCCACAACGTATATGGAGATGGTAATAATTATTACCATCTGTAACGGTGACCTGTAAGGGAGTATCTTCATAGTTAAAGACCTGAAACCTTAAGGGCCCCCAAAGGGGCGCGGCGCGGTGTGCTCACTCGATGGATGCGGAATTTTCTCAGGTATTATACAGTAAAAGTCCTGTAATGTGCATTAAAAGGATTAGGCTCTAAAAAACGCCTCGCGGATATTAAATCATAAACTACCTCTCAGGGCAACGGCTACGCCGCCCGTGAATGCGCCTTGACAGCGCAGAAACTTTAATATACTTTCTGGTAATGAAAAAAAAACACGGCGGCGATATATGGGCGGCCTCATTACAGACACAGAGAGAGGCCGGAGAGATTATTGATTTCAGCTCCAGCATAAACCCCGGGGGGCTCGCTGAAGGCGCGCGCGAGGCAGTTACGGCGCTTTTAAGAAACACGCGGTTAAGCACCGCATACCCCGACCCATGCTCAAAGGCCCTGCTCCGCGCCCTCGGCGGTTATCTTGACGTTAAAGAGGAAAACATCCTCGCGGCAAACGGCTCCACGCACTTGATTTATCTAATCCCCGGAGTACTGCGCCCGGAGCGGGCCGTTATCGTAGAGCCCGCCTTTAGCGAGTACGCACCGGCCCTTGAGGCTAATGATACCGAGGTGATTCCGTTTTTACTTAATGAAGAGAATGGTTTTAACCTCGACGCCGGCAGGCTAAAAGAGACCCTGCAGGAGCGCCGCCCAGAGGTCCTCTACATCGCTAACCCATCGAACCCCATCGGCAGACTCACAGAAAAAAAAGTACTCCTTGATATCGCCGACTTTTGCCGTAATCAGGGGATTTACCTCGTTATTGATGAGGCCTTTATCGACTTTAAGGAAGAGTATTCCATGAAGCACGAGGCCTCCGTGCAGGACCATATTATAGTACTGCGCTCCATGACAAAATTTTTTGCCCTCGCCGCACTTCGCCTCGGTTACATGATAGGCTCTAAAGGTCTGATAGATAAATTCCGCCTCGCCATGGCCCCGTGGTCCGTAAATACGGCTGCCGCCGCCGCAGGCGCCGCCTCTCTTGCTGACCGCTCTTATATAAAGAGGACACGCAGCCGGCTTGATAGAGAAGGGCCCCTTATGTATGAAGCCCTCACCTCCATAGAGGGCCTTAAGGTATACGGCTCGGCGGCAAACTTTTTTACGCTGCGCCTTACAGAAAGAGGCGGTAAAGACCTGAGGGCGCCGCGTCTAAAGGAGCTGCTCCTTGACAGAGGGTTTCTTATAAGAGACCTATCCAATATCCGCGGGCTTGGAGAGAGCTTTTTTCGTATCGCAGTAAAGAGCCCGGCCGAGAATAAACTTCTCATAAAGGAACTCCGAGCCATACTCGGTAATGGATAAGAGACTCACTGGGCGCGCCGGAACCAAAACCTGCCCCCTGACGCATTTCCCTTGTATAACGGCAAGACCGGAAAAACCCTCTAAAGCGTAAGCAGGGAACTGGCCGTTTTTTTACACTTTGACATAAGAGCTTAAAGCGTGTAGCCTATTGGTCTGGAGAGATATAATATGGATAATGGAAATGGAAATAACAACGGCCCCTGGGGGCACGGCGGCAAAGGGCACGGCGGCAGAAGGCCGGGCAACAGACCGCCTGATCTCGATGCCGTACTGAAAAAATCAGGAGATTTTTTTAAAGACTTCAAGCAGCGCGTACCGGCCCTTGGTATTGTCATAGTGGTCATCGGAATAGTCTTTGTCGCCATGAACTCCTTTTACACCGTAGCCCCCGAAGAGATAGGCGTCATAAGAAGGTTCGGCAAGGTGGTAAAGACAACAGCCCCGGGCCCTCACTTCAAGATACCCCTTATAGATAACGTATTAAAACCCCAGGTCAGCAAGGTCCACAGGATAGAGGTGGGTTTCAAGACCATTGATCCGGGCCCGCCTGCGAGATACACCACGATAGACCAGGAAGCCCTCATGCTCACGGGGGATGAGAACATCGTTGCCGTGGAGTTTATCGTACAGTTCAAGATAAAGGACGCCGTGGGCTTTCTCTTCAACGTAAGAAACCAGAGAAAGACCATCCGTGACGCCGCCGAGGCCGCCATGCGCGAGGTAGTGGGAAAGACTCGCATCGGGGACATACTCACTCAGGGCAGGCTGCAGGTCCAGCAGGAGACTAAGCAGCTCCTGCAGAATATACTGGATATATACGAAGCGGGCATAAGCATCGTTGCCGTTCAGCTCCAGGACGTGCTTCCGCCAAGACAGGTCGTTGCCGCCTTTAAAGACGTGGCCAGCGCCAGAGAGGACCGTGAGAAGGCGGTGGAGCAGGCAGAGGGATACAGAAACGACATCATACCCAAGGCCAAGGGAAACGCAGAAAAGATCATCAACGCGGCCATGGCGTATAAAGAGGCCAATATCAACAAGGCCAAGGGTGATGCAAGCCGCTTTCTTCAGGTCTTAAAAGAGTACCGCAAGGCCCGTGATATTACACAAAAGAGGATATACATAGAGACCATGGAAGACGTACTCGGCGATATGGATAAATACATCGTGGACGAGGAGCTGCAAAAAAACCTTCTGCCCTACCTGCCCCTCGGCAGCAAGGGCGCCGTATCCAGGGGAGGCGCAAGAAAATGAAAAAAGCCTCCAGCCTCATTATATTCATAATAATAGGCGTTTTTGTACTTGGCTCGCAGGCCTTTTACAAGGTGGACCAGAGCGAGTCCGCGCTCATCATCCAGCTCGGTAAAGCCGTGCGGTCCATAACAGAACCGGGGCTCTATATAAAGACGCCCTTCACGCAGAAGGTCGTGTACTTTGATAAACGGCTTCTCATATACGACGCCACGCCTTCGGCCATTATTACACGTGACAAAAAAAACCTTGTTGTGGACAACTACGCCAAGTGGAGAATCATAGATCCACTTACATATTATAAGAGCGTACGCAATGAACGGGGGGCGCAGGCAAGACTTGATGATATAATCTTTTCTAACCTCCGTGAAGAACTTGGCAAACACAACCTTGAGGATATCGTCTCAAAGACCCGCAGCTCACTGATGGAGGCCGTCACGGAAAAGACCAATATAGCCTCTAAGGCCTTTGGCATAGAGGTGCGCGACGTAAGGATAAAACGCGCGGATCTGCCGCCCGAGAACGAGCGCGCCGTCTTCGAGCGTATGCGGGCGGAACGTCAACGCGAGGCCAAGAGATACCGCTCCGAGGGTGAGGAGCGCGCACTTGCCATACGTGCCATAGCCGACAAGGAAAGGACAGTTATACTCTCCGAGGCAGACAGAAAGGCGCAGGTATTTCGAGGCGAGGGTGATGCCGTGGCAACAAAGCTATACGCAGAGGCATACCAGAAAGACCCGGCCTTCTTTTATTTCTTAAAAACCATGGAGGCCTATAAAAAGACCCTCGGCGAGGACGATACCCTCATACTCACACCAAAGAGTGAGTTCTTCAGATATATGAAAAAAAGCAAATAAAGTGGGCCAAATGGCAGGCTGAGGGGGGGGGGTAAGTTGAAGGGGGGGGGGTAGGCTCTACAGGCAGATAGGGCTCCGGCTTATTAATCTATAGGGCCATTAAGTTACCAGCCACCTTGAGCCGCGCCGCACTCTTACTAAGACCAGAGGTCACCTTCACACAGACCTCCTCCCCCTCTCACCCCCCCCCTGGCTCCATTTGTGCCGCAACACTTATTTATGAAAACATCAAAAACCTTAACTCTTTAGCGCACCGTTGCTCACCTTGGCCAATCACCTCTTGCGCCCAACTACTCCCGTTCCTTTTAAGCGCCCTGCCGCGGCACGGCTTTTTCACCGAAAAGAAGGACAAACCTCTCAAAAAGCTCCCTCTCAAAGTGACCGAGGAGTTCTTCTCTCATAAGCTTGAGCGCCTCATAAGAGGTGCGCGAGCTGTGATAAGAACGCTCTGAGGTAAGGGCGTCAAAGACATCGGCCACACTGCATATCCGGCCGTACTCATGAATCTCACTTCCCTTGAGGCCGCGTGGATACCCCCTTCCATCTGACCTCTCATGGTGCTGCAGGACAATGAGCTCCGCCTCTCTTGTAAGGAATCCCGCCTTCTCAAGTATCTCGTACCCCTTGTATGGGTGAGTACGCATCTCGCCCATCTCCTTCTCCGTAAGCCTGCCGCGCTTATTTATCACGGCGTTATCGACCATGACCTTGCCGAGATCGTGAAAAAAGAAACCCGCCCCGAGCTCCTGAAGCTTTTTCTTATCACCATCGCCGTAAATGACCCTGGCAAGGCTCACGGAGAGAACCCCTACATTAACGGAATGCGTGTACGTATAATAATCGTGGGAGAGGATGCCGAGCATATGCATGGCTACTGCGTTATCGGAGAGGATGAGATCCACTACATGAAATACGCCCTGCCTGGACTCGCTGATAGCGCTTGCCGTGGGGCTCTCAAAGAGCTTCTGCATAAGGAGCATGGATTCGTCATAGACGGCACCCGCCTTCTTGGCAGGCGAGAGCTTCTGGTCGGCGACAATGCCCCTGATACGCTCCGTAATACCGGCAGAGGAGTCCCACTCTGCAGGCACAGTCTCGCCGCGGCCGGGCACAGGAGTGATATCCATACCCTTTATCGTATCAATACTTACCTCTCCGGCGGCAAGGGTATGAATTTTATGAAGTTCTTCTTCTGTTGTAATGAGAAAATGGTTCTCGGGAAAGACCTCTTTTAACCAGAGGTGGGGAAGGATGACATACATACCCCTGCAGAGATCTGATGTCTTTATACGCTTAATCACAGGAACTTCCCTTAAGAGGGCGCTTCTTCAGAGGAGACTTCTCAAGGTGAGACCCGGTTTGTTTGTCCTTTGAGGCCTGAAACGGTCTTCAGACTACCCGTATTTTAATATGCAAATACAAGGCCATGAACCATTACAGCTTAACGCGTACAACGGTCTTTACGTTACCGCGCGGGTTAAAATCACCTGTAACCTCAAGCGCCGCGGGCTTTAAGAGGGCGACAAGGTCATTAAAAATCCTGTTTGTTACGGCCTCATGAGAGATTTGTTCATCGCGGTAGGAGTTAAGATAAAGCTTTAGAGAACGAAGCTCCACCAGAGACTTATCAGGGGTGTACACCACCCTTATAGAGGCAAAGTCCGGGTACCCCGAACGTGGACAGAGGCATGTGAACTCCGGAAAGCTTATATCCACCTCGTAATCCCTCTCCGGCTCGGGGTTCTCCCATGCCTCAAGTTTTATATGGGCTATCTCTTTTGCTCCGTATGCCTTGGTGTCTTTCATGGCAAAATATTACCAGTTAAGCCCCTCTCTGTAAAGGGCGCTGCGCGGGGGCAGGATTTTATTCTAATAAAAAAGAAAAACAATTTGTGAATCAAGGATTTAAGGGTATACTATGATACCAAGACAGGCTTGAAAGAGTTGCCCAAGATACTAATAAATACTGCAAAGGCAACTCTACGCACTCATGGCCACACCATGAAGAGCCATGGCGGGAGATAAAGAGATACTGAAAAATCCCGGCCGCCGGGCAGCGGGCGGAGCGGAACTCGTATATTAATGCAAAATAACAGACCTGAAAGCCTCAAAAACCCGTCTCTTCGCGAGAGTCCTATGCCGGCTCTCCTTATCCTCGCCATTTTTGCTGGGGCCGCGGCCTTTCTTGTATACCTCGGGGCCCTTCAGAACGGGTTCATAACCTGGGATGATACTAACTATGTGGTAAATAACGAGCATATACGCCGCATCGACTGGGCATTTTTCAAGTGGGCCTTTACCTCCGTTGTCTCAAGTAACTACCACCCCCTTACCATGATATCCCTTGCCGTTGAGTACGCCGCCTTCGGCCTTAACCCGAAGGCTTATCACTTCGGTAACGCGGCGTGGCACTCCATTAACACGATACTTGTCTTTGTCCTCGCAATGCGCCTTCACGGGCCGCTCACCGGCGCCTTATCAAAAAAAAAGGCCCTCACCACGGCCCTTGTAACGGCCCTGCTCTTCGCCACCCATCCCCTGCACGTAGAGTCCGTTGCATGGATAGCCGAGAGAAAGGACGTATTGAGCGCCTTTTTCTTCCTCTTATCCATGCTCTTTTATCTACGGTACGCGAAAAAAGGACGGACTACGCTATTTTACTGCCTTACGCTCCTCTCTTTTATCCTCGCCCTCTTGAGTAAACCCATGGCCGTAACACTGCCCGTAGTGCTCTTACTCCTCGATTACTATCCGATAAGAAGGTTTCACGAAAATACAGGAAGGATTATTATTGAAAAAATACCCTTCTTCGCCCTCTCGGCGGCATCGGCGGTAATCGCGCTCCTGGCTCAAAGAGCCGGCGGCGCCACGGCTACGGTAAAGTACTACAACAACATGGAATACATCACCATACCAATACGGGCTTATGGATTTTATCTATACAAGTTAATCTTTCCAATTACCCTCTCGCCCATATATCCCATGCCCGTTAAGGCTGGTTTTTTCACCCTCCCGACGCTGGCCTCCCTATCGGTACTCCTTATCATCACAGCCATTACAGTACAAAAGGCAAGAAATGGTAAGAAAATTTTTCTCGCCATATGGCTCTATTACCTCATCACCCTGCTGCCCGTTATAGGTATAATAAAAGTAGGCGCCCAGGCCGCCGCGGACAGGTACACATACCTGCCCACGCTCTCTCTCTTCATGCTGGCAGGGCTCTTCTGCGCCTCACTCTGGGAGAGGAAGGGGAGATCCGCAGTTAGGATGATCGTCTTCTCTGCCGCCGCCCTGCTCATCCTGGCCGCTGCATTCAAGACCACGCGCCAGATAAAGGTATGGAAGAGCTCTCTCTCTTTCTGGTCATATGTAATTAAGACTAATCCTACAGAGGTGCCCATAGCCTACCACAAACGTGGGGTAGTCTACGCCAAGACAGGGGCCTTCAGCCTCGCTGAAGAAGACTTTACACGGGCCATAAAGCTGCAGGAGGGTAAATCCTTCCCCTACTACAGCAGGGCAAAGGTGCGCGCATCGCAGGGCAACGTCACAGGGGCCATAGAGGACCTTACAAGCCTCCTTGAGATAGACAGCGGTTACACAAAGGTGTACTTTGAACGGAGCCTTCTCTACGAGAGAGAGGGCAGATACAGGCTGGCGGCAAAGGACATGGAAAAGGCACTGGAGCTTCAGCCTGACCTCATCAGGGCCTACGCCATACTGGCGCGCCTATACAACAGGCTCGGCGAGAAAGAACTTGAGAAAAAAAACCGCGAGATAGCCGATAAATTTTTCAGGCCTTAATCACTTAAGGGAGCAGCTCATTGGCCGAAGCCGTAACAAGACATAAGACCATAACGTGGAGTAATATACTCTTCCCCCTTATACCGGCCATCGCCGCCTTTATTATATATATTCCCGCACTTGGCAACGGTTTTGTAAACTGGGACGACCCGGCCTATGTCTACGAGAACCTCCATATCCGCAGCCTTGACGTGAGGTGGCTCTTAACGGGCGTCGTGGGCTCGAACTACCACCCCCTTACCATGCTCTCCCATACCATTGACTACGCCCTCTTCGGGCTCCGCCCGGCGGGACATCACCTCACGAGCATTATCCTGCACGCCCTTAACTCGGCACTTGTTTTTTTGCTGGCAAGTAAACTCATCGGCGGCCATAAAAAGGCCTATGTAGGCGCCCTTATCGCCGCCCTGTTATTCGCCCTTCATCCGCTGCATGTTGAGTCCGTAGCATGGGTCTCGGAGAGAAAGGACGTATTAAGCGCCTTTTTCTTCCTTCTTGCCCTACTAACATACCTCAGAGACTCGAAAAAATCACCTCAAAGCATCTACTACTGCCTTACGTTCCTATTTTTCCTCCTCGCAGTATTAAGTAAACCCATGGCCGTAACCCTGCCCGCAGTACTCTTAATCCTCGATTACTACCCTTTAAAAAGATGCAAAAAAAATATCAGGAAAATCTTTATTGAGAAAATCCCCTTCTTCGCCCTCTCGGCAGCATGGGGCGTGCTAACGCTCCTTGCGCAAAAGTCCGGCGGGTCCGTTACGCTTATAAGCACCTACCCCATGCATACGCGGCTCATAGTGGCCGTAAAGGGGTATATCTTTTATCTATACAAACTTAGCCTGCCCATAAGGCTTGCGCCCCATTATCCTCTGCCCTTAAACCCGGGGGCCGGTAACCCCGTCTTTATCGCCTCTATTACTCTTTTTATCCTTATAAGCCTACTCTGCATAACCCTGGCCATAAAGGGCAGGAGGGCCCTGCCCGCGCTATGGCTTTACTACATCATTACCCTGCTGCCCGTTATAGGCATTATTCAGGTAGGAAGCCAGGCCGCGGCGGACCGCTACGCATACCTGCCTACAGCGGGATTTTTCATTACAGCGGGGGCCGCCGCAAGTTATCTGTACAAAAAAGCCGGCAGGACAAAGACACTCGTCCTCTGTCTTACTCTCATAGCCTTCTCCCTTCTCACCGTAAAGACCTCTACCACCATACCGGTCTGGAAAGACTCCATAAGGCTCTGGTCTCATGAGATAAAATTTCTAAGTACATATAAAAATCAGGATCGCCTTGCCGCAACCATAGCGCTATACAACAGGGCAAAGGCCTATGAGCTGCAGGCGCAACCTGACAAAGCCATTAGAGACTACAACAGGCTCATCGCCCTTAACCCCTCATACACTGAGGCCTATCTGAACAGGGGGGTAATTTACGCTAAAACCAACCGCTACCGCGAGGCGATAAGGGATTTTTCCCTCGCGCTGCAGATAGACCCCGGTTCAGAAGCGGCCCTTCACAACAGGAGACTTGCCTACAAAGCACTCGGTGAGATGGAAAAGGCAAGAGACGACTTTACCGAGGGCGGCCGTCAAGGTAAAATAGAAAATTAAAAAGGCATTACACCCTGAATCAAGACAGTGCATGAATAAGATAAAATACACGGATAAAACCACAAAGGCAGGCGCCGCGGCCCTTGTCTTCATCATCGCGCTTCTCGCCTTTGTGCCCATCCTTGGCAACGGCTTTGTCAACTGGGATGACCCCATCTACATCTACGAGAATATCCATATCCGCAGCCTTGATCTGCGGTGGATATTTACCGCAGTCGTAGTCGGCAACTACCACCCCATTACCATGCTCTCCCATACTCTTGACTACGCCCTCTTCGGCCTGCGTCCCATGGGACATCACCTTACGAGCATTATCTTCCACGGACTGAACTCGGCCCTCTTCTTCATACTCGCGCTAAGGTTAATCGGTTGGGATAATAAGAAGAATCTTGTCCCCTTATTACTTCTGCCTGCCCTGGCGGCGGCGCTGCTATTCGCCCTGCATCCCCTGCACGTTGAGTCCATCGCCTGGGCATCGGAGAGAAAGGACTTGCTGACGACCTTCTTCTTCCTCTTAGCAATACTTACATATCTCTCATACACAGAAGGTGCAAAAAAAATCAGATTTTACAGCCTTACGCTCTTATTCTTCATACTCGCGCTCTTAAGTAAACCAATGGCCATCTCACTGCCTCTAGTCCTGCTCCTGCTGGACTTTTATCCCCTGAAGAGGATTGACAAGAATCTCACCGGAGTATTTATAGAAAAGATACCCTTCTACATAATATCGCTGGGGTCGGCCGTATTAACGCTCTGGGCGCAGAGAGTAGACGGGGCGCTCCGCAGCCTTGAGACTCACACGCTCTCCACACGTATCTACATAGCGATACGCGCCGTGCTATTCTACCTGCAAAAGCTCATAGCACCGGTAAACCTCTCGCCATACTACCCCATGCCTTTTAAGACAGAGCTGTTCTCCCCTGCCTTCATTATATCGCTGCTCATCATCATTCTCATAACCCTCCTGTGCCTCTTTGCCCTTAAGAGGCATAAGAGATGGCCCATTACCCTCTGGGCCTTTTACCTCATAACACTTCTACCCGTCTCAGGCCTTGTCGCCGTAGGCGGTCAGGCCGCCGCAAACAGATACGCCTATATCCCCACTATGGGGTTTTTTATACTTGCAGGAGCAATTATCAGCAAGTTAAGAGGGAAAGGAGATTTAAGTTTAAAAAAATCAGCGATCACGGCATACGCCGTACTCCTTATAATTCTCACCCTCTTAGGCATAACCACAATAAGAGAAGAGGCTCTCTGGAAGGACACCAGAACACTTATGAACCGGGCCATAGGTCTCTATCCCCGGCGCGCGGTAATCCAATATACTCTAAGGGGATTAACCTATGAGAGTGAGGGCGATCTTCAGCTTGCACTTAACGACTATAACAAGGCAATTAGCATTAATCCCGACCTTAGCGATGCCTATATCAACAGGGGTATTATCTACGGCAAGAGATCGCTCTTTAATCTGGCAATAAAGGAATTTTCACGAGCCGCATCCTTAGACCCGTCCAACGCCAAAGCATACCTTAACAGAGGCGCGGCCTACATGGGCACAGGCGATTACGGCAGCGCAGCCGCGGACCTGAAGAGGGCCGTAGAACTTGACCCCCTTAACAAAGAAGCACAGTACAACCTTGCCCTTGCCTACCAGAATACCGGTGAGAAGACAAAGGCCGCGATAAGCATGAAAAAGGCCGCCGAGCTGGGATTACCGGAGGCAAGAGAGTTTATCCGAAACATGGGTCAGGAGTAATAAATAGATAATAGAGGGCTCTATCTTTAAAAAAGCGGCAGCTGCCAATGAAAAAAAAGAGACCATGGACAAGATAAGAGCCCGAACTCAAGGCATAACCGCCGGGGCCGCGGCCCTCGTCTTTATAATAGCGCTTATTGTCTTCCTGCCAACCCTTGGCAGCGGTTTTGTCAACTGGGACGATAATATCTACATCTACAAGAACGTGCACATCCGCAGCTTTGACCTGAGGTGGATCGTTACCGGCATCCTTGGCGGCAACTACCACCCCATTACACTCTTATCCCATACCATTGATTACGCACTCTTCGGCC
>JBHHUP010000030.1:0-19987 GCA_046753845.1 Thermodesulfobacteriota bacterium
GTGCATCTCGCTGGCCATCTTGCTGGCGCTGAAGATGATATGTGAACAGCCTTTGCGCCGTGCCCATCTACGCGCCTCAAGTACAAAGCTGATGCCCTTTCCTCTGTGCTCCGGCAGGGTGTACCAGTACAGGGCGTTGGCGATACACTGCGCGCCTATGGGACACCTTGAGCTTGTTATGCCCATTACCCCGATTATCTCATCCTCGTAGAACATAACCATGAGGTCTGCGTCCTCGTGCTCTATGAGCCTGTAGACGGTCTCTATATAAGCGGGCATCTCAATCGCAATTCCGAAAGCGTTTGCCTTGCACTCGGTAAGCCAGGATTTTATTACGGGGAATAATCGTTCAACGTCTTCACCTTCGCGGTAGGCTCTTATCATAGTCTCTTCCTTTCGTATTATCTTCCATTAGCAGGTGATAAACATCTGTTCGTGCAGAAGGGATGCAAGACTTCTTAATCTGGAAATGTTTTTATAAATAACCTGAATCCTTTAATTGTTTTTCGTTAAAAGCGTCTCTCTTGATAACACCAGGCCTCTTCTATTATAAGGCTAATTAAAAAAAATTAAAGGATAGAATTCAAAAGCGGTCAATGCTTTAAAGGTAAGATAAAATGTCTAAAGTAATCTCTATTCTTTTACCACGGAAAACATTATCGTAAAGTGTTCAAAAGTCACAGACAGGGAGACTTGCTCTCTTTATAATCTATTATGTATTATCGGTATCTGAAAGCCTGACCTTTAGTTGCAATCACTTCAAGTCTGAGTTAACCTTCTTTTAAAGATCCTGCCGTAGAGTGTCGATAGATTTTCAAATACGTCTTCCGTAAAAAGAGAGGCTGATTAAAAATGTCAATCTATGCTTATATTGTTTTAGCGATAATCGCAATCATCATTATCTGGGCCGTTGCCGCTTATAACGGTCTTGTGAGACTTCGTAACCAGGTCGAGAACGCCTGGCGTCAGATTGACGTTCAGTTAAAGAGACGCCACGATCTCATACCCAACCTTGTAAGCACCGTAAAGGGGGCCATGGAGTTTGAGCGCGAGACCCTTGAGCGCGTTATAGAGGCGCGAAGCAAGGCCGTAGGTGCCGTAGGTGCCGCGGACAAGGGTATGGCCGAGAATATGCTCACGGCGGCCCTTGGAAAACTCTTCGCCCTTGTTGAGAACTACCCTGACCTGAAGTCTAATGAGAACGTCTTGAAACTTCAGGAAGAACTTACCTCAACGGAAAACCGCATTGGTTTTGCCCGTCAATTTTATAATGATATTGTGGCGAGTTTCAATACAAGGCAGGAGGTCTTTCCGTCAAAGATTATAGCCGGTGCTTTTGGTTTTAAGAGGTCTGATTATTTTCAGGCAGAAGAGGCCGTTAAGACTGTCCCCGAGGTAGACCTCAGCCTTAAATGAGAGGGCCCGCCTTGTTCGAAAAATTATCTTTAGTAAACCAAGTAAAAAAAAATGAATGATTTTTATTCCCAGCAGAGGAGAAACCGCAAGATTACGGTCCTGCTTATTGTGGGCTTTTTTGTGCTTGTAATCCTGCTCGGCCTTGCCGTGGACCTCTACTCCTTTGGCTCCATTACGGCCTTCAGGTTTCCCGTTGCCACGGCCGCGGCCTTTGCATTTGCTTCCATTAACGGCGGCGCCGCATACTTTTACGGCGACGCCATTGTCCTTAAATCCCTCGGCGCTTCAAGGCTTGTCTTTGATGACCTGACGCATAAAAAACTTCATAACGTCGTAACGGAGATGGCCATCGCCTCGGGGCTGCCAATGCCGAAGATTGTAGTCATACCGGACGGATCGCCAAACGCCCTTGCCACGGGCAGAAGCCCCGCGCGGGCTACGATAGCCGTAACGCAGGGGCTTCTTGATAGGATGAACAGAGAGGAGCTTCAGGGAGTCGTAGCCCATGAGATGGGTCATATTAAGAACCTCGATATACTTACCATGACAGTAGTGGCTGTGCTTGTAGGCACAGTGGCCATACTCTCTGACTGGGCCGTAAGGACGTGGAGGTATGGCGGGCTCCGCGGACGTAAGATGAGAGGCAAGGGGCAGAGCGCCCTTGTACTTATAGTAATTGTTGTTTTTATACTTATTTCCCCTCTTGTCTCAAGGATAATCGCCATGGCCGTCTCAAGGAGCCGTGAGTATAACGCCGATGCAAGCGCCGCGGAGTTTACAAGAAACCCCGGCGCTCTGGCAAGTGCCCTCGAGAAGATAGCCGCCAGCACCTCGCCCATCAGCTCGGCAAGACGTGGCACGGCGCATTTTTTTATAAGCGATCCCTTGAAGAGAAGGCTCAATGAGAAAGACGGCTCCCTTGCCAACCTGCTCTCAACGCACCCGCCTATTCAGAAGAGGATAGAGAGGCTCAAAAAAATGGCCTATATCCGTGATAAGAGAGGGAGTGCCGAGAGAGCGAGTGTTGCCGCTGTCTAAGGATTTTTACAAAAATATTTATATAAAAATTACGTGGCCGCGAATAAGAAAAAAATATGCCCCTTCTGCAGCGGGGTCTTGAAAGAAGTTTACGCAGAGGCCAATTACGGCCGTGTGCTTCTCCTTGACCAGTGCCGCTTATGCGGCGGCCTATGGTTTGACAGGTGGGAGCTTTATCTCTTGAAGCCAAAGGAGGCCCTGCGCCTTGATGCCCTTGACCTTGAGGCCCTGAAGACCGGCGGGCATCTCTTAAAGGGCTCCGGTAATTGTCCTCTATGCAGAGGTGAGACACTACGAGAGTTTAAAGACCCTGTCCTGCCCGCTGATGCATCTATTATGCGCTGTCCGCACTGCTCCGGGCTATGGCTGAGCCGTGGAGAGCTTACAAAATACGCCGCCAAGAGGGCTTCATCAAGGGGTGAGACTCTAAAGAAGAGACCAAAGACAGATGACCTGACTGCCCTTAAGACCCTTCAGAAGGCCCTTGACGCCAGTACCATCGCAGGAGCCTCCGCCGCCCCATTACTTCCGGACTACAGCCCCATCCCCCCGCGAGAGCTGGCAAAGGATCTTGCCCCCGTAATCCTTCAGATACTCTTTAAGCTCATATTCAAGTTTTAGCCCCCCGCCTCCTTGACAGGATGCTTAACTCAGTGTTTAGTTAAGGTATAAGGTTATGGCGGGTGAGAGGTTGTGCCTCTAAAATCTCTCTTTGCGTGGTGGGTTGAGAAGTTTTACATCTTACTCCCCCTTCATATCCATGAAAACTTTTTTTAGTGGAGGAGTCTATGAGTCTCAAGGATGATATTGCTCTGATGCAAAAAGAGATGATACCGAATATCCCGGAAAAGCTGCTGAAGATGATGATGGGGGCAACAGAAAAACTTGTAAAGAGCGGTATCGCGGCAAGGGCAAAAAAGACCGGTGATATGGCCCCGGCCTTTTCTCTCAAGAACTCAGAGGGTGAGGAGATTTCATCAGAAAAACTTCTAAGCAAAGGCCCTCTTGTGATTAATTTTTACCGCGGCTCGTGGTGTCCTTACTGCAACCTCGAGCTAAAGGCCTTTGAGGACTCCGCTGAAAAGATAAGGGAGCTCGGGGCAGAGCTTGTATCCATATCACCTGAACTTCGGGAAAAATCAGCGGAGTTTACAGGGGATAATCCCTTCAGTTTTCAAATCTTAAGCGATGAGGGCAACGATGTGGCCGGGCGATTCGGCCTTGTCTTCACCCTCGTGGAAGAGCTTCGCGCCATTTATAATCAGTTCGGCATAGATCTGCAGGAGTATAACGGCAACAATAGTTATGAACTTCCCATGCCGGCCACCTATGTTCTCGGCAGAGACGGGCTTATCGTGCACGCCTTTGTGGACGCTGATTATACCAAGAGGGAGGAGCCCGAGGCTGTAGTAAAGGTACTTCAGAAGATAAGGGTTTCATAGTCAGAGGTGTTTTTTAAAGTAGAGGTAACGTAATGCCCGAAAATCTATTTACAGAAATTAATCTTGGACCCTATACACTTGCCAACCGTATATTCATGGCGCCCATGACAAGGAACAGGGCCCCTGCAAACGTGGCAAATGAGCTTATGGCCGGCTACTATGCCCAGAGGGCAAGCTCAGGGCTTATCATTACCGAGGGGTCTCAGATATCACCTCAGGCCGTGGGTTATCCCGCCACCCCCGGCATATACAACGAGGCTCAGGTAGATGGCTGGAGGATTGTCACCCATGCCGTTCATGATAAAGGGGGGCATATATTCCTGCAGTTATGGCACACCGGCAGGGTGTCTCACCCAGATTACCATGGCGGAGACCTGCCTGTTGCTCCATCGGCCATAGCCCCCCGGGGCGAGGCCCCCACATATGAGGGGATGAAACCTTATGTCAGACCACGCGCCTTACTTACTGAAGAGATAGCGGGCATTGTAGAGGATTACGCGGCGGCCTCGGAGATGGCCCTTGCCGCTGGGTTTGACGGTGTG
The DNA here is from genome assembly GCA_046753845.1 of Thermodesulfobacteriota bacterium. Classification (GTDB taxonomy): domain Bacteria; phylum Desulfobacterota; class GWC2-55-46; order GWC2-55-46; family JADFVP01; genus JAJRZX01. Next base: position 4,439 of record JBHHUP010000030.1, read on the forward strand.
GAGATACACGGCGCTAACGGTTATCTACTTGATCAGTTTCTGCGTGATGGAACCAATAAACGCAATGACCGTTACGGCGGCTCCCTTGAGAACAGGACAAGGTTGCTAACGGAGGTGACCGCGGCGGTGGCCGATGTATGCGGTCATGATAGGGTGGGGGTGAGGCTCTCGCCGAGCGGAACCTTTAATGATATGAGTGATTCCGAGCCTGTAGTTACCTTTACAACGATGGCAGAAAAACTAAATGAATTTGACCTCGCCTACCTCCATATAGTAGACGTCATGGCTGATGACATAAGGCATGGGGCAAAGAGCGTGCCCCTTATTTCCATGCGCGAGGCCTACAATGGCAGACTCGTAGTATGCGGTGAATATGATTTGGAGAGGGCGAGAATAGTCGTAAGTGAAGGGCACGCTGACGCCGTGGCCTTTGGGCGGCTCTACATAGCCAACCCCGATCTTGTGGAGAGGTTCAAGAGAGGCGCGCCCCTTAACGAGCCTGACCTTGCGACCTTCTACGGCGGGGGCGAAGTGGGTTATACTGATTATCCGGCCCTTGAAGGTGGCTGAGTTCAGGCGCGTAGGAGTGTTAAGAGGGTTTACATGCAGCTGTCCTCTACAAAGGAAGGCTTTGGTCTTGTCTTAATAGCCCTTCACTGGGTCATGGCCTTTATGATAATCGCCCTTTTTTTTCTCGGTAAATACATGACCGGTCTGTTGTACACAGACCCCTGGTACCACAGCGCCCCTTATATACATAAGAGCGCGGGGCTCATTGTCATGGCCCTCCTTGTAATAAGGACTTTATGGGTTATAATTTTACAGAGGCCCGCACTGCTTCCCATGCCCGGCTGGGAACGTTTACTGGCCCAGATTGTGCAAAAGTCTTTTTATGTCTTGCTCTTCGGCATCACCATCAGCGGATATCTTATACCCACGGCCGATGGCGGGGGGGTCGAGGTATTCGGGTGGTTTACCGTACCGGCGGTTTTTTCAGGCCTTGAGCACCAGGAGGATATGGCCGGTGATATACATTATCTGCTTACCTATCTACTGATGTTTTTTCTGCTCCTTCATACTATGGGGGCGTTGAAGCACCACTTTATTGACAGGGATGAGACACTTACGAGGATTTTGGGGATAAAAGGTAAAAGTTAAGGAGGTTATTATGCAGGGTTTTAAAAAAGGTTTCTTATTTCTTTTTGCGGGGCTGCTCTTTTTGCTCGCACCCTTACGGGCAGAGGCCGCTGATTACGTCATAGACTCAAAGAACGCTCACGCCTATATACAGTTCAAGATTTCGCACCTTGGTTTCAGCTATGTGCTTGGACGGTTCAACCATTTTGACGGTGTATTCAGTTATGATGAGTTGAATCCCGCGGCTTCCAGGGTAAAGGTCACCGTAGATGTATCGAGCGTGGACACCAATAACCCCGAGCGTGATAAGCACCTTAGGAGCGAGAAATTTTTTGAGGTGAAAAAATACCCTGAGGCCACTTTCGTCAGCTCTTCTTATAAGGTTACAGGGGATAAGACCGCGCTCCTGAAGGGCAAGTTCACCCTGCACGGTGTGACCCGTCCCATTACGATTAAGGTCACTGAGCTTGGCGCCGGTAAAGACCCCTGGGGCGGATTCCGCCGCGGTTTTGAGGGCAGCGTTACTCTCGCGCTCAAGGATTACAATATAAATACCAGTCTTGGCCCAACGGCAAAAGAAGTGGTGCTCTTTCTCTCTGTTGAGGGTATAAGGGAAAAATAAAGGGCAGGGAAGGGCTGCGGGATATAGATAGGATATGCCTATGGGGCCGCCGAAGTTGCCGGGTTCATAGATTAAGCCCCATTGAAAGGCCCACGGAACTAAAAATATGTTGACAAAGAAAAAGAATGGCATTATCATTTCGTTAGAACTCGAAATGAGTTAAGGGTGAATTTATGCGAGAGCTAACGAGGATTTTTCAGGCACTATCAGATGTGAACCGCGTACGTATACTTAAGATGCTCGAGAGCCGCCCGCTCTGCGTCTGCGAGATTACCTCTGTGCTCGGCCTTGCTACCTCAACGGTATCAAAGCACCTCTCGATCCTTCGTGATGCCGGTTTTGTCACGGACTCCAAGGAGGGTAAGTGGGTGAATTACAGGCTAACTGACTCACCTGCGGCCCCTTATATTAATAAACTTCTACCCATTATAAAAGGCGCTCTTCCTGAAGACGAGGTGGTTAGAGATGACGCGGAAAAGGTAGGGGCCGTGGACAGGGATAGCATCTGCGCATAGTTTTTTTGCCCGATTCGTTTCGATGGTTGACTAATTATAGAAACAATTTTACCCTTAAAGCTCTGCTTATGACAAAGATTCTTATCCTATGCACAGGTAATTTCTGCTGGAGCCAGATGGCCCGGGGATTTCTGAGGTCTCTGGATAAGGGGATTGAGGTCTACTCCGCAGGCACGGCCCCTGCCGCAGAAGTTCATGAGAAGGCCGTTAAGGTGATGGCGGAAAGAGGTATTGATATAATCTCGTAGCGGCCGCAAGACGTGGCAAGGTTTTTGGATAAAACATTTAATTATCTCATAACGGTCTGCGGCGGAGCAGGAGAGAGCTGCCCGGTATTTACGGGAAGCGTGCGGCATAGGTCTCATATGGGTTTTGATGATCCCGCCAAGTTCAAAGGCACTGATGGAGATGTCTTGGAGGGGTTCAGGCGTGTGCGTGACGAGATTATGGAGCGCTTTGAAGAGTTCTATGAGGATAAGGTAAAGGCAGGGGAAAAACCCATGAGAGAAAAAAATAAAAGATTATCTTTTGTCGACCGCTTTTTGACGTTATGGATATTCCTTGCCATGGCAGCGGGGGTGGGTATGGGGTACCTCGCTCCCGGCGTCCATACCTTTATAAATTCATTTCAAGTTGGCGCAACCAATATCCCCATAGCTATCGGGCTTATACTCATGATGTACCCGCCCCTTGCAAAGGTCTCATATGAGAACCTTGGAGATGTGTTCAGAGACTACAGGCTGCTCGGGCTCTCATTGGCTCAGAACTGGGTCGTGGGGCCCCTACTTATGTTTATTCTCGCTCTTGTATTTCTGCGCGGGTATCCCGCTTATATGGTGGGTCTCATCATGATAGGCCTTGCGCGCTGTATTGCCATGGTAATCGTCTGGAACGACCTCGCCTCTGGCGACAGGGAGTACTGCGCCGGCCTTGTGGCCCTTAACAGCATCTTTCAGGTGTTTTTTTACAGTCTCTATGCCTGGTTTTTTATAACACTTCTGCCCCCTTTATTCGGTCTTGAGGGTATGGCCGTTGATATCTCAATAGCCGAGGTGGCCGGAAGCGTCCTTATCTATCTCGGCATCCCCTTTTGCGCGGGTTTTATTAGCCGCCTCGTGTTAAGACGGCTGAAGGGGAGGGATTGGTATGAGAACCGCTTTCTTCCACTAATCAGCCCCGTTACTCTTATCGCACTTCTCTTTACCATTATAATCATGTTCAGCCTGAAGGGAGATATGATAGTTGAGATACCTCTTGATGTGGCCCGTGCAGCTGTGCCGCTTATCATCTATTTTGTTGTAATGTTCTTTATTACGCTCTGGTCTTCGCGAAAGCTTGGCGCTGATTACGCAAAGAGCGTCTCGCTATCCATTACGGCAGCGGGAAATAACTTCGAGCTTGCAATAGCCGTTGCCATAGCTGTCTTTGGTATTGACTCAGGGGCAGCATTTGTCGCCGTAATAGGTCCTCTTATCGAGGTTCCCGTGCTTATACTCCTTGTGAGTGTGGTTCTGAGGCTGCGGCCATAGGGGGTTGTAAATCTGCGCGGCGCGGCTGCGGCCAATGAGAGACATACTTAAATATCCTGCACTTCCCCTTCGTCTTGACATCACCGTTCAAAGGGAATAATCTTTCTAAGAAACCATGACCCTTAGTTTAATCTGAGTTTATTCTCTTACGCCCCATGGGGGGGGGCAGGGTTAGTTATTATGAGAACAACTATCAACACATTATTTCAGGACTGCCTTAAGAAGAACGGCAGGCGTACCGCCCTTGTGGGTAAAGACCATCATGGCAAGGCTAAGGGGTATGACTCCATTACTTACGATAGGCTTGCCGCGATGGTGCGGGGCCTTGCCCTCGGGTTACGTGAGCTTGGTGTAAAAAAAGGCGCCTCCGTGGGACTTATCTCAGAGAACCGTCCTGAGTGGGCCGTGGCCGACCTTGGGATACTGCACGCAGGGGCCGTTAGCGTGGCCCTCTTTCCCACCCTGCCTGCCGGGCAGGTTGAGTACGGCCTTGATGATTCAGGCGCTTCACTGGTAATACTATCCAACAAAAAACAGCTTGATAAGGTCTTGCCTTGGATGCGTGCGGCCCCTGCCGAGAGGTCTATTATTATTATGGATGGAGAGGCCGTGGATGTACCCGGTGTGCTGAGTTTTTCTGAGGTTATGGACCGTGGCGCGGCCCTTAAAACTGCTGATTTTACGGCCCTCTGGAAGAGCCCTGCGCCTGAGGACATGGCCGCTATTATATATACCTCGGGCACCACGGGAAACCCCATGGGCGCAGTGCTTACGCACCGTAATGTTGTCGCAAGCATCACTGCCGCCGAGGATGCCGTGGCCTTTGGCGCAGGTGACACCATCGTATCTTTTCTTCCACTCAACCATGTGCTCGCAAGACTTGCCGACCATTATCTGCCGCTATCTATCGGCGCTACTGTGGCTTATGCCGCCACTTCTCGTGAGATAAGGGGGGTGGTTATGGATATGAGGCCGCAGTACATGACCCTTGTGCCGAGGGTCCTTGATATGTACCGTGAGGGTATTCTGGGCGAGGTGAATAAGTCGAGCCCGTTAAAAAAGCGTATATTTAATCTGTTTTTTTCCGCTGGTTTGGAGTGCTCTAAGGGTTTGGAAGAAAAGTCAGGTATCAGTCTGATAAAAAAAATCATCTGGAAGATAGGGGATAAGAGGATATTTGGTAATATAAGAGAGAGGCTCGGCCTTGGGGCTCTTAGGTTTTTTATCTCAGGCGGCGCGCCCCTCTCGGCGGAGACGGAGCGCTTTTTCCGCGTATTGGGTATAAAGGTACTTGAGGGGTACGGGCTTACGGAGACCGCGGCCCTTGTCTCCGTAAACAGGCCGGGCAGGGCCGTGCCCGGTACTGTGGGTCCTCCTGTAAAGGGCGTTGAGGTAAAGTTTTCCCATGGCGGCGAGATACTTGTAAAGGGAGCCAACATCATGGCAGGGTACTGGCGGAGGCCCGAGCAGACGGCCGCTGCCATAGACGCCGAGGGGTGGTTGAATACAGGCGATCTTGGCGAGTTTGACGAGGCGGGAAACCTCAGGATAAGGGGGAGAAGTAAAGAGATAATGGTACTAACCACAGGAAAAAACGTGGCCCCCGTGCCCATAGAGGAGTCTCTTGGTGAGAGCCCTTATATATCGCAGATAATTATCGCAGGGGATAACAGAAACTCTGTAACGGCCCTTATTGTGCCTGAGTTCGGTCGGGTGCGGGAGTGGCTGAGTGCCAAGGGCGGGGAGGCAGGCGCCTCTGATGAAGAGGTAGCCGGTAATCCCCGCGTAAAGGAACTTTTCCGAGGCGAGTTGAAGAGGCTCTCCGGCGGTATGGCCGACTTTGAGAGGGTAAAGAGGTTTGCTTTATTAAAGACTGACTTTACAGTAGAGCACGGCGAGCTGACACCTACGCTTAAGCTTAGACGCAAGATTATCTTCGAAAAATACGCTGAGGTTCTGGAGTCTCTCTACAGGTAGAAGGAAGCCCTTATCACACTCCGCAGTATTAGATTTTTTAATATCCTTACTCCACTATTAACGGATAATCAGGCGTGGGATTAAGTGGACAGCTGTAGAGATACTTTCCGGGTTTGAGGTCAATGACATAGTCCTTTGTAGCACCTGTGCTTAGGCCTCCGCCGGAGACTGATGGCAGCGTAAGCCTGCCTACGCCGCGGCCCCGTACCCAGAAACCAAGTGGATAGGGGACGTTATCGTTAGTAACCCTGAAGACGGTCTTGCCTGCTTTTAGGCGAAGGGGTATAAAAGGGCGTTTCCCGGCTGTCTCTTTGTTTATGGCGATGCAGTCGTTTATATTATTGGAGACAAAGGTCCGCGGGTGTACCTCTGCCTCGATAATCGTACAGGGCGTCTGGTGCAGCTCAATGACCGTAGGGTCTGCGCTCTGCGCGTAATTGTAAAGAGCAAGGTTCATGAGGAAAAATGCCGTGGTCGTTCCCAGAGTCCGCACCAATGCCTTGCCTTTGCCGCTAAACTTCTTATCTGAGTATGGAAAAATCATTCTGCACCCTATTCTTATTCCTGGAAAAGTTTTATTGGAAAAAAATGTTCAGCCCTGCCCTCTTTTATTAGACTCTTACTCATAAGCATAGCACGAACTCTATACTTTACCAGAAGGGTGAAAATTATTTGTTTGTGCTTACGCAGCGGAACCCTATGAGTATATGCCTGCTTGTTTTCAGGCGGCTGTGCCTTGCCGCCCCGCGGCATATTCCGGGCATATCATCCCAGGAGCAGGATTTAAGGATAAAACGTGTGGAGCCCGCCGCGGCGGGCGTGTCTGTCCACTCAAAGATATTTCCCGCCATATCAAAGACGCCGTAGGGGCTTTTTCCCTCGGGGTACCTATCCACCGGTGTTGTGCCTCCGGGGCCCGTGCTTCCGATGTTGGCGCGGGTCTTGTCCCATGAATTTCCCCAGGGAAAGTACCGGGCGTCGGTGCCGCGGGCGGCCTTTTCCCACTGGTCCTCAGAGGGAAGCGAGAAGGTTTTTTCGGGGTTAAATCCGCCTCTCCATCTGCAATAGGACCTTGCGTCACCTACGCTTACGAGTACAACGGGGTTGTCAAGTTTATCCGCAGGCGGCCTTGCCCAGTTATGGGCCTTTTTGCCGCGGTCCGTATTTTTTTCTTTATTTTCTTTATGCCAGAGATAGGGTCTTACTGTGCTGTAGGGGTGCACGAGAAAACCCTGTTTCTGGTAATCCTCTTTGCTGATAAAGGGTGCGCGGTGACCGGTCGCCTGAACAAACAAAAAGTACTGCGCATCTGTTACGGGATATTTATCGATATAAAAATCCCCGACAAAGAGAGTTCTCTTCTTCTCTCCGTCAAACCACCGCCATTTTCTCGCGCCCTCACCGCCGATAGAGTATGCGTATGTCTTTTCTCTGGAGTCGCTTCCGAGCGTGACCTTGCCCCCGGGGATGAATACCTGCTCTATCTCACCGGGGGCTGCAGGGAGAGGGGCATTGCTCTTATCTGCAAAACCTGATTGGCCTTCACCTGGTGCTCTATTTGTTCCCGCGGCAAAAGAGGTAGCAGGTCCTGTTATAAGAGCGATGAGAAAGAGCGGTATAAGTGAGCCTGAAATATTTTTAAGCTTAAGGTTTTTCATCTAAGTCCGACCATACAGCGTACTCGTTGCCATTGGGGTCTGTAAAGTGAAAACGCCGCCCGCCAGGGAAAGAGAATATGGGCTTTATTATTGCCCCGCCAGCATTTTCAATCTTTGATTGGGTTTTTTTGAGATCTTTGCTGTAAAAAACAATAAGAGCGCTACCATTTGCGGTAGTGGAATTAAGCTCGGATCTGAAAAAACCACCATCAAGCCCTTCATCTGAAAAGGCCGTATACTCGGGACCGTAATCAATAAATGACCAGCCAAAGACTTCTGTGAAAAATGCCTTGGCTGCCTTTAAATCTACAGCCGGGAATTCAACGTAATTTATCTTTTCGTCTTTATTCATCTCTTTTTTCATAATTCATTCAGGCAGTGTTTTTTATTAATCTGATAACTACAGACTAACAGGGTACAGGGCGCCGGACAATCAAAAAAATAGTTAGCGCTGAGGTGAAGGTCTGCTTTTTACTCGGCCGTTGTAATCGTAGGGGAAGGCGCCTCAGATGAAAATAAGGCCTGGATGCGTTATAATACAAATTAATACTTTGTTTTCAGATAACGGGGGAGAAGGTGTCTTCAAAGGAAGCGGTATTTACCATAAGAGGGCTTACGAAGGTCTATGAGACGGGGCAGGTGAGGGTTGAGGCCCTTCGCGGTGTGGACCTTGAGCTGTACAAATCAGAGCTTCTCGTTCTTCTCGGGCCATCGGGAAGCGGAAAGTCCACGCTCCTTAATATCATCGGCGGCCTTGATACGGCTACAGAGGGCCATGTCTCGTACCGCGGCCGCGACCTTACCTCCGCAGGTGAGGCAGAGCTTACCGAGTACCGCAGGTTTCACGTTGGATTTGTCTTTCAGTTCTATAATCTTATACCAAGCCTTACGGCCTGCGAGAATGTTTCAATTGTTACTGAGATATCGAAAAAACCCATGAAGGCCGCCGAAGCACTGGAGATTGTGGGCCTTGAGGATCGTCTGAACCATTTTCCATCGCAGTTGTCCGGAGGTGAGCAGCAGCGCGTGGCCATAGCCCGCGCCATATCCAAGAACCCCGAGGTGCTGCTCTGTGACGAGCCCACGGGGGCCCTTGATTTCACAACGGGAATTGTCGTTCTTGAGGCGCTGGAGCGTGTTAACAGGGAGCTCGGCACGACGACGGTTATTATTACCCATAATGTTGATATCTCCGCTATGGCCGATCGTGTGGTGCATCTTAGCGACGGCAGGGTAGGGGAGATAAAGAGAAATGCAGTTAAGAAACAGCCCTCTGAGCTGCGCTGGTGAGGGAACGAGCTGGCCATGAACTCACTTGACCGAAAACTATTAAGAGATCTATGGAGGATGAAGGGGCAGGTCCTGGCCATAGTCCTTGTCGTAGCCAGCGGTGTCTGCGCTTTTGTTATGTTAAAGAGCACCATGGACTCGCTTAACACTACGAGAGACAAATTTTATCGTGAGTTCAGCTTCGCCGAGATATTTGTCTCCCTGAAGCGCGCCCCTGAAGATAGGGCCATGCGTATAGCCGCCATCCCCGGAGTAAAAGTAGTGGAGACCCGTGTCGTGGCAGCGGCAAAGCTCGATATAAAGGGCTTTAATGAGCCTGTAACGGCTCGCCTTATCTCTGTGTCCGATAGAGGAGAGCCGGTCCTTAACAGGGTTTATATCAGGCAGGGCAGGCAGGTCGCACCGTGGACGGATAACGAGGCCGTGGTAAGCGAGGCCTTTGCCTCGGCTCACGGACTTAGACCCGGAGACTCCATCACCGCTGTGATTAAGGGCAGGCGTAAGAGGCTTATCATCGTCGGAGTGGGGCTTAGCCCTGAGTTCGTCATGCAGGCCCGTCCCGGCTCGCTTAGCCCTGATTACAAACGCTACGCCATTATCTGGATGGGGCGCGGCGCCCTTGCCACGGCTTATGATATGAAAGGCGCTTTTAACGACCTCACTATGACCTTGAAGAGCGATGCCGAGCCCGGGGACGTCATCAGGCTCGTTGATTCAGCCCTTACCCGATACGGCGGACTCGGCGCCTACGCACGAGAGGACCAGACCTCTAACCGGTACCTGTCCTCGGAGTTTCAGGCCCTTAATATGAGCGCGCGCGTCTTTCCGGCGGTATTCATCGTTGTGGCCGCCTTTCTCCTTAATGTAGTAGTCAATAGAACCATCGGCATGCAGCGTGAGCAGATAGGCACGCTGAAGGCCTTTGGCTACAGCAGCCGCGCCATAGGCATCCATTATATAAAGCTGGTCTTAATCATCATCACCGCAGGCTCGCTCGTAGGCATCCTAGCGGGGGCGCGTATGGGCAGGGGCCTTGCCATGATATACATGGAGTTTTATCGTTTCCCTTACCTTATCGAGGTGCTGAGCCCCTACTCTACCCTCATCGTAGTGCTTATTACCGCGGCCTCGGCGCTGGGGGCCACCTTTACGGCTGTGCGTAGAGCTGCCATGGCGCCCCCTGCCGAGGCCATGAGGCCGAAGCCGCCGGCGCAGTACGGCAGGACGCTTCTTGACCGTATAGGCATGGGCAGTTTTATCTCGCAGCCCACGCGGATGATTATTCGCAATATCGAGAGAAGGCCTCTAAAGTCCTTACTGACGGCTACGGGTATAGCGCTTTCATGCGCCATCGTCATAGGGGGCACCTTTTTTCAGGACGCCATAGACTTCATGCTCGACGCCCAGTTCATAGTCTCGCAGAGAGAGGATATGACAGTGGTCTTTACGGAGCCATCTTCAAAAAAGGCGCTTTACGAGTTACGGGGTCTAAAGGGGGTTTATTACTCCGAGCCCTTAAGGAGCGTGCCTGTAAGGATGAGGTTCGGCCACCGCAGCTACCGTACCATGATACAGGGAATTTTGCCTCAAGGCTCTCTTTATATGCTCTTAAATAAAAACATGAGACCCGTTGCCCTGCCGCCGGAGGGTATTATCCTTAATGATTACCTCGCTGGCATTCTCGGCGTAGGCATAGGGGATTCTCTCACCGTAGAGGCCCTTGAGGGCAGCCGGCCCGTACGCAGCGTCTATGTGGCCGGGCTGGTCAGGCAATACGCGGGGCTATCAGGCTTTATGGATATCTCGGCCCTTAACCGCCTGATGATGGAGGGTGGCGCCATCACCGGCGCTTACCTGACAACAGACCCTCTTTACAGGCAGGGGCTCTATAAAAACCTCATGGAGATGCCGCGAGTGGCCGGCGCGGTAGTTACCAGGGACGAGCTTAATAATTTCAATGAGACGCAGGCCGAGATAATCCTTTTCTATACTTTTATCGCGAGCCTTCTTGCGGCGACTATAGCATTCGGTGTAGTCTATAATAGCGCGCGTATCTCGCTATCGGAGAGGAGTAGGGAGCTTGCGAGCCTCCGCGTGCTCGGGTACACGCGTGCGGAGATTTCTTATATACTCTTGGGCGAGCTTGCGCTCCTCACACTGGCCTCCATACCAATCGGTTTTGTCATGGGGCGGGTGCTTAGCGTGTACCTTGCCGGGGCTTTAAGCTCGGAGCTCTTCAGGATACCCCACGTTGTAGGGTCTGCCACATACTCTCTTGCGGCCCTTGTTGTGGTGGCAAGCGCCTTTGTATCGGGGCTGATCGTACGAAGGAGACTGGACCATCTGGACCTTGTAGAGGTCTTGAAGGCAAAGGAGTAAGAGTCAAAATGAATCTTAGAAGATGGGTGATAATTGTCCTTGCTGCCGTGGCCGTGACCCTGGCCATAATATACGGGCTTATGCCGCGGCCCCTTCCCGCTGATGTAGTAAAGGCGAGGCGCGGTGAATTTATTGTAACTGTTGAGGAGGAGGGTAAGACACGGGTTAAGGAGAGGTATACTCTCTCCGCGCCTGTTGCGGGGGTCTTGGGCAGGATAGCCCTTGATGTGGGAGATAAGGTTAAGAAGGGCCAGACCGTTGCCCTGCTAACACCATTAAGGCCCGGTGTTCTTGATTCGCGCGCCCACGCCGAGGCCGAGGCCCTTTTGTCGGCGGCACGGGCGGTCTTAAAAGAAGCCCGTGAGAGGAGCCGGGCTGCAAAGGCCGCAAAAGTTTACGCCATGGAGAAACTTCGCCGTACGGAGAGCCTTTTTAAGGGCGGCTTTGTATCCCGTGATGAACTGGAGCTTGCCAATAGCGAGGCAGAAGGCGCGGAGGCGGAGCTTGCCGCCTCTGAGGCGGCTGTAAAAGCGGCGGGTTTTGATGTGCAGAGAGCCCGCGCCGTGCTTCATGATTCAACGGACGCCCGCGCCGGAAGAGCCGTCAGCGTACGTTCTCCCGTAGATGGCCGGGTGCTTAAGATTCACCGTGAGTCCGAGGGAGTGGTCTCAGCCTCAGAGCCTCTTGTGGATATCGGTGACCCGAAGAGGCTTGAGGTTATAGCCGAGGTGCTATCCGCCGATGCCGTAAGGATAAGAGTAGGTGATAAGGTTTTTTTAAAGAGATGGGGCGGCGGCGAGGTGCTAAAGGGCAGGGTTACCGTAATTGAGCCTGCGGGCTTTACAAAGATTTCAAGCCTTGGCGTAGAGGAGCAGCGTGTGAACGTTATTGCCGAAATCATTTCCTTGCCCGAGAACGCCATGGGTCTCGGAGATGGTTACAGGGTAGATGCCGGTTTTGTTATCTGGGAAGGGGCCTCTGTTCTTACGGTTCCCGTAAGCGCGCTCTTCAGGCACGGCGATGGCTGGGCGGTCTTTGTTGTAAAAAACGGCCGCGCCGAGAGGCGGTCATTAAAAGTAGGGCATATAAACGGGCTTTCTGCCGAGGTCGTATCAGGAGTATCAGAGGGAGAGGCTGTTATCGCTCACCCTGATGACGCCTTATCCGATGGTGTACGCGTGCGTGCGAGGTAAGGGTCTCAAAAGGGCGTTGTCTTTTACGGGGCCTTAAAGAGGCGCAGGAGTTGTAAAGGAAATAACGATGCGGCGGCTTAGACCGTGGCGCATCTATTATATTAATAGTGCCAGAACCACGGGGCTTAAAAACACAAGAGGGCGGGACAATGTCCCGCCCTCTTCTTTTGTTCCGGTTTGTTTTTGTTAGACTGTGTAGGCGACCACACCGACTAAGGTGGCTACAGCTATCACAGCAAGGTTAAGTCCCAGACCGCAGTATACTTCAAAATCTGTTATTCTTCCCATGATATTTCCTCCTTTATCTTTGTATTATTAAGCGAGATATTTTGTCGCCGCAAAAATGACGATACCCGCTACCATTATATTAAGAGCTATGCCTGTAAATACGGTCATCTTATCTGCCTTGTTCATGTCTTCTACCTCCTTGTTTGGACCCTGTTTTATCTCTTACTTGCCTCCCATTATACAGGGTGAAGATTAAACTAAGATGAGAAGAAAAATTGTTGTGAATAACGGGGAAAAGCTCAAAAAAAAATCGAGAGGAATTTATTTATCCTAAATTACGCAGGGGTTTTATCTCACCCTTCCGGGGGCAGAGGATAAGCATCTCAGAGGTTGTATTGTACTCCGCACAACTCGCGGGGCCGCACTCGGTATGGGGGATTATCCGAACTTTAGTTTTAATACAAGGACAAGGGTTGTAAAGATAAGCGTAATGCCGTTGGCCAGCACTATGGGCAGGTTTCCCAATAATAGGCCGTATACGAACCAGAGAAAGATACCCGTCTCCAGGGAGAGGCACATGAGTAGCGAGAGGTCCCGTGTCTCTTTAACCTTTATTATCTTTATGGCCTGGGGAATAAAGGAGAAGGTGGTAAATGCGGCGGCTACGAGTCCGATTATGGTTATTGTGCTCATGGTCTATTAGTTAAGTTGATAGGGGTTTCTCTGTCAAGGGATATTTGTGTTGTGACCGGGGTGAAGGGCGGGTCTTCTCCGCCTAAAGAGAAGTGGAATGGCGGGCGGCGCCATCCCTACAGGGCTGAGAAAAATTTTTACAATTAAGTATGGTGTCTTCATAGTTGTCCCGGTAAATATGCAGGATGTGTGGAACCCATCAAATGTTTTATTGTTTCATTAGGCATGAATAAAAGATACGATTGATGGGTTTCGTGCAATGAAGCCCATCCTGCGGAGCTGCGGGAATGTTTCTCTTTGTAAAGGAGGGGGAAATTATTCTGTAGCAGGAGAAATGATTTTTGTTTTATCACGTCCCTTGAACCTGAACACAAGATAGTTTTTATCAGGCATCTCAAAAAGATCGTTGTTCTCATTGAAAAAAGGGATTATATAATCGCGCGTCTCGGGGTAGCACCTGTCTATAAGAACGTAATCTATATTTTCACGGGTAAAAAATTCAAGCATCTTTTCACTCTTATGCGTAAAGGGAAATTTCAGTACATATCCCCCGGTGATAAGCGCGGTGAGGCGTGCCTTGCGCGCTGTTGCTACATCTCCGGGCCGCATTATCGACCTTAGAAAATAAGAGGACGAGAGGTAGTGCGTGAAGCATGGCGGGAGACTCTTCAGCTCAGATGTAAATACAGTTTTTTCACTGATTATATTGAATTTTTTAAGAGAGTTTTTGTCAAGAAGGACAATGGATTCATGAACGCGCCGGGCAATCTCCGTGGTGAGTAAGATCCCTTTCTGGCTCAGAAGATTTAGGGCCAGTAAGATTAAACAGGGATAGAGTAACAGTTTGGCCCTCTCAACAGGCCTCTTTTGCAGCAGAGCTGTTATGTTATGTGCCGAAAGCCTGATGCCGATAAAAAGATAGTAGTAAAAAAACGGTATCATGGGGATGAGATACCTGAAGCTATCCCCTATGCCGTAAGCGGGCCATGCGATTATAAGGCCGAAAAAGAAGATAACATAAAATTCCCTACACCCTCCTTTTTTGTAAAGTTCGTGTAATAGGCCGTAAAGCATCAAGGTCGTGGTTATAAAGGTTAAGGCGCCAAAGACCAGAGGCGGCGTGCGTCCATAGTCCAGGTAAATGAAGATCATCTTCGAAGGCAAGAGGAGATAGGTGTTCAGGTTTGAGGCAAGGCGGGTTAAGAGGTCGATGGCGCCCGTGACGCCGCTCTCTGCGTTGTAGTAATCGGCGTTGAAAAAGATCGCCTGGTAGGTATTGCCTCCTGTGGATAATAGGGCATTTCGCGCCATTAAAAGGAGAAAAGGCGATATGGCGGCCACGGCGAAGAAAAGGATTTTTTTAACCGGTGGAGGGGTCTCTCTTTTTTCTTTAATGGCCTTTAGTATAATGGCTGTCAGGGCTCCCGCGTAAAGGGTGACGCCGATCATTTTTGTCAGGTACGAGGCCGCCAGCGCCGCTATGAAGAGCGCGAGGTAACGCCTCCTTGAATCGTCAGCGAGGTATTTTTCAAAAAAGATTATCGCCAAGAGGGAAAAAAAAGTATATGGAACTTCGCTGAGTATCTCCCGTGTGAAAGAGATGAAATAAAAATTGCTGAGAGTTAGGAGGGCTATGGCGATGCCAAGGAAATTATCAGCCTCACTCTCGAAGAGCCGCTTTATTACGTAGATGGAGAGGAAGGCGGAGACAAGGATGATGATATGCATCCACATGAGGTTGTAGCCCAGAAGATACAGAACAGGTGTTAAAAGAAGGGGCAGGCCGGGCGGATACTGCGTATGCGCGGGCAGCCCCGGTATGTTAATCTCGGCGTAGCCGTGGCCCAGAGCCATTGACCTGGCAAGGAGGATGTAGTCAGGTGTATCAAAGCCGAATATAACAAAGAGCCCGTCGCTGAGCAGAATAAAAAAAGATATGAGGGCGATAATTATAACGGCTGCCCAGAGCAGGGTTTTCGTCCTTTCTGCATTGGGGACAGCGTCCATTTTTCTCCGGTTTTGCATAGTGGGTAGAACGCAAACTCTGCGCGACAATTATATGTAGACTATGGGGTCTGTGATATTTCGAGCTTAAAAAATCAAGGAGGCCATCTTCGTGGTAAAATAGGCCCTGCGTGGCCGATTATGGTTATTGTGCTCATGGTCTATTAGTTAAGTTGATAGGGGTTTCTCTGTCAAGGGATATTTGATTCGTCATGGACGTTGAAGGGCTTATTGATCTTAAATCTTTGCGGGATGGGTGGAGTTTTTGTAGGTTGGGTAGAGCGAAAGCTCTACGCAACAATTAGATGGATACTACGGGGCTCG
>JBHHUP010000031.1:0-18825 GCA_046753845.1 Thermodesulfobacteriota bacterium
GAAAAATACAGGTCGCCGATGTTTTTGCCTACAGTGGAGAGGCTCCTCGTATATATCCTTCCCACAAGGGGGAATATAGCGCCCATAGAGAGCGTTGGTATGATGATTATAGTGGCGCAGAGTCCGAACTGGATGAGCTGGAATAAGAGAAATTGCTCGGCAAAGGCGCCCTTGAGGTTATAAAGGATATAGGGTAGTTTTGCGTAGATAAGTATGGAGAGCAGCCCCGTGAACCCGATAACGGCCTCAAGCACGCCGAACCATACCAGGGGCTTTTTTACTCTGTCTATATAAGGCGCGAAGAGTATGCTGCCTGCTCCGATACCTGTTAAAAAGGTGGCGAGCATAATGCTGAAGGCGTATACGGAGGAGCCGATTACAAGGGATAATACCCTGGTCCAGAGTACCTCGTATGAGAGGCTGCAGAAACCGGAGATGATAAAGGCGGCTAATATGAGCGCCTTGGTGTTAAGGCTGCTTATTGTAAGTTCCTTAGTCTCCGTGATTACATCTTCGGCCACCTCACCGCCCGGCTCTTCGCCGGCCGCGCCGCGGCAATAGAGGAGATAGATAAAGACACCCACAATAAGGTCAAGTACTCCCGCGCTGTAGAGCGTGTATCTCAGCCCGAGAAAGTATAGAAGGAAAAATCCCGTGGCAAGGCAGCCGGCAACCGCTCCTATGGTATTTACGGCATATGGAAGGGCTGTATGAAAACCCACGCGCCCCGAGGCCGAGGCCAGGTATTTTACGAGCGCAGGCAGAGTTCCGCCAAGGAGAGTAGTGGGTATGATGAGGGCGAAGAAGGAGAGTATGAACTGAATCCACTGAAAACCTGCGTCTTGTATGGCAGCCGCTCCGCCTCCTGCCGCAACCTCTGCCGAGCCCCCTAAAAACCCAGCGTAGATGTCCCGTACAAATAAAAAAACCTGCGGCGAGGCGATACAGTAAAGCCCCAGCGCCACCTCTATGGCAGCGTATATGAAAAGCGGCACGGCCACTCTGTCAACGACGCGGCCGAATATAAGGCTGCCAAGGGCAAGCCCCGCCATGAAGGTGACAAGCACCGTTGTAATGGCAAATTGTGTGGAGCCGAAGGCAAGGATAAGCAGCCTTATCCATACAAGCTCATAGACAAGACCGGTCATCCCCGTGAGGAAAAAAAACAGGAGTATAAGGTTTCTTCTTCCGGGTTTCTCTAATACTAAGTCGTTAATATCTGCCATTGAGATTTTTTTTCATAAGTAAAGGGTTATTATCCGGGGTTTTGATATGCACTGGACAAATTTATTGAGGCTCTTTATATCTTACCACCCTCTTAAAGTCAATGGATTTGGGCTTGTTATTCTCCTCCGGGGACCTTCGCGGCCTGCGATAATCCTGCCTCTTAAGAGGCAGCGCCCCCGGGTAAGCCCTGTTTTTGGATAGCCCCCCTTTTTTACTCTCTTTATTTGTGATAAAACTCTATATGGTGATAATCTCGGGAGGAATGGCACTTGGTGCACTGGTTTAGACATTTTTGGAAGATAGGTCTTCTACTTTTCGCTGTTGTGGTACTCGGCGTAGCCGGGTTCATGTCTATCGAGGGGTGGGGTTTTTTCGACTCTCTCTATATGACATTCATCACCATCTCTACCGTGGGTTTCAGCGAGGTCTTTCCCCTGACGCCGGAGGGCAGGTTCCTCGTGGTAATCCTTATAATACTCGGCGTTGGAACTTTTTTTTATATTATGACGACACTATCGGAGTATGCCGTATCCGGGCAGCTCGAAGGCGCCTTTGGGAGGAGGAGAATGAAAAAAAAGATAGACAACCTTAACGGTCATTATATTGTATGCGGTTTCGGCAGGGTGGGTGTGCAGGTGGCCATGGAGCTGGCAGAGGAGAACATGCCCTTTGTGGTAGTGGATGAGAAGCCGGAGAACCTCAGCAGCTGCGCCGCGCGCGGGTATCTCTATGTGGAAGGCGATGCCACTGATGACGAGACCCTGAGGGACGCCGGGATACTGCGGGCAAGGGGGCTTGTTACGGCCACGGACTCAGACGCCGATAATGTCTATATCTCACTTAGCGCGAGAAACCTCAAGAGGGATATATTTATTGTGGCCCGCTCCAATATGGAGAAGACGGAGTTTAAACTCTTAAAGGCAGGGGCCGATCGGGTGCTCTCTCCGTACAGCATAGGAGGCAAGAGGCTCGCCAGTCTGCTTCTGCGCCCGGCGGTTGTTGATTTTCTTGACGTTGTCATGCATACAAGAGACATTGAGCTTGTCCTTGAGGAGGTTCTTATCAGAGAAGATTCGCCCTTTGCCGGTCTTACCATGGGAAAGGCGCGGAACCTCTGCGAGGAGGGCGCCAACATACTGGCAATCCTGAAAAAAGACAGAGAGGGCATTATACCCAACCCAGCAAAAGCACTCTCTATAGAGGCGGGGGATAAGCTCGTCGTAGTAGGCACAAGGAGGCAGCTGAGCGAGCTTGAGGGGCTGCTCTGCAACCTTGACGGAAAGGTGCGGCCTCACTAATTGTAAGCAATACCTGTTGATGAAAGGGGGGACCTTCCGTGAGAGGCCCCCCCAGCTTTTAGTAATGTTGCCGAATGAGATAGAAGGACATGCCATGCATGAGAGTATAATCATATGGATAGCCGTCATAATGATGCTCGGTATATCCGCCCAGTGGATAGCCTGGATTATCAGGGTCCCCTCCATACTGGTGCTCCTTGTCTTTGGTATCATCGTGGGCCCCCTTACGGGGCTTATTGATCCCGATGCCATCTTTGGTGAAACTTTATTCCCCCTTGTCTCACTCTCCGTTGCCATTATCCTCTTTGAGGGCGGGTTAAGCCTGAAATTCGAGGATCTTCGCGGGCAGGCCGCCGTGGTCAACAGGCTTGTACTTACCGGGACGCTGGTGAGCTGGGTCCTTGGCGCCACGGCCGCTTATTATATACTTCATTTCAGTCTGGCTCTCTCTCTTCTTATCGGCGCCATACTGGTAGTTACGGGGCCAACGGTTATTATTCCCCTTCTTCGGCAGACGCGGCCCAGGGAAAAGGTCGCCTGCGTTCTGCGCTGGGAGGCCATAGTCACAGACCCAATGGGAGCCATCTTCGCCGTCCTTGTCTATGAGGCCATAGTAGGCGGACAACTTCACGCCCTTCACGGCGTGGCGGCCCTGGGCATCTTGAAGACCATTATTGCCGGAGTGGGCTGCGGTCTTGCGGCCGGTTTTATCCTGATTATTCTTCTACGGCGTTATCTTGTCCCGGATTTCATGCAGAACGCAGTTACTCTGCTTATGGTATTAGGGGCCTTTACCGCATCGAACCTCATACAGAGCGAGTCCGGGCTCCTGGCCGTGACGCTCATGGGGGCTTTTATAGCCAACCGGGGCGGCATTAATATCAGCCATATAGTTGAGTTCAAGGAAAACCTGCGGGTACTGCTTATCTCTGTCCTTTTTATCGTACTGGCCTCGCGGCTGAAGATAGAGGGCATATCGAGCCTTACAGTGGAGAGCCTTATCTTTACAGGTGTCCTCATAGCCGTTGTGCGCCCCGCGGCAGTGCTTGTCTCCACGCTGGGCTCGGGGCTCGCGTGGTCAGAGAGGGCCTTTATAGCCCTTGTGGCGCCAAGGGGCATCGTGGCCGCCGCCGTTGCCTCTGTATTCTCCCTGCGCCTTGTAGACGCCGGTATAGAGCAGGGTGCCCTTATTCTGCCCGTTATCTTTACGGTTATTATAATAACCGTTGTGTTTTATGGTCTCGGGGCCGGAGTCTTTGCCAGAATTCTCAGGGTTGCCAAGGCCAAACCAAGGGGTTTTTTAATCATAGGGGCCTCTTCGTGGGTCCTGGATATCGCCGAGGCATTAAAGGATGTGGGGGTAAAGTCCGTGCTTGTGGATACTAACCGCGGCAGCGTCATGGCGGCGCATATGCAGGGGCTGCAGGCATATTACGGCAGCGGTGTCTCCGAGGCGGTGCTGAGAGACGTTGACATGGACGGCATAGGAAGGCTTCTGGCCATGACGCCTAATAACGAGACAAACTCACTGGCCATACTTCACTTCAAGCATATCTTTCCAAGCTCGGAGCTCTATCAGCTCGTCCCTGACAAGGACATGGAGAAGGCCTCGCGCAAGGTTATCTCAAAGCGGCTGCACGGCAGATTTCTCTTTGGCGCGGGCTGTGATTACTGGTCTTTATCGCAGATGTTCGCAAGGGGAGCGGTTGTTAAAAAGACAAACCTTACGGAAGAATTCGGTTTTTATAGTTTTCTTGAGAAGTTCCCATCGGCCATACCACTCTTTCTTGTCTCCGGTACGGGAGAGCTCAGCGTCTTTACGCAAGAAAAGCAGCTTCAGTCCGGGCCCGGCCAGACGCTTATAAGTGTTGTGGAGAACGTAAAGGCCGTTAAGGAGTCCGAGGCGCAGCACGTTGGACTTGATTATTAATCTACGAGTTTTTAATTCCTACTCGGATTTAATATCCCCGAGCACGTCATCTATCCACGATAGAGAGGCCATGGCGCGGGGCCAGCCAATGGCAGTTATGGCCAGAAGCGCGCACTCAAGGATTTCTTCATCTGCTGCCCCGGCCGCGAGGGCCTTTCTGGTGTGAGAGTGCACGGCCCCTTCAGAGGAGGCGCCTATTGCGATGCCGAGTTTTACGAGCTCGCGGGTCTTCTCCTCCATCTTCCCCTTTGCGGATAGGGTCTCGCCAAGGGCGCAGTAGGCCTTGAAAACTTCAGGAAATCTCTCGCTTACCTCTTGAAAAAAGGCGGGTATCTCGTTACTCATGATAAACTCCTTATAAGGTAGTGACGTCTATTATCTGATCCTGCAGACGCAGATATATCTTCAAAGATCACCCATTAATACCATATAGGTTCTCGTTGCCAGGCTCTCTTAAGGGCTTTTAGTGCTTCTTATACACCTACTCGCACAAGGGGAGCGGAGCACTCCTTCCCTTAAAAAAAATCTTTTTTCTAAAAGAAAGCATGAGATATTTATTTTTTCTTGCAGCGGCTTGCTGTTTTTTTAGCCCTTGCCGTTGTCTTGCATTTAGCGGCAGGTTTCTTAACAGCGGGACATTTTTCACTGTCTTTTATTATCTTCTTGTAGCCCTTTACCTCGGCCCTCTTGTTTTTCAGAAAACCCCGCAGCAGGGCCTTGGATTCTTTATGCGCCATTACCGCGATAGTGTCTTTTATCTTTATTACCAGCCGTTCTTCACGCCTCAGTATGTCTTTTATAGCCGTAATTGATTTTGCCATTTGTTGCCTCCTATGATTTTTTTAATAATTATACATGAAAGATGTCTTTAAAGAAGATTTTTTTTCAGCGGCTCCAAAGAAGCCTGTTCTTTGCCGGGAGGTTGAAAAGTGAGGGCAATGGTGTTTTAATATTAGTATGAGCCAGAGCATGCTGAGTGAGATAAAAGAAGAGCTTCGGGAGTACCTTGTGAGGTACGGTTTTCACAGCTCCGCGTACTCGTCCCTACAGGAGGGGCTTGATTACTTTGTCCTTCCCGGTGTGGGTTATATCCCCTATGCCAGATCCGCCGGTATAACCTTCGCCCTCTCAAACCCCCTCTGCTCCGTAGGGGATTACAAGAAACTCTTAAGCGCCTTTGTAAGCCGTTTTCCAAGGTCCGCTTTTTTGCACGTAACCCCCGAGGCAGCGGGTACGCTCTCGGAGATGGGTTTTTACCTTAATGAGATGGGGGTCGAGACGGAACTCTCCCTTGGCAGCTATACTTACCGGGGCCGTGCCAAGGAGTCTATGAGAAGAATGATAAGGCGGGCCCATGAGTCAGGGGTGCGCGCGGTAGAGTTAAGCGAAGAGCCCGCCTTTACTGGAGAGTTAAGGGAGATAACCGAGCAGTGGTTATCCACGAAGAGCGTTAAGGAGCGTGAGTTCTGCTTTCTTGTGCGCAAGGCCGTGTACGGCTTTGAGCCTGATGTAAGAAAGTTCATCGCCATCGAAGGCGGGCGCGTGACGGGTTTTATTTTTTTTGACCCCATGTACAGACATGGCCGTGTATACGGATACCTCTCCGGAACTCTCCGTACCCGTACCTCTGCCCATGGCGGAACCCTGGCCCTAATCATGAGCCGCGCCATAGGGGTCTTTAAAGAAGAAGGCGTAGAGGCCCTCTCTCTGGGGTTATCTCCTTTTTTTGATGTAGCCGACGCCAGGTACAGGCATTCTTACTTTATGAAACATGTCTTTCGTTTTTTATATGAGAGGGGCGGCGGGTTATATCCCTTCAAGGGCCTCTCTTTTTTTAAGTCAAGGTATGCCGGGGGTCTAAGTGGCGGTCTGTACCGTGATGGTAATGTG
This sequence comes from Thermodesulfobacteriota bacterium, assembly GCA_046753845.1. Taxonomy (GTDB): domain Bacteria; phylum Desulfobacterota; class GWC2-55-46; order GWC2-55-46; family JADFVP01; genus JAJRZX01. The sequence continues at coordinate 6,346 of JBHHUP010000031.1, forward strand.
ACGAAGAGAAAGATATATTTTGCCCACAAGTCAAGGCTGCCGCTCCGGGAGCTCTATGAGAGTTCAAGGCTAATGGGCCTTGTTGACGGGCTAATGCCTGCGATGAAGAGATTTCTTTTTGCCGCCCCTTAGGAGTTTGAAAGGAGGCTTTTAAAGGGCCCTTACTTACTGTAAGACCTTTTCCCTGGTCTCGTCTAAGCAGACCCCCTCATCCCCCCCCTTGTTACAGTTTTTTCGCAGCCCCGATTCCCCTTTCCCTTTATGTGTTATGGCGGTGATCCTGAGAGCGTATGTAATCCACAAGCTCTCCGCCAAAGATAGAGGAGGTGTGAACCTCATCGTAGAGTATATCCGTCTCATAACGCTGCAGCCGGAAGATATCTCCATCGGAGTAATCGGGCAGCAGTCCGGCGAAGAAAAATCCCAGGTCTTCGGCCATCATCACGGCCTCGGGCGTGAAGGGGTCTTTTAACTCAAGGTCAATGTATATTGCGTTGAAGTGTCTCTTTGAGAGCTCTGTGGTCTTTGCCTGCAGGCGGTGGAGAAAGTCTTTGCCGAATTTTTTTACGGTTATAATGGCCGTTCTGTGGGCGTGTTTTATCTTAAGGTTTATCTCCGACTCAGCCGGCAGTACCGCCATGGTGATAGGCAGAGGGGTCTCGAGGAGCCTCTGCAGCCCGATGCCCGAGTACATACGGTCGAATATTTTTTTGTATTTCTGCGGTATGAAGACTGGGTAAGGCGTTGTCTCGTGAAGGTACTTGAAAAAGGTCAGAATGTTGCCGGCCCCCTTAAGCCCCCTCTCTTTTATTACCTTTATAGAGCCCGGCGGTATCCATCCAAGCTGCAGGGCCGTCTCATTAAAACCGAACTTCAGGTTGGCCCTCTGGCTGAGGGCGTGTATGGTAAAGGCATTGCCGTAGAGTGCGTAGAGCTCCCGCCGCTTCGCCTCTTCCATGAGAAAGGTGAGCATCTTTTTCATAACGCCCCTGCCCCTGTACATCGGCATTACCACGGCTACGCCTATCTCGGCTACCTTGCCGTTAGGCCGCGGCATAATAGCGAAGTGTCCCGCCACCTCGCCCTCGTCTGTAACGGCTACGGTGGATATCATCTTGCCGTCGCGGTTCATGGCCGCTATCCTCTCGGGAAAATAGAGGTCTTCTTTAAGGTACGTGTAGCGGTAAGTTCTGTAGATGCACCTTGAGACCTCGGCGGCCTCTTCGGGCCTCATAAGCCGTATCTCCATCTCCTTGTCACGCGCGGGTATCTTGCATGACCCGAAGGGGGCGAGCTCATCGCTGCTGTAGAGATCTTCTACGTGTTTGCCCCTGAAGTATTTAAATAGCTGCAGCTCTTTGCCTTTCTTGCCTCTGTTTACAAAGAGCAGCTTATCCATGTTTTTTTCTATGACCTTCAGCCCGGGGGTCTCTTTTTTCTTATCTATGATGCCAAAGGAGAATGGCAGCCCCATGTCCTCGATGTTTATCTGCAGGCCGTCGTCATGGATATTAAAGGTTATCTCAAAGGACTCGTCCTCATAGGGGTTGAAGGCGCGGGTAATGACGCTTAAGACGGCCTCGGAGAGGGCTTTGTTTATCTCTCTGATCTCTTTTGAGTTAAATCCGATGCGCCTCGTGAGCTCCCTGCAGTAGGCGGATATCCCCTTTATGTAGCCGGGATCGTTTGGCACAGTGAGTCTTGATATTTTTTTAAGCATAATAGCGCACCGATTGGTTATTTAGTCACACTATTATAGCACAAAGAGGGATTTTTTTAAAGTTGGAGGTATAAGAGGGGGTAAGGGCGGCGGTGGGAAATGGCAGGTAGAGGGCCGCAGATACCGCGGCCCCGGGTCTGCCTGATTAAACCTTGTTTTTGTATAGCTCCATAAGTTCCCCGGTAACATGGGTAAACTTTATTCCCATCCCGCTTTTCATGTGCCTTACGAGGTGGGGCGGGGCCTTTTTTGACCACACTACTATGCCCTCGGCCTTGAAGAGTGACTCATTGGCCTCAATAAGAAGAAAGAGCTTCGTCCCCGGGGCGAATACCTTGTTTGTCTTGATGTACAACCCTGTAACGGAGATGTCGGTAATAAACGAGATGAACTGCGGCGGCTCGGTAAGGCCGTAGTGAACATTGTGTCTAAAGGGTATTCTCTTACTATCTCTCTTCTCCTCCATAGCGCCTCCCTGATAATAATGGATCCTGCTGGGGTGAATTAAATCATACATTAACAGATTAAACAATTTATTTTCATAAAAGGGGCATTCACCTTGCCTATCTTCAGCCCGAGGGCAGGGGGCGGGCGGGCCGGAGTCCTATGCCAAAAACGCACAGCAGCATAAATCGCACACTTGGGTTTATATGGCCTTGTTATGGCCAAAAGCTTTTATTATCAGGCGCTTTGGTGATTGCCCGGCCCTCTATAAGAGAGGTTGTATGGCTGAAATAGCACACCTTTGGGTAAAGCTCTATATTGAGCTCTGGTATTTTGTCTTGTTTTTCAAGTACTTATGTTTTACGTATCCTATGGCACGCCTTATGCTTTATAAGTGCCCGGGTAGGAGGTTTTTCCAAGGGAATACATTATAAAGGAGGCTCATAGGATGAAGGTCTTGCTTTTGGCAATTATTTTTACGATTATCACGTTAAGTGCGGTAAGCTTCGAGGTCTCGGCTTCTTCAAAGGGGCTGAGGCAGGGCCTTCTTGAGCGGAGCGATATTGAGGCCCTTTATGTTGTTGACAGTACCCATACCTTTATAAAGGGCGCCCTTCCGGAGCCCGGGCAGAGCGGGGCATTTAAGGTGGTAGGCAGTTATTACAACGGCCCTGCCCGTCACCATGTTGCTACCATGATAGAGCATGAGGCAGAGCCTATGGTGTATAAAGGCGCAACCGCCTCCTTAATGGACCTTGCGCCTCTAAGAAGCGGCCGGGTCAGGCTTACGAGCGCTCCTCTTGGCTCTTCAGACGAGAGCGGCGGATACTCGGCCATTGATATCTTTGAGACGGCTACTATTACGTGCAACAAGCGCGGCGGATACCCGCTCTATGTTGTGCCGAGGCAATACGGCGACTTTAAGCGTCTTACCGAGGTCAGTGCCCTTACCGCCTTTGAGTACATACTCGGCAAGGGGGTAAAGGGAGTCTGGTTCGTGGCCTGTGACGGCCCTGCCGAGGTGAGGTTTCAGGTTATGAAAAATTACGACCTTATAAACGATGGTGAGAAGATTGCGGAGCTCAGGGAGGGCCTTGTCCTTGATGATGTGAATTATGTAAAGGATAAGAAGGCCGAGACCGCGAGGCTTGCCGCCCTTGAGAGGTCCTGGCCCAAGACCTTTGTCTCCCTTGAGGGTACGGCTCGTGAGATAGCCGCCCTGAAGATGGGTTATGTACGAACATTTAACGGAAAAAAGAATTATGGATCCTACAGGGGTGATCTTGAAAAGGGGCGGTGCGCATCGGTGAGCATAAAGAGCGTTGCCGAGGGTGATAGCGTAAGGGTCTCCGAGGTTCACGATTACAAGGTATGCTCCGGCAAGGTATATGCGCTGGGTGTTAGCGAGACGGAAGAAAAGCTCGCCGGCGGCCCGGGTGTATACAAACGCGGCAATGGTTTTAAGATGGCAAAGAGCCCCTGAGCCCCCGGGATTGTTATAGGGATTAAAGGGACCGGTCCCTACATGGGTTTGTCCCTTTTTTCTGTTAACTTAAGGTAAAACATTGCCATTTTGCGAAGTGCTTGTATAATATGTAAATAAGTATGCAGCGGTGATTTTTCATGAAGGTTAAACGGGTAAAGGAGGAAAAATGCAGAGAAGAGTGAAGAGGGGAGTGATTTTTATGGCGGCGATATTTTTAATCTTCGGCGCCTCGGCATTTGCGCAGAACGGGAGCGGCGTCATTGTGCACAACGCCATGACAAAAGGGCATCAGGGCCAGCATGCGGCTCATATGGCCGGTCATAAAGCAGGTCATCCCTCAGGGGGTCGCTCTGCCGGTCATCACGGCTGGAAGTCTTCTCTGAATAAAGAGCAGCAGGGGAAAATAGAGGCCATGCACCTTGAGCTTAGCAGGGATATGGCCCCCTTAAAGGCAGAGCTGGTCTTGAGGAAGGCGGAGCTGAAGAATCTGGTTACAGCGGATGACCCCAATATGGTCGCCGTAAAGGCAAAGATTAAGAAGATAAGCGCTATTAAGGCAAAGATACTCTTAAAGAAGTACTCTTACATTATAAAGATGAGAAAGATCTTAAACCCGGATCAGCGCCGTTCTTTTGACATTGAGTTTATCTCTAACGCCGAGCACTGGCAGGGTCATTACAAGAGACACTAAGCATAAATCTCTTTTTCCCCCTGATTATTCTGTTTTTTCGGGGGGAAAAAGAGATTTATCAACTCTTGATTAAATACCTTGATTTTTTGGTCTGATATGTAATAGTATATAGCAAGTGCGGTAATCCTGCTGCCTTTTTAGACGTACTTCTGACTCTCTTCTTCATTATGTATGAGAGAGATACAAAACTTATCAATCAAAAGAGCTCCCTACCGTGACCCGCCAAACACTTATCCTCACAATCGCCGGCATTCTCTTATCTATAGTCCTTATCATTATCTACGCATTTCTGCGCCGTTTTTACCGCAAACAGAGATTTCTGCGTCTTGACAGGAGCAGGGATCGTTATAATCCTATTGTCTCTGCCATGGTTCAATGCCCCGGGCAGGTGAACGTTAAGAGGCTTGCCGCCTCGCCGGGTTCACTTGACTGGATCGCCGTTGAGGAGGCCCTTATCCATTATATCGCCGCTGCGAAGCCTGAGCAATACCGCAGAATGTACGCGTGGTTCGAGGAGCTGGGTTATGTGGATTATTACCTTAAGCAGCTAAAGAGCTCCAGGATGTGGGAGAGGGCGCGCGCCGCCGAGCACCTCGGGGTCATAAGATGCTCCAGAGCCGTAGATGCCCTCATACAGGTGGTTAACGACAAGAAAAGAGACGTGCGTAATATGGTTGTTTATTCGCTGGGGCTAATAGGCGACCCCAGGGGGCTCCCCGCGATTATGGGGAGCCTTAAGACAGGCGTGTACTCACTTGAAGAGGTCTCGCTCCGTATAGTGAAGTCCGCTATCATCTCATTTGGCAGCGACTCCGTTAATGTTCTGCGAAGCGGCCTGAAGAATCAGAACTGGCGCGTAAGGTGCGTGGTGGTGGATATACTCGGTGACCTTGAGGGGCCATCTGTAGTAGAAGACCTCAGCCTCTCTCTCTTTGACATCGAGCCTGATGTAAGGGCCAAGGCGGCCAAGGGCCTTGGGAAGCACAAGGCCCTCTCGGCCGCAGAGCACCTGATGCAGCTCTCTGGAGATTCTTCCTGGGTGGTGCGCCTTCACAGCATACGCGCCCTCGGGCTTATGAATGCCGTTGACGCAGTAGATAAGATAAAGTTCGGGCTTCTGGATACTAACTGGCAGGTTCGGCGCGCGGCGGCCGAGGCCCTTGGTATGATGGATGGCCATGCGCTCGAGGCCCTCAGGGACATTCTTCTTAACCATGAGGACGTCTACGCAAAGGAGATGGTAGTAGAAGAGATGCAGCGCACGGGGCTGGTCTGGCAGGTTGTAGCGGGCCTTGAGGATGATAATGATGGGGTGCGGAAGATGGCCGGGGATACGCTCTATGCAATGGGACAAAACAATGCATTCGCTCCCCTTATAAACGCCCTTGAGAGAGGGAGCACGGTGGTGCGGCGGGAGATGATAAGGATACTCGCCCGTTTTAAGGCCGTCCGTGCCATGGACGCCATAAAGGCCGCCGCTGATAATGATATTGACGCAGAGATAAGAAGGGCCGCGAGGGCCGTGCTGGGATACCCCTAAAGGCGGTGAAGGCGCACCTGCGCCGATTACTATGAGGTCTATGTGAAAATCCTGAATATTATAGTAAACTGGTTTAACTACGTTGTCTTGTCATACTTCGGTGTGGCCAATATCGTCTATCTATTTCTGCTTATCGTAGCCAGCATCGTGGTGATAAGGCACATGAGGCGCCTGAAATACGGCAGGTATCACGAAGAGCTGCACTCCTCGCTTGCCCTGCCCGTAACCATGATTATCGCGACTTATAATGAAGAGCAGAATATCGCCGATACGGTAAAGGCCCTGCTGCGCCTTGATTACCCTGACTTTGAGGTTATTGTGGTGGACGACGGTTCTGTGGACGCTACGTTACAGAGGCTCATAGAGGTCTTTACCCTTGAGAGGGTGGACCTTGTTTACAGGCCTCTTATACCCACGGGCGAGGTAAAGGCCTTTTATCTTAATCCCTCCATTCCCAACCTGACGATAGTAGCCAAGGAGCACGGCGGCAAGGCGGACTCACTGAACGTGGGCACCAATATCTCTCGCTCTCCTTATATCTGCTCTGTTGATGCCGACTCCATACTTGAGGAAAAGGCAATAACAAGGCTTATGCGTACGGTTATAGAGGACCCTGATACCATTATGGCTACGGGCGGTATCGTGAAGATACTCAACGGCTGCGTGGTGCGCGGCGGAAGGATTGAGGAGCTGAAGCTGCCAAAGGACAGTCTATCGAGGTTTCAGATAGTGGAGTATATAAGGAGCTTTCTCTTTGGGCGCGCCGGCTGGAGCGCAATTAACGCCTTATTGATAATCTCCGGAACCTTCTCTGTTATTAATAAGAGGGCCCTTACCGCCATAGGCGGCTACACTACAAGGACCGTTACCGAGGACATGGACCTTATTCTCAGCCTTCACAGGTATTTTATCGAGGCCGGCAGGAAGTACAAGGTACACTTTGTCCCGGACCCCGTATGCTGGACAGAGGCCCCGCAGACCTTTAAGATGCTGGCCAGACAGAGGCGGCGCTGGCACCTGGGTCTCATGCAGTCCATACTCTACCATAAGAAGATGCTCTTTAACCCCAGGTTCTCCACCGTAGGCCTCTTTGCCATGCCCTATCAGTTCATCATAGAGCTCTTCGGTCCCGTGGTGGAGATCGCAGGCTACGTAATAGTGACGCTTTGCTTCTTTTTGGGTATTGTTGACAGCAGGTTCTTTGTCCTCTTTCTTACCATGGCCATTCTCATAGGGGTGCTCCTCTCAACAGGGGCCATACTTCTTGAGGAGATGACATATATGAGGTACCCTAAGATTAAGGATTTTCTCATACTGCTTCTCTACGGGGTGCTGGAGAACTTCGGCTACAGGCAGATTAACAGTTTCTGGCGCACTCAGGCGGTAATAAAGAAACTTTTTGGTAGCAAGAAGTGGGAGAGGGTTGAAAAGCATGGCTATAGATGGAAAAATCGCTAAGTTTACGGAGCAAAAGGGGCTATTGATAAAAGAAAGTCAGGTGACGGAGATGGGGACTCTGGCGCATAAAGTGGCCGGTGCAGGCAGGGGCGGCTTTTTGAGGTTTTCGATCTGCCTCGTAGCGGCCTTTCTTGTTTATTTCGCTCCTGTACTTACAATGGCGGCTACGGCATCGAGGCTCTCAAGGGAAAACACCTATGAGGCCATTCTCGCCGAAGACCCCGCCAATGCCGAGGCCCTTGCCGGGCGCCTGACAGAGCTGAAATCAGAGGGTTCTTACCATGAGGCGGCATCTGTACTAAAGGCCGCCGCCGCCGCCGAAAAAGACGGACAAAAGAGGGCGGGCCTCAAGGTGAGAGAGGCGCGTTTTTTATCCTGGGCCAAGGAGTATGAGCAGGCTATAGCCCTGTACAGGGAGGTCCTCGTGGAGTATCCGGAGCTGCTATCCGCTCGAAAGGGGCTTGCCGCGGTCCTTGGCTGGAAGGGGTCCTATGATGAGGCCATCGCTGAGTATAAAAAGGTACTGAAGCAGAACCCCGGTGATACCGGTGCCAGGCTGGGGCTTGCCCGCACCCTTGGGTGGAAGGGCGATTACGATGGGGCTATCGCACTTTACAGAGAGGTCCTCGGGGAAGACGGTACAAACACCGAGGCGCGCCTCGGGCTTGGCCGTACCCTCTGGTGGAGCGGTGACAGAAAGGGCGCGGAGAAAGAGACGAGAAGGGTCCTTGCAGGTGAACCAGAGAATAAAGAGGCCCTTGACCTTGATAAGAAGATTAGGATTCAGAGAGGGCCAAAATTATCTCTGGACTTTATCGTCTCCGATGACTCCGATGACAACCACCTTGAGATTTACAGAGCCGGGCTTTATTACTCGCCCCTCTCAAGGCTTGAGCTCAACCTCGGGGGGACGCAGTTCGAGGCCTCGCGCTTTAATGACAGGGCAAGGGCAAAGTCCCTCTGGCTGCGCTCTGCGTATAAATTTTCAAAGAAGACATCTCTAAGGACAAGAGTCGCGTTATTAAGCCTTGATACCCCGGATAACCCCACGACAGAGATGACATGGGGGGTATCGGGCAGAAGGGTTTTTTCTGAGAACTTTCGCGGAGGCCTCGGTTACAGCCATTATGTACTTCTTGATACTGCCCAGCTTATTCGTAATGATATAAGGGTAGATGATTTTTCAGCCTATATTACAGGTAAATTAAGGTTTTTTGATGTAACCCTCGGGGCCGGCTACGGCGATTACTCCGACGGTAATACGCGTATTGGCTTTTTTGCCGATATATCAAGAAGCGAGACCTATTACGGCGTTCTCTTTACCCTGGGGTACAGGCCCGAGTACAGGGACTTTACCAAAAATCTCAACAGCGGCTACTTCGACCCCTCGGGCTATATGGCTCATACCTTTTACGGCCGCGCAAGGGGCTCTATCTTCGATCGTCGGCTTGAGTACGATGCCCTGGCCGCCGGCGGAGTTCAGTCTTTTAGCGCAAAGACTGAGTCCACTATGAAGTTTTCCCTTGATGTAAAGTGGCATATTACCGATAATCTTACGGTTAGGGGCGGTGCCAAGTACGCAAGAAGCGCCCTTGCCAGCGCATCAGGTTTTGAGTACGAAGAATATAAGGCCGGGCTGGATTATCAATTTTAGGAGTTATCATGCGCACCGAGCATAAGGTATGGATACTTACTATCTTTTTCGCCGGCCTCTTTGCCTTGGGGCTTTACAGCGCCTTTAAGCCCGAGAGTTATCCTCTTAAGTTCATAAGGGGCGAGGTAAGGCCCATTAGCGAGAATGTAATCATAGGCCCCTATCCGGAGAAGAAGGAGTGGAGAAGGCTCGGTGAGGACATAGGGGTTGATGTAATCGTGAGCCTCATGGACCCGGCCTCGGTGGTAGAGGGGGGCTTTGTGAAGACAGAAAAAGCCATGGCCCATAAGTACGGCATGGAGTTCAAGAATTTCCCCATGGATTTCCTGCACCTCTCGGATGAGTCCAACAAGGTGGCCGCGGCGGCCCTGGCGAGGTACATATTAAAGAGTAAGGGAAAAAAATTATTTTATGTGCATTGTTACCTCGGTCGTCACAGAGTAGAGGTATTTGGCGATGCTTATAAGGCTTTATTAAAAGAGACTAATCCTGCCGGCGTCCAAGAGGCGTCAACTGCTACGACTACCTCCTGATAGTAATCTGCCTGAAACTCACCGCGTTTTTTTGGGGCCGGTGTAAGTCCTATTACATTATTATCTTTTTTTGATAGATATGATATGTTTTATAGTATGGTGATACATATGGTTGGCGGCCCTCTGTTGCCATGCCCTTTAATGTATTCAATCTTAACGAAGAGGCTCACCGGGTGCATGTCTTTGCGTACATAGGTTTTGTGAGCATTAGAATCCTCCGTGAGATGGGCGCGATGGTGCTCTTTGCCGTGCAGTTTCTCGCCACTATCTGCAGGAGACCCCTGCGTCTCGGGCGCGTGGTTCAGGAGATGCACTTTATAGGCGTGAAGTCTCTCTTCGTTATTATACTTGTGGGGGCCTTCTCGGGTATGGTCCTGGCCCTGCAGGGCTTTTACGCCCTGCGTCTATTCGGTTCCGAGGGGCTTCTGGGCTCTGCTGTCTCCCTGGGGCTTGTCCGTGAGCTCGGCCCTGTACTGGGGGCCCTTATGGTGGGGGCAAGGGCCGGCTCGGCAATGACTGCCGAGATAGGTATTATGAAGATAAGTGAGCAGATACTTGCTCTTGATGTTATGACCATCGATCCGCTGAAGTACCTTGTTACCCCGAAGATTATAGCCTCCATACTTGTCCTGCCCCTTTTAATCAGCATATTCGATGTGGTGGGCATATTCAGCGGTTATGCCGTAGCCGTGGGGCTTCTTGATATAAGCAGCGGCAGTTATATGGATTCGGCTACCTCCGCCCTTGTCTTTCAAGACGTATTCGGCGGCTTCATTAAATCCCTTGTCTTCGGTTTTACCCTCGCATGGGTCTGCTGCTACAAGGGTTATAACTGTGAGCACGGCGCCAAGGGCGTAAGTAACGCTACGACAGAGGCCGTGGTCCTGGCCTCTGTGCTTATCTTTGTTCTGGACTATTTGCTTACCTCTCTTCTCCTGTAGACGGGGGGGGCGAGACGGCCGCGAGGGCTTTAGGTTTCTGGGGGGGGGAGAGGTACGGGGCGAGCGGGCGAGGTAAAGCAGAGCTGCAAGAGGAGAGATTGATGATAGAGATGATAGAGGTAAAAGACCTCAAAAAATCCTTTAACGGCCAGGAGGTCCTGCGTGGTGTTAACCTTACAATACACAAAGGTGAGACTACTACGATTATAGGACGAAGCGGCGGCGGTAAGAGCGTACTGCTTAAACACCTCATCGGTGTGATAAGGCCTGACAGCGGCAGCATAGTCGTTGATGGCGAGGATATCACAAAGATGAATAACAGGGAGCTCAAACAGGTAAAGAGAAAGTTCGGCATGGTCTTTCAGTTTGCCGCGTTATTTGATTCCATGACGGTCTTTGATAATATAGCCTTTCAGATGCGTGAGTTATCGGCCTTAAAGGAAGATGATATAATTGCGCAGACAATTGAGATGCTTAAGCGGATAGGCATGGAGGGCATGGGAGATAAGTACCCTGATGAGATAAGCGGCGGCATGGCCAAGAGGGTAGGGCTTGCCCGCGCCCTTGTGATGCGCCCTGAGTATATGTTTTTTGATGAGCCCACCACAGGCCTCGACCCCGTAGTTGAGAATACCATACATCAGCTCATGATGACCTGTACGGCTGATGCGACGTGTACGGACATCGTCGTAAGCCACAACATCGGCGAGGTTATGAAGATATCCGATAAGGTTGTCATGCTGCATGAAGGAGAGATTATAGAGTCCGGTACCCCGGATGAGATAGCCGAGTCTGATAATTCCGTAGTGCGCCAATTTCTCACCGGGAGCCCCGATGGGCCCATACAGATTTATTAGGTTTTTTACGCGCTCTGTCTTATGATGGAGCCGGTATTCGATTGAAGAGCAGGGGGAGTGATGAGACAGCACAGTTTAGAGGTTATAGTCGGGATATTCGTTGTCATAGGTATTGCCGCCATGGCGTATATCGCGGTGAGTTTTGGCAATATAGGATTTCTTGACAATAATACATACCATGTAAGGGCGGACTTTGACTCTACCGAGGGGCTGCGGTCCGGCGCGAGGGTGGAGATAGCCGGTGTAGCCATAGGCTCTGTTGGTGAGATAGACCTCAGGGATTATCTTTCGAGCGTAGAGCTTAAGATAAATAACGGCGTTAAGATACCCGATGATTCCATAGCCGCCGTCAGGACTAATGGTCTAATCGGGGAGAAGATAATCAAGATAGTGCCGGGAGGTTCAGAGGAGTCCCTTGGTGAGGGCGATACCATTGAGGATACGGAATCCTCGGTCAGTATTGAGGAGCTTATCAGTAAATATATCTTCAGTGAGAAGGAGTAAAGGTTGAAGGTCTTAAACAGGGGAGGGGGTGCTTTATGAGAATTAGAGAGAGATATGATAGATGTCTTCTTGCCTTTGTCTTGGTTACGGCTCTCTTTATCGGCGCCGGGGCCGTAGCATGGGCAGGCGATCTTCACGGGAGCAGTTTTCTTGTAGCCGACTCAATGGTGATATACAACACCGGCGGCGGCCTTGGCGAGGGTTATGTGGGCCGTCCTCATGTGAAGAAGGCCCCGCGGAATGTAGAGCCCTTTGATGAGAGTTTTCTTGGCGATGGCTACTCTTCGGGAGAGCAGAACTCTTCCGCCTCAACAGTTATAAACAGTACCAACGGCGGTCTTGGCGAAGGTTATGTGGGCCGTCCCCATAAAAAGAGGGCCCCCCGCCAGATAGCCTTTCCCGAGAAGAAAGCAGCGCCCATTAAATCCACGGTAATCTACACTACCGGCGAAGGGCCGGCTGGTGCGGCCTCAGCCGGCGCCATCGGGGAGGGATGGAAGCCTGCTGAAAACGATCCTTCCCTTGATGCCATAAAGGCCTTTATGCACAGGATTTTTCCGGGATTAAAAAAAGGAGAGCCCGCGAAGCCTGCCGAGAGCGCCGGGCAAGAGAAGAGCACCGCAGAGAGTAAATCTCCTTCCACGGTCATATA
>JBHHUP010000032.1:0-18140 GCA_046753845.1 Thermodesulfobacteriota bacterium
CCTATCCATCGGGCAGGATTCATATGGGCCACGTGCGTAACTACTCCATCGGAGACGTTCTGGCGCGCTTTCTCAAGATGAAGGGCCAGAACGTAATACACCCCATGGGATGGGACTCATTCGGCCTTCCGGCGGAGAACGCCGCCATTGAGCGCGGCGTGCCTCCGGCAAAGTGGACCCGTGAGAACATTGACTACATGCGCGGTCAGTTGAAGCAGCTTGGGCTGGGTTATGACTGGAGCCGGGAGCTCGCCACCTGCGAGCCTGATTATTACAGATGGAACCAGTGGATATTCCTTAAATTCCTTGAAAAGGGCCTTGCCTATAAAAAACGCTCATCAGTAAACTGGTGCCCCAAATGCGCTACCGTCCTTGCCAATGAGCAGGTAGATGAAGGGCTCTGCTGGCGGTGCGCCTCAGTGGTGGATAAACGGAGCCTTGAGCAGTGGTTCTTCAAAATTACAGCCTATGCCGAGGAACTGCTTCAGGGTACGGAAAAACTCACGGGCTGGCCCGAGCGCGTCCTTACCATGCAGCGTAACTGGATAGGTAAATCCACAGGCGTTGAGGCCAACTTTAATGTTGTTGGCACTGCCGACGCCTTTATAAAGGTCTTTACCACAAGGCCCGATACCATGTACGGCGTAACCTTTATGAGCCTTGCCCCCGAGCATCCCCTTCTGCGTACCCTTACTCCTGATTCGCATCTCGAAGAGGTGCGTACCTTTGTCGAGGGTGTTATGAAGGAAAAGGCCGTGGCCGGGCCGGGCGGACTTGATAAGATGGAGAAAAAGGGCGTTGATACGGGCATACGCTGTTTTAACCCCATTACAGGCGAGCAGGTGCCCGTATATGTTGCCAACTTTGTACTTATGGAGTACGGCACGGGCGCTGTCATGGCCGTGCCCGCACATGACCAGAGAGACTTTGAGTTCGCTAAAAAGTACGATATTCCCATAAATGTCGTTATAAACCCGCCTGGCGTGGAGCTTGACGGTAAGACTATGGAAGAGGCCTTTACAGGTGAGGGGACATTAACAGACTCAGGCCCCTTTGACGGGCTTACGACGGATAACGCCAAAAAGGCCATTACAAATTATATCGAGGAAAAGTGGGCCGGCGAGGCATGCGTGAATTACCGCCTCCGTGACTGGGGAGTATCACGGCAGAGGTACTGGGGCTGTCCCATACCCGTAATATACTGCGATAAATGCGGAGCAGTTCCCGTGCCCGCCGAAGCCCTGCCCGTGCTCCTCCCTGATAATGTGATGTTTACCGGTAAGGGCGGCTCGCCCCTTGCCGAGGCCGAGGGGTTTGTAAATACCACATGCCCCGCCTGCGACGCTCCGGCACGGCGCGAGACTGATACCATGGATACTTTTGTGGATTCGTCATGGTATTTTCTCCGTTATACATCTCCAAAAGAGGACAAAAAACCCTTTACTAAAGAGGACGCAGGGTACTGGATGCCCGTGGACCAGTATATCGGAGGCATCGAGCACGCCGTAATGCACCTATTATACGCCAGGTTCTTTACCAAGGCCCTTCGAGACATCGGGCTATGCAAGGTGGACGAGCCATTTAAAAACCTCCTTACACAGGGCATGGTCTGTAAAGAGACGCAAAAATGCCCTGATCATGGTTTTCTTCTGCCCGAAGAGGTAACAACAGAGGGTAACTGTAAAAAATGCTCTGCCTCTGTAGTCACAGGCCCCGTTGAAAAGATGTCAAAATCCAAGAAAAATACCGTAGACCCCAGCGGCATTATCGCCCGCTATGGAGCCGATACCACAAGGCTTTTCTCCCTATTTGCCGCGCCCCCGGAGCGCGACCTTGAGTTCAGCATAGACGGCGTGGAGGGCTCATACAGGTTTCTTGGCAGGGTCTGGAGGCTTGTTGTTGATAATCTTACCCTCTTAAGTGAGAGCGCGCCCTACCACGCCGAAAAGCACGGCCCCCTTGAGGCAGGGCCTCTGAAAGAGCTCCACTCCACTACGCACAGAACCATAGAGAAGGTTACCTCCGACATAGGCCGCAGGTTTCACTTTAATACTGCCATAAGCTCTATTATGGAGCTTGTAAACGCCATATATGGTACGCTGCAAAAGGGCGGGGGGATACTGAACACCGGTGTAGGCCCCAAGGTCTTTAGAGAGGCCGCAGAGGCCGTTGTGCTGCTCTTATCGCCATTCGCCCCACATATTACCGAGGAACTCTGGTCAAGGCTTGGAGCAACCGCGCCGATATATGAGACACCATGGCCCGCATTTGACGAGGCCGCCCTTGCAAGAGAAGAGGTGACGCTTGTTATTCAGATAAACGGCAAGGTAAGGAGCAGGATGGTTATAGCCGTTGGGGCAGCTGAAGAAGAGGTCCTGGAGATGGTAAAAAAGGACAGCTCTCTTACGCAGTGGATAGAGGGCGGGGAGATAAAAAAAGTGATATATGTGCCTGATAAAATACTAAATATGGTGATAAAGTGAGATACGTAGAGGTCACAAAGTCTGTAAGAGGTCTTCTTTTCACGTTTGTTCTCTCCATCTTTCTTGCGGGATGCGGGTACCATATAGCCGGGAAATCAGGCTCCATGCCCGGCGGCATTACGGAGGTTACAATACCTGTCTTTGTTAACTCCACTACAAAGCCAGATATCGAGGGCATTATGACCTCCGCCTTTGTATCTGAGTTTATTACCACAGTAGATGTTAATAAAAAAGCGGACTCTGTGATAAATGCCGAAATCAGATCTTATAATTTGAATGGCGTCTCCTTTAGTCAGACGGATGTGACACAGGAGTACAGGCTTTCTGTTGTCCTGGCCCTTACCCTGAAGGATAAAAAGGACGGCTATGTGCTCTGGGAGGATAGGGCTATCAGGGACTACGAGGACTTTAAGGTGGATACCACTGATGTTACGCGCACCGAGGAGGTTGAGATAGAGGTATTTAGAAAACTCTCTAAAGACCTTGCCCGTAAGATAAAAGAGAGGATGCTGGAGGGCTTTTAACCTTCCTGTCTGCCTGTTTTTTCGGTGAGATTGAAGATGACAACGATGAAGAATAAAAAATTTAATAAACCCATCTACTACCTCTATGGCACAGAGAGCTGTCTTGCTGAGGATTTTCTCGGCGAACTTAAGGACGCCGTTCTTACACCGGGCTTCGAGTCCATGAATTTTCAAATATATTATGGCGATACCTTTGATGTGACAGATGCCCTGATGACCTTGCAGACCATGCCCGCCTTCTCTGATAAGAGGCTTGTTATCATCAAAAAGGCCTCCTCTTTGAAAGTGGATCATAAGAAGGCTCTGCTGCAATACCTCCTTGACCCTTCTACAACGTCTATACTGGTATTTGTCTCTAATGCCTCAAAGCTACCCAAGAGTGAGGATAAGTTTCTAAAGGCTATCAGAAAAAACGGTCTGGTGAAGGTCTTCAGAACCCCAAAAGAGGCCGGCGCCCTGCAGTGGTTAGTTGATGAGGCCGCTAAAGATGGCAAGACCATCTCAAGGGAGGCGCAAACCAGTCTTATTGAGCTTACAGGCGGCTCGCTTACGGCTATTAAAGGCGAACTCAAGAAGATAATACTCTTTGTGGGAGATAAAAAGAAGATAGATGCCTCTGATGTGGCAGAGGCGGGACTTGACGTAAAACCCGAGACCATCTTTAAACTTACAGATGCCATCGGGCAAAAAGACCTCAAAAAGGCCTTTGCAATCTATGCAAAGCTCTCCACAGAGCCCTCTCTTGTTATAATAGGCTCCATAGCAAGACACATGCGCATACTTATAAAGATTAAGACCGCCATGAGAGACAATATCCCCGGCAGTAAGCTCGCCTACACAGCCGGTGTCTCGGCTTATTTTCTCGGTGGTTATCAGAAGAGTGCCCGTTTTTATTCCATAGCAGAGCTGAAAAGGGCCATTAAATTCCTCTTTGAGACGGGCATGAGCCTTAAAGGCAGCGGTCTTCCCGAGGACGTTGTCATGACTAATATGATAATGGACCTCTGCTCTCCCTTAAAAGGGATCTCGCGCCGCAGGTGAGTTTTATACCTGTAGCGGGAAAAGTGGCCACGATTGTAACCTTATCGCAGAACCACACATCGCCCCCCCCTTAGCAGGGATTTTACGCCGCAGGTGAGTTTATTGGTGTGAGGGCGGGTTTAGATTTGAGATATCTTTACCATGTAAAGATGCATATAAGCGGCAGGCGGTTCTTGTGAAGAGGGACTCTGTAACGGCTCTTAATAGCAGGATAAACTCTGAGGTGGGCCTGTACTCTTCCCATGCCGGACAACTGCTCGGCGCTTTATGGCTCTGCCACGGCCTGGCCGGGCTATGAGGCGCGGTCTCCTCATAGCTTTATAGGATTATCCGTTGGTGATGGCGTTTGCCTGACGTGTAAGACGCGAAATTTTTCTCGCGGCGTTGTTCTTGTGTATAACACCCTTTGATACGGCTTTGTCAAGAAGGCGTCTCGCTGTAGCAAGAGAGGTCCAGGCCTCTTCGGCCTTTTTCTCATCTATGGCAAGACGAGTGCCCTTAACGGCTTTTCTGAGCGTAGACCTTACTGCAGCGTTCCTGATACGTTTTTTTTCGCTCTGCCTCTGCCTCTTGAGCGCTGATTTATGGTTGGCCAATTCTTTCTCTCCTCTCACTGTTTGATGTATGATAAATAAGGATAATTTGTTATATTATTCGTAAAATAGGTTTCTGTCAAGTTATTATATACCGTAAAGAAGGGTTTGGTGAGATTTTTACCCTCTAAGAGATGAACTGAGGTTGATTAGGTGCCCATGAACAAGACAATATCGAGTACGAGAGATGCGTGAAGATATTCATAAAAAAAAAATAGCCGCAGGTGCTTCCATTGTTGCCTCCGCTACGGCTCTAAGCAGGGTCCTTGGTTACACCAGAGACATGGCCATAGCCTATTATTTCGGGGCAGGGGCCCTCTCTGACGCCTTTTTCGTGGCCTTCAGAATTTCAAACCTCCTGAGGAGGCTTGTGGGAGAGGGCGCGCTGACCTCGTCTTTTATACCAATCTTTCAGGAGGAGCGCACCAGAAGAGATGACGCCGAGTTGAAGGGCCTTATCAGCGGTGTCTTTACGCTCATAACCTTAATACTCCTTGTTCTGACCTTTTTAGGTATCTTTTTCTCAGAGAACCTTGTGGCGCTCATGAGCCCGGGTTTTCTTGAAAATCCCGCAAAATTCACCCTTACCGTAAACCTTACGCGACTCATGTTCCCCTATATGATCTTTGTGGGGCTTATGGCAATAGGCATGGGCATACTGAACTCACTGCGCCACTTCACGGCCCCGGCCCTTGCCCCTGTCTTTTTTAACATAGCTATAATACTTTCCATACTAATAGTCTCCCCCTTCTTAACCCATCCTGTATACGCACTTGCTATAGGAGTACTCCTTGGCGGCGCCATGCAGTTCGCAATAATGCTGCCATGGCTCCGCAGGTACGGCTTTTTGCCGGAGTTCTCTCTAAACTTCAGGGATAGCGCCATACTGAAGATATTTAAGCTCATGGGCCCGGCGGCCTTTGGCGTAGGTATATATCAGCTTAATATCTTTATCACACTATGGTTCGCCTCAGGGCTCGCCGAAGGAAGTGTGAGTTTTCTCTATTACTCCGGCAGGCTCATGGAGCTGCCCCTTGGAATCTTCGGCGTGGCTATCTCAACGGTAGCCCTGCCCGGGCTTGCCGAGTACGCGGCAAAAGAGCATTGGAGCGCATTCATGGACTCACTCCTCTATGCCCTGCGCCTCGTATTATTTCTTACCATCCCGGCGGCCATCGGCCTTATTATACTCAGCCCCTCTATAATAGATGTCCTCTTCGCCCATGGTGAGTTTAACGAAGGGGCAACGAGCTCTACCGCCTGGGCCCTTTATTTTTACGCACCCGGCCTTGTCCCCGTGGCCCTGTACCGTATATTTACATCGGCCTTTTACTCACTAAAGGATACCGTTACCCCTGTAGCCGTGGCAGTGGTTACGCTGATTATTAACCTCTTCTTCTGTATAGTTCTTGTGGGGCCGATGAAACACGCGGGGCTCGCCTTTGCTACTACGATTTCGGCTCTATTCAATATGGTTATTCTCTTTTATCTCCTTCGTAGAAAGCTTCATGGCTTTACCGGAGAAGGTCTCTTTCTCTCCGCCATGAAGAATATCATAGCAGCCATACTTATGAGTATCGCCGTATATCTCATCTTCTACGGTATGGGGTTTAACGAGTCGAGAGGCCTTGTAAATATACTCTCTCTTGGCGGAACCATCATCGTAGGCGTGATTATCTATCTTCTATCCTCAAAGCTCTTGAAAGTCCCTGAAGTGGCGTTTTTAAAGGGCTTTTTTATTAAAGGAAGATGAGAGTCCATAGTTCACACCCTTTTAAAAACAAACATATTCCTTAATGGCTAACTTGTTGATTTTATTAGATAAATTTGTGATTAAAAAATAGGCAATCTGGCGTTGGGCCTACAGTTGGTTGGTTTTAATGGCAGCTTTCAGGGGGTTTTCAACAGGTTATTCACAGGTGTTGGGGATACGTCTTAAAGGCCTTGTTTTTGCGTCCTTTTTTACTTTTCCACTGCCTTGGCTTTCTCCCATAGAGACTCAAGTTCAGCCATATCACACCTTGTGATACCGCCCTCTTTTGCGGCCTCTTTTTCTACATAATGGAAGCGCTCAGTGAACTTCACCACTGTTTTTCTAAGGGCCTCCTCGGGGCTTACCTCAAGAAAGCGCGCGGCGTTTACAACGGTAAAGAGCAGGTCTCCAAGCTCCTCCTCCATGGCTTTGCTATCTTTACTCAATATGGCCTCTTCGAGCTCGCCAAGCTCTTCATTTACCTTATCCATGACACCCTTGATGTCGGGCCAGGTAAAACCCGCCTTTGCGGCCTTTTTTGTTATTTTCTCCGCCCTCATGAGCGAAGGCATGGCATGAGGCACATCATGGAGCAGCCCCTCTGCGGCGGGTTTCCCTTTTTTCTCATCCTTCTTTATCTCGGCCCACTGCTCAAGGACCTCCCCGGGGGTCTCGGCGCTCTTATCAGAAAAGACATGGGGGTGACGGCGTATCATCTTCTCTACGGAATGCTCCATTACCTCATAGATGTTTCCCTTGCCCTCTTCTTCCAAAAGGCGGCAGGAAAATATTACCTGAAATAAAAGGTCTCCGAGCTCGTCTTTTATATCTGCGGTCTCCCCTGAATCAATGGCCGAGACTACCTCGTAGGCCTCCTCTATGATAAAGGGGGTTAGGCTCCTTAGGGTCTGCGCCCTGTCCCAGGGACATCCTTCCTCAGAGCGGAGCCTCTCCATAAGGGATATTAGCCTTGCAAGGCCCTCTCCTTTAAGTTTTTCAGGGCTCACCTTCTAACCTCCTCTCCCGCGGTTTCGCAGCTCTTCAACGGTATTTATATTGGCTACGGATTTTTGGATATCAATACCCTTAAAGTCATCTTTAAAGAGTCTCTTAACCTCTATGCTCTCGAGAAACTCTGTAATCCTGAGGTTCCCTGAGGTTATCATCTCTTTTATCGCTTCAAGGCAATCTCTGTGGTAGAGGGCGTGCATGGGGTGCGCTTTGCCATCGATAAAGGGCACTACGGCAAGGGCATTGTTAAGGGGCGTTGAGATTACTCTTCTCACGGCCTCTGCCTTTATATCGGGCATATCGCAGGCAGTGACAAAGACGGTATCTGAGGCGGAGTTAAGAAGGGCAGTATATATCCCGCCGAGGCTCCCGGCGCCCTTGTAAGCATCGGGGATGGTCCTTGCGCCAAGGCCGCTAAAGAGGCTTACCTCATCGGCGATAATGAGCCTCTCGGTAAAGACCTCATTTAATACGCCAAGCACTCGCTCGATAATGGTAATACCATCGACCTCTATAAAGGCCTTATTGGTGCCCATGCGCCTGCTCTGCCCGCCGGCAAGGAGAGCCCCCGTCATTATCTATTCAACCTCAGCTCAATAAGTCCTTCAGCAGAGAGCCTGCTCTCTTCGAGGGCCTCTTCTGCGGCTTTTTTAAGCCTGAGGGCCGCCTCTTTTTGTAGAGAAACTCTCTGGCCGTTAAGGGTGAGTTCCAAATCACAGACAGTATCGGCCTTGGCCGCCTTTATAATCTTATTCTCAATAATATCAGCTACTCCCATGAAATCGTTAATATCAAGTAGAGGTTTTTTTGTCTCAAGAGGGCCGTCGCTTACAAGGGCCAGCAGCAAGGGGTCTGAGAGGCAGGCAGGATGCTCTGCCACAGAGCTTCTGTAGACCTCTATCTTCGGCAGCGCCCCTGTCTTGTAGCCCTCTGTTATGACAACGTCAAGGTCACTCATAAATAGCGGTATGGCTTTTGATAGGGGCATCTCTTCGGCGGTGCTCTTTATAAAGGCGAGTTTTTCCGCTGAGGTGATAAGTACGCTCTTGGCCCCTGCCTTTTTATGGCGCCACGAGTCCTTGCCCTCTCGGTCTATCTCGAACTTGTGGGCATCGTGCTTTATTGTGCCCACGCGGTACCCTCTTGCCGTTAGCTCTTCAACTACCTTTACTATAAGCGTGGTCTTACCCGAGCCTGAGAACCCCACTATGGACATCGTCGGAACCATCTATATTGCCTCCATGCTACAGGTATTGTGTTTTAAAGTGATTTGAGATAAGAAAAGGATATCAGAGGGTTAGACTCTCTGTCAAACTCAAAACCATAACCTCTATGCCCTCTTTCCCATTTACCTCTTTTATGTGATATAAATATATATACCCTTTTTCAACTAAATTCGCCTTTATGATGATATTATTTTCAGGGGGATACCTATGAAGAAGATTATTACAAAACCCAGAGACCTGCCTTCCGTAGAGGCCTTTTCCAGAGATGAGGCCCTTGCCGGGCTGCGCTCCAGATACGGCGCCCCGCTTGTGACGGAGGCGGCTCGTATCGTAATAGACGAGGCCAGAGAGGCCATTGTCGGGGAGGGCGCTGCTTCTCTTGGAGTAGGGGTGGAGATAACCCCTGAGAGCCTTTCAGACCTTGTGATAAAGAGGGCGGAGTCTCTTATGGAGGGCGGGCTTACTGAGGTTATAAACGCCACAGGCACGGTGCTGCATACAAATCTCGGACGTGCCGTGCTATGTAAGGAGGCCCTTTTACGAATAGCTCTCGCAGGCGGGGGTTATGCGGACCTTGAGTTTGATATAGATAAAGCCAGCCGCGGTGAGCGTGACGCATACTCCGTATCCCTTATAAAGAGGCTTACGGGCTGTGAGCAGGCCTCTGTGGTAAATAATAACGCAGCTGCCCTGCTTATCACCCTTAATACTCTTGCCGAGTCCAGGGAGGTCATAATATCGCGCGGCGAGCTTATCGAGATTGGCGGCTCATTTCGTCTGCCTGAGATAATTAAGAAGAGCGGATGTATCTTAAGGGAGGTTGGTACGACGAACAGGACGCATGCCGCTGATTATAAGAATGCCATAGGTGAGAATACGGCCCTTATTCTGAAGGTTCATACAAGTAATTACACTATTGAGGGTTTTACCAGCGAGGTCTCCTTAAAGGAGCTCGTAAGTATCGGTGCGGAGTTTAAAATTCCTGTAGTTGAGGACCTCGGGAGCGGCGCCCTTCTTGACCTCAGGGCATACGGCCTGCCTCATGAGCCCCTTGTATCAGAGAGCCTCAGCGCCGGGGCAGGGTGCGTGACCTTTAGCGGAGATAAGCTCCTTGGCGGCCCTCAGGCAGGGCTTATCGCCGGAAGCTCGGAGATTGTCGATGCTATCAGAAAAAACCCCTTAAAGAGGTCCTTGCGTGCCGGAAAACTCAATCTGGCGGCCCTTGAAGAGACCCTTAAACTCTACCTTGACCCCGAGAGACTTAAGGAGCGCCTTCCTTCGCTGCGGCTTATGACCCGTCCCCTTCCTGAGATTGAGGAGATAGCCGTAAAGGCCGCAGGGATTATTAATGAAGCGGGCAGTGGGGCTTCTCTTAAGGCTGAGGTTATTAAGGACAGCAGTATAATCGGCGGCGGCTCACTGCCGGGCCGAAAACTTCAAACCATTGTAGTTGCCTTAAAGGGGCAATTAAGCCCCTCTTCTCTTATGAGGGCCTTTCTCGGCGGCCGCCCTCCTGTGCTTGGCAGGATCAATAAAGATGCCTTTATACTTGACGCGCGCACCATTCTCGATCCCGATAAATTCTACTCTATTCTCAGGGATATTCTCAGCGGGATTAAGGCGGCGTAGTCATGAAAAGTTTCTCATTCTCAGATAAAAACGCGCTTGCAGCCGCCTTTAATTGCCGGCCTCTTTGGAGGGGTTTTAAGTTAATCGCTTTTTTCTTTTTCTCTTTTTCAACCATCATATTCTCGCCTCCTGTCTTTGCCGGAGTTGCCGCCAAACCTCCTACCATAGGTATGACCTTTGTAGGCGAAAAGCTCAGATATGATATCGGGTTCTGGCTTTTTGAGAAGGTGGCCACCGCAGAGCTTACCCTTGAAAAAGAAGCTGGCGGCTACAGGGCCGTGCTTAAGGCGCGGACAACGGGTTTTGTAGACAAGATGATCCAGCACAGAGAAGATAAATACGTGGCTCATCTTAAGGAGTCCCCCGGAGGCGGCAGGTTTATTACAACGAGTTTTGAGAGCACCTCTAACGTGAACGGCAAGGTCAGGCAGAGCCGTAAAGAGATTATCAGACTAAGAGGTGTCTTGAAAAAACACAGCTGGGGCGGCGGTAAGGACGAGCGTCGAG
The DNA here is from genome assembly GCA_046753845.1 of Thermodesulfobacteriota bacterium. Taxonomy (GTDB): domain Bacteria; phylum Desulfobacterota; class GWC2-55-46; order GWC2-55-46; family JADFVP01; genus JAJRZX01. The sequence goes on from JBHHUP010000032.1 coordinate 10,768, forward strand.
GGGAGGTGCGCCTTCTTCCAAATTCATACGTAGATGACCCGCTGGGGGCTTTTTATAATTTTCGCTACGGCGTTTACGGCCCCGTAAGGGTAGGCGCTAAGCTCCGCATAAATACCTTTCCAAAAGAGGATTATAAGTCAGAGAAGATGACCATGATATTTCGCCGCGGCGAGAAGATGAATGAGCAGGAAGCCAAGATGCAGGGGTACGGCGATATAAACGCGCCCACTTATGTGGCGAGAGTGAAGATGAGCAAAGATGTCTTTGGCTCGGACCTTACTGATATTGAGATATTTTTTTCAACGGCCCTAATACCCCTTCGCGCCACGGCCCGTGACGTGGCCTTTTTTACCGATGTAAGGGGAACGCTCGTAAGTGTAAGCCGGGGGAGGAAGTAAAGGGGGAGGGGAGTTTTTAAAAAAACGGGCAGGCCGGGCATTGTTTCACCCAACCTGCCGGGCTGGCAGGCTACTCCTTCAACTCCTTGATGACCCTGTCTATGTCCAGGGGCAGGAGCACTATCTCGATCCTCCTGTTCCGGGCCCGTCCCTCGTCGGTCTCGTTCTCAGCCACAGGGCTGTACATGGAGTAACCGGCGGCTGAGAGGAGCTTGGGGTCGAGGCCGCCTGTTTCCTGAAGATATCTTACCACTGTTGTGGCCCGCGCGGTGGAGAGCTCCCAGTTTGTGGGGAATCTGTCTACGATCTTATAGCCGATGGGCACGTCGTCGGTATGGCCCTCAATCTTTATTTGTTTGTCTTTTACGTCTTTTAGCACAATGGCCACGCGCGAGAGTATCTCTTTGCCCTTGGGTTTTATTTCGCTGCTGCCGGAATCGAAGAGCACTTTTTCAACAAGGTTCACTGATAGCTTGTCGAGGACGCGGGTTATCTTTATCTCGCCCTTCTTTATTTCCTGCTCCATCTCCTTTACAAGGCTCTTATAGGTCTTCTTGACATTGGCAATCTCTTTTTCCTTCTCCGAGCTTAACTCGCCGGTCTTGACCTTCAGCCTGGCCACTTCGCCTTTAAGGTCGGCTATCTCTATGTGCAGGTTGGCTATATTTGATTTCAGCGAGGCTATATCTTGGTCCTTTGAGACGTTTTCAGTGGTAAGCCTCTCCTTTTCCGCCCTCAGGTCGCCAAGTTCCTTATTGAGCGAGGTTATATCCTCGTTCAGATTTTTGATCGTTGCCTCAATCTTTTCGATCTTGTCGCGCCGCGCCTCGGACTCGTTAACGGCCTCCTGGAGGGTCTTTGTGCTTACGCAGCCCGTAAGGATAAGGAGCAATGCAGCTATGCCAAGTACTGTTTTTTTCATAGGATATCTCCTCTATGATGGCGACGTCAGGTTTGCTCTATGATTATAAGTTTGTCTTACATCAGCCGGCAATTTCCAGATGAGATCTTTTTTAACCATTCCTCATAACCGGGATGCTATCAATTCCGGCAAAGACTGTCAACCAGACATAGCATAACATTAGCCTCACGGTTTTTTTGAGACCGGGGTCACATATCTATACTTTGTAGAGCATATTTTTATGCAGGGGATTTAATGAGTTTAATCAATATGGTGAGCCTTGTAGGACAGGTGAAGCACTGCGTAACCCATTACAAATGCAGGAGACATCAATTCTTAAGCCTCCCCCTCTTCGCTGTAGCCATCTGTGCCGTCCTCTTCTTCCTCGCTCTCTCTTACAATGCGCTCAATTTCCTCTGTCTCAAGCTCCTCTTTATCAAGGAGGGCCTTGGCAAGGTTTTCTAGGCTCGCCCTCTTTGATTCCAGAATCTCCGTGGCGCTCACCTCGGCATCTATGATGAGTTTTCTAATCTCCTGGTCCATGAGCCAGGCCATGTCGTCACTGTAGCGTTTGGGCTGAGATAGCTCCATGCCGAGGAAGGGGTGTTCTTCGCCTCTGCCGAGATTAATGGGCCCGACCTCATCGCTCATGCCCCACTGGGATACCATTTTTTCGGCAAGGCCGGTGGCTTCTTTCAGGTCGTTCTGAGCGCCTGTTGAGGTATCGTTAAAGATAATCTTCTCCGAGACCCTGCCTCCAAGGGCCACTGTGAGTCTGCTTATTAGGTAGTTCTTGGGGTAAAAATGCCTGTCCTCGGAGGGCAGGAGCTGCGTTACGCCCATTGCCATGCCGCGGGGGATAATCGTCACCTTGTGTATGGGGTCGGTATTGGGCAGGCTAAGGGCTACAAGGGTATGCCCTGCCTCGTGGTATGCGGTGATGCGCCTCTCGTCCTCGGATATCTTTTCCGTCCTCTTCGAGCCCATGAGGACCTTGTCGATGGCCTCCTCAAAGTCCGCAGGTGAGACCTCGTTTTTTTTTGCCCGCGCCGCGTTAAGGGCCGCCTCGTTAACTATGTTCTCAAGGTCAGCTCCTGTCATTCCGGGGGTGCCGCGCGCGGTCCTCGCAAGGTTTACGTCCTTACTGAGGTTGATATTACGCGAATGTATCTTCAGTATGGCCTCTCTGTCTTTTAGCCCCGGGCGGTCAATGAGAATATTGCGGTCAAATCTGCCCGGACGAAGGAGGGCCGCGTCGAGGACATCGGGCCTGTTAGTGGCGGCCATTACAATGACCTCTTCGTGGGCCTCGAATCCATCCATCTCGCTAAGTAACTGGTTAAGGGTCTGCTCTCTCTCATCGTGGCCTCCACCAAGCCCCGCACCTCGTGTGCGTCCCACGGAGTCGAGCTCATCGATGAAGATAATGCTGGGCTGGGACTCACGGGCCTTTTTAAACATATCCCTGACTCTGGCGGCTCCAACACCAACGAACATCTCTATAAACTCAGAGGCGCTTATGCTGAAAAAGGGCACCTCTGCCTCACCGGCCGTGGCACGCGCGAGCAGAGTCTTACCCGTTCCGGGAGGGCCTACGAGAAGGACTCCGCGCGGGACCTTGGCCCCTATTGCCTTAAACCTCTCGGGGTCTCTCAAGAACTCAATACTCTCCATGAGGTCGGTCTTTACGTTCTCTAACCCCGCTACGTCCGCGAAGGTAACGCCGGGTTTAGTCTCATCGTAGCGTTTTGCCTTGCTTGCCCCAAAGGCGAATAATCCTCCTGGCCCGCCCTGCATGCGCGATGAGCGCCTCATTATAAGCACCCAGAAGCCGATGATAAGCACCCAGGGCAGTACGGCAAAGACAAACTGCCAGAGAAGGGAGCCGCTTGCAGAGGCTACGGTGACGGTGACGCCCTTTTTCCGAAGCTTCTCCATGAGCCCCTCGCCCTGAAATGTCGGCAGATTTGTTGTAAAACCCGTTATTGGTTTGATGGCGCCTTTATGTTCCAGGGGCTTCTTGTCTCGGGCTGTGCCGGCGCTTCCTTCGCTGAAGAGCTCGCCTTTAACGGTTAGCCCTGTGATGGTTACGGAGCGTATCCTGGAGTTATCAAGGAGTTCCATGAATTCGCTGTATGAGATGGGTTTTTGCGGCGGTGTTGTCGGCGCGATGCTGCTCCATAGATAAAAGAAAAAGGCAAGGGCGAGAAAAGGAAGGATAAAACTCCACTGCTGGCCTTTAAGGTAGTTTTTTTTATTGTCTTTATTCTTATTAGTCTTTATTTTTTTTTCTTTTGCCATGGATGTTGTCTCTTGAGTTCGCTAACGTAAAAGGCACAGAGGGTTTAATTTGAGCGGCCCCTTTAATATAATCTCTTAAGGCGGCCATGTCAAAGGAGTTTAATGTAAATTAAGGCTCTCTGTGTTGTAACGAGTGGATTCGTAGTGAAAAAAGAGGGGGGAAACCTGTGGACAGGCGGCCATGAAGTTGTTCGTATCACTTACTTAGAGCTAAAAGATATCTCAGATAGAGGTTTTTTATATTTATAGCTCAGTCCGGTCTTACTTTACATCCCGAGGGCTGATCAGCCATACCTTTATGGGAAGCTTTGCTTCGTCAATGGCAAAGTTAAGCCTTCTCAGATAACGCTTTTCAGGATTTTTTTCAATTATAAGGAGTATGCCCGGTTTTTTACCTGTCCTTGCACTGTAGTAAAGGGACTGGCCGATGGCCTCGGCCCATTTGCTGGCAAAATCCACCTCAACGGCGTAATTGTCGGTGAGGCAATCCACGCGTGTGCGGCCAGAGAGGGTACCTCGGCCTCGCCGCCATAATTAGCGCACCAGAACTCCTGATAAACTTTCTCAAGGTGAAGTGTCTTGCCGGAGGAGATATCAGGGGTAAGGAGGATAAAAAAAAGAATTAAAAATTTTAGCAAAGACTCCTCGCCTTAACTTAGGGCGTTTTTGCGGTATCAGGATGTCTCTGTCTATGGTGAGCAAGAAACTGCCATTGACCCGTGTAGGGGACGGGGTGTGCGGGTAGATGTTTTGAAAAAAATATAAGTACAACTTACACGAGTAAAGCGGTTTTTTTCTGAGGCCGCCTCTAAGGGCCCTCTTGTTTTTTTCTATCTCCGGCTCTATTGCCCTCTTATCTCTCAAGAGTGCTGATAAGTTTATGCACTATGCCCGGCACTGTCTTCACCGTGCCGTCAAATATCTCATAAACGCCTATATCATCTTCATTGTAAAAGTTCGAGTTGGACTTCTGGTCCGTTACGATGGCCGCCCCTTCTAACGATACTCCGGCAAACAGGCCCCTTGAGCGTGAGTAGGAGTATATTTCCGCTTTAAGGGTGATGTCTGTTGCCGCCTCGCCGTGGCGCCCTACGGGGCCGGCCGCTACGGTGGCGTCTGCGCCGAGTGTGAATTTTGCGCGTCTTAGCCCGTCTACGCTCTTTTTTGTCCTGAAGATCAGTATGACATCTGATGACTGCGCCCCTACCTGAAAGCCGAGGCTCGCGCCGGCTATAGTGATAAAGGAGGGATAACTCCATCCTGATTTATTATGTGTAAGGACTACGCCTCTGCCGAATTTACCGCCTACAACATAACCCGCCTTGATTACCGAGGGGATGATGGCGATGGCATGGGCCTCGCGAAGAAGGTTCTCGGGGATGCTCTTTTCCGGTATGGCCATGATGGCTTCCATGACATCTATGGCGTCTTCTATCTTTCGAGTCTCTTTTCTTCCAGCCGAGGCGGGGTATGAGGTGAATAATATTAGAAAGACCGCTATAAGGGCCGTGAATAGTTGTTTTTTCATTGAGTTACCTCCTGTTATGTAAAATTTACACTTTATAAGGTCTTGTGTCAACATCTATGAGGGGTTAAGAAAAGGTTACGGCAACAATAAGATTGTTGCAGGAGCAAACCTTGATGGGACTGGCCCTTTAATGTGAGGGGAGTTTCCTGTCAAGCTCACAGGCAGGCACCTTTACAGGTAAGGCGGATTTCAACCTGTAGCCTATTAATACACCTCTGTGTTCTTCATCTTTTCCAGAATTTTTTTTCTGTAACGCATAGATGGTCTGTCAATAACCCGGTAGACAAGGGCGGATGCCGATAATAATAGGAAGAAATATATACAGAAGCCGCCAAAACTCCGAATAAGAGACTGTCGAATCGCGTGTGAAAGGGGAATCGTATATGGTATAACCGGTTGAGGTCTTGCCCATAAAGAAAAAATCGTGTAGAGATGCCGATAAGTATAAGTCCGGTGATAATAACGTAGAAGTAAGGCCTTAAGTATCTCCATGATAAATAAAAAATCACCGGAGCCAGTATATAGAACTGTTCCTCTATGGCAAGTGACCAGTACAGAGAGCCCTGCAGCCTCGGCACGCGAAGATAATTCTGCAGGTAAAAGACATGGTAGAGAAGCGCTTTTATTATCTCCATGGTATCGCCGCTCGGTGATACGAGATCGGGTATTAATCCGGTAAAGAATAATAGGAGTACAATGAGGAGAGAGAAGTAGTAAGGAGGAAATATCCGCCAGAACCGTTTGATGTAAATTTTTTTAAAACTAAGTGATTTTGTCTGCAATGCTTCTATTATCTGTCCGCCGATAAGAAAACCGCTTAAAGCAAAGAAGAGACCAACGCCATTCCACCCCCATGAGTACTATGTGGTAAAGAAGACTTTCTTTGGGAAGGGGATAAAACTTCTTATTGAAATGCACAAGCATGACAAGGGTAATGGCTATTGAGCGTAGTAAATCAAGGCATGGGTAATGTTTGTTGAATAACATTTCAGGTCAATGAATCTAAAAATAAATTCTTTTATATACAATTAGCCCGGTATTGAAAGCGCTTGTTCAGCTGAGATTATTCCTATGCATGCTCTATTGCGCCTCTGGTTGTTATCAGTTATCAGCATGTTACCTCAGGGTTTATAAATTATACGAGGTACGTATATTTTTTTCAAGTTTTCGAAAAAACACCTTTATAACCTCAAAGATACGTATTTTCTCAGAGACATTTTCATAAAAGGACGATAACATGACCGCCTCGGCCAGGCACCCTCCTATTCTGTGGGTGAAAATATAAAAAACACCTTGACACCCCTTCTTAAATAAAATAATATATAAAATTCCAATAATAACGGAGGCATAACTATGAAAGCGGTAGTAAAGACAGGCGGCAAGCAGTATGTAGTTACAGAGGGCGATACCCTGAGGGTTGAAAAACTCGCCGGAGAGGTAGGCGCCACTATTAACCTTGAGGATGTACTTTCCGTAGGTGAGGGGAAAGACATAAAAGTCGGCGCTCCCACCGTTGAAGGGGCCAGCGTAAAGGCCGAGATAGTGGAGCACGGCAGGGGCAAAAAAATCATAGTTTTCAAGAAGAAACGCAGAAAAGGTTATAAGAAAAAACAGGGCCACAGACAAGATTACACGGGTATAAAGATAGAGGAAATAAAGTACTAATTACGAGGGAGGCTGCAGAGGTGGCTCATAAAAAAGCGGGCGGAAGCTCAAGAAACGGCAGAGACAGTAACGGACAGAGAAGAGGCGTAAAGTGTTTCTCCGGGCAGAGAGTGCCCGCGGGTTCCATTATAATAAGACAGCTCGGTACAAGGGTGCATCCCGGTGATAACGTGGGAATGGGCAGAGACTACACTATTTTCGCCCGCGTAAACGGTGTTGTGCAGTTTGTTGATAAGGGCAAGAGAAAGTTTGTCAACATACTTCCCGTCTAATAATCGGGGGCTTATTAAGATAACAGGGGCGGAGTAAGGGGATTTTAATAACGATGCAGGGCGGAGTAAGAGGATTTAGTACCTCTTAACATTCCGCCCTTTTTTTTCGCTGTTTTTGGTGAGTTGGTGATTGCAGGGGCATGGTTGTATTTTTCATACCGGTTTTCTTTATCTTGCTTTCTTTTTTTTAGCAAGTTGGGCGAGTTGGTGATTGTATAGGGCATGGTAGTATTTCCCATACCGGTTTTCTTTGTCTTGCTTTCTTTTTTTTAGCAAGTTGGGCGAGTTGGTGATTGTATAGGGCATGG
>JBHHUP010000033.1:0-16658 GCA_046753845.1 Thermodesulfobacteriota bacterium
GCTGCTCTGTACATGGCCGCCGGGTTTCCCTGTAGCCGTAGTTCCGTTATGGCAGCTGAAGCAGGGGCCTGTTATGCCGGAGTGATTGACATTAGCGGGCAGCCAGGCGCTGGTAGAGTGGCAGTTGTCGCAGAGGTTGCTGCTCTGCACATGTTCGGGGTTTTTCCCCGTCGCCGTAGTGCCGTTATGACAGTTGGCACATGGAGAGCTTATCCCTGAGTGGTTAAAACTTGCCGGTACCCATGCGTTAGTAGAGTGGCAGTCGTCGCAGGTATTGCTGCTCTGCACATGTTCGGGGTTTTTCCCCGTCGCCGTAGTGCCGTTATGGCAGTTTGCGCATGGAGAGCTTATCCCGGTGTGGTCAAAACCCGCGGGTATCCAGCCGCTGGTGGAGTGGCAGTTATCGCAGATGTTGTTGCTCTGTACATGTCCGGCGGGTTTGCCTGTAGCCTGAGTGCCGTTATGACATGTGGCGCATGGAGAGCTAATATTCGAGTGGTCAAATGATGTTGGTATCCACGCCTTAGTAGTATGGCACTCGTCGCAGGTATTGCTGCTCGGTATATGTCCGCCGCTTTTACCTGTAGCCGTAGTGCCGTTATGACATGAGGAGCATGGCGCTGTTATAGTGGAGTGGTCAAAGCTCGCCGGTATCCAGCCGCCGGTGCTGTGGCAGTCATCGCAGAGGTTGCTGCTCACTACATGGCTGGCATGTTTTCCTGTTGCCTTTGTACCGTTATGACAGTTGGCGCATGGCGAGCTTATGCCCGAGTGGTCAAATCTCGCCGTAGTCCATGAGCTGGTGCTGTGGCAGTCCTCGCAGTTGTTACTGCTTGCAAGGTGGCTGGCCGTCTTACCGGTGTTTCTTATCCCGTCATGACAGCTCAGGCAGCGCCCGAAGGTCTCGGCGGTATGGCGAAAACGAGATAGCGTCCAGTCGGTGGTCGTGGTGCTGTGACAATCCTCGCAGGGGGCGTTGGTCTTTGTATGGTCAGCTGATTTTACCGTGGCCTTTACCATGGAGCCCTGAGTATGGCACTGGGCGCACTCCGAGGGGGTGTTCTTGAAGATGCCGCGGGCGTGGCAGAACTCGCACTTTACGGCCTTATGAGCGTTCTCAAGAGGAAAGCCCGTCTTGAAGTGATTGAACTTGAAGGTCTCTTTTCTTTTTATGGTTATTGTCCTTCTCTCCTCTTGTTTTACGGGCCCGGTCTGCTCCTCGCCCTCCAGCGGACGCGCCGTGCTCTCATGGAAGTTCTTTTCCATCTCGGCCAGTTTTCCCTTGAGGCTCGTGCCGAAGCCGGTATACTTTTTTTTGCTCCAGTCTGTGAACTTTTTACCGGTCTGCTGAATAGAGATTTTTTCTCTTTCTTTTGCTTTAGCGGTCTTTTTACCCTTAACTTTCTTATTGGCTGTGGCGGTACGCCTTGCGCTCTTACCGTAGGCCGCGGAGACGCGCGCGCGTTCCTTTACAGTAACACGCGCTACCCATGCATCCTGGTAGCTACCCTTAAGGAGCCTCATCTCTTGCTCGGCGGCCTTCTTTGTAGGGAAGAATCCGAGGCGGAGCCTGTGCCAGAGCACGCCGTCTTTACGAAATGAGGTCGTATAGAGGGTGTGCCCTTTAAAGGCCTTATTGCTCCGCAGCTTCGAGGTCTTTATGGGTTTTGTATTGGAGATAAGGCTTACGACATATCGGCCGGGTTCCACGGGTGCTTTTTTGTAGTTCTCTCGGGCCTTCTTCTTACTGCCGAAGATGGACTTTTGTTTGCCCGTCTTTTTAGATCTCGTTTTTTTAGCGGTCTTTTGTGCCGCGGCTTTCTCGGCGGCCTCTGCCTTCATGGTCTTTTCCTTTGCCGCCTTTTCCTTCTCCCGTTTTTCCTTGCTCTCCTTGAGCTTGGCCTTTATATCGTCGATCTTGTGACGTACGCTTTTGTCCACCTTGGAGTATGTTTTTTTGCTCCACTCGCTTATCTTCTTTCCTGTCTCATCAAGGGAGGGCGCGGGGCTTACTCCGGGCAGGGCCGTAGTATGCGCTCTATCACGCTCTCTTACCGAGACCTTTGCTACCCAGGCCTCCTTGAAGCTGCCCTTAAGCAGGCGCATCTCTTTCTCGGCGGCCTTTCTTGTAGGGAAGAACCCGAGACGAAGCCTGTACCAGAGCACACCTTTTATGCGTGCCTTTGTTGTGTAAAGCGTGTGACCGGCAAATGCCTCACGTCTGCGCAGACTTGAGGTATTAATGGGTTTTGTATTGGATATAAGGCTTACCACATAGCGCCCTCTCTCTGCATTACGCGCATCTTTCGCCGCCGCGGTTCTATTGGCAGGGAAGAGTAGCAACGTAATGAGAAGGAGCAAAGAGACCGTAAAAAGCCCCCCTGTGAGGGCCCTGTCATTGGTCTTACGGTAAAGACGCGCTATGTGTTTCATAATACCTCCTGCCCGGAAAAGCCTTCTTCGGCTCGCCGCTATGTACAGAGAATCCGGTCTTGATGTTATCAGTGCCTAATCTTAATCTCTTTAAAGGACTTCGTTGAGTGACATCTCCGGCAATTTAACCCAAAGCTTCCGCGGTGCAGGTCATCGTCCTGGTGACAGCTGAAGCAATTTTCCGGTGTGGCGCTCTTTTTCTTTTGTTTTTTCCATAATGACTTCTTGTGACAGGCCGCGCAGTCAAGGCCCTTGTGCGCTCCCTCCAGTCTGTACTCAGTGTTTTTGCTATGGTCAAAACTCCATAACTTCCAGCTATTGGGGTTGTGGCACTCGCCGCACTCTTGGCCCAGCCCTTCATTATGCTTGTCATCGCCCTTGTGGCAGGAAAAGCACTTTACGGAGACCTTCTTGTAGTCCACGCGGTTGTGGCACTGCTCGCAGAGAGTAACGGCGTGAAGCCCTATAAGGGGAAAGTGCGTAATGTCGTGGTCAAAGACCACGTTCTTACCCCATGCCTTCTGGTTGTGGCATGACTCGCAGTCCCGGCCCTCCCGTCCTCTGTGCACATCGTCTTTTTTATGGCAGACAGAGCAGGGGCGTACCGTCTTAACGCCGTATGCCTTTCCCGGATGACACTTTGCGCATGTAACCTTGCGGTGGGCGTCTTTTAAAGGGAAGTCCGTCTTATCATGGTTAAACTTATACTTACTCCATGCCCTGGGGCTGTGACAGGTCTTGCACTCCTTGCCGTAACGCCCCTTGTGCTCATCATCGTCTTTATGACAGCCGATACAGGTCTTCTTGAGTTTTTTATCCTTATAGAATTTACCCTTGTGGCAGGCGTGGCAGTCTACTTTTTTGTGCCTGAACTTAAGGGAGAACTTTGTCTCCTCGTGGTCAAAACTGAATTTCTTCCAGTCATCGGCCTTGTGGCAGTCTTCGCATTTTTTACCGTATTTTCCATTATGTACATCGTTAATCCTGTGACAGCCAAGGCATTTCAGGGGGGTCTTTTTATATCGGCCCCCTGGATGACATGCCGCGCAGGATACCTTCTTGTGTTTGAACTTCAGTGGAAAGTCCGTCTCTTTATGGTCAAAACGGGCCTTTGTCCAGCTCCGCGCGTCATGGCACTCTTTGCAGTCTTTGCCGAGGCGTCCCTTGTGCGTATCGTCTTCTTTGTGGCATGTATAGCATTTTGACGGCGCCTCACGGTATTTTTTGTCCTTCTTATGACACTTGGCGCATTTTGTCCCGCTATGGCCGCCCTTTAGCGGGAAATCCGTAAATCTATGCTCAAAGGTCTCGCCGCTGAATATTACGGCCTTGTACTCACGGCCCTTGTGCTCCCTGTGGCACTGCCTGCACTCGGTATTAGCGGCCCTCTTGTCTTTACCGTGGTAACCGCCTTTATTCTTAAGGTCAAGGGCTACCTTTTTGTGGCAATCAAGACAGAGGCTCTTCTGAGACCCCTTGCTGAAAGACCTGTGGCACTTCGAGCACTCGTTCTCGTATTTCGCGTGTCCCGAGATAACGGGGCCCGGCATGAAGAGGCTTTTTATATTTTTTGCCTCGGCCTCACCTCTGTAAAAAATTATTATTACAAGGAGGGCGGCGGCTAATAAGGGTCTTGTTGAGGTTCTGAACATATTTTTTGTCACAATGATCAGAACATATGCACGGCCACCACATGGATTACGGCGGTGAGCACGAGCATTAAAAATAGAGGCATATGGAGGAGGTGCCAGAGAGAGAAGAGCCTCTCGTAAACCTTGAACCTTGATATGGCCTTGGCCGCGGAGATGTGGCTGGAGATATAAGACCGTGTGGCCGTTGTATGTGCCTTTAGCTCGGCTGCGGACCACTGATTGCGCCGCGCCGCCACGCGGAGCGTGCGCCGGAGCCCAAAAATAAGGGTGAGGCGAAGCCACATTGCGCCAAGCGATGTTGTTACGAGGCCGAGCAGGCTTCCCATAAAAGAGTAATGGGGCCGTGCGGCCTTGGAGTCAAAGTCCGCGAGTCTCTGCTGAAGCGCCGGTGCATAATCAAGGATATACTTCATGACACTGATCTTGCGTTCAAAGTCCTTCTTAAGCCCCTTAAGGTCCATCTCTTTACCGTAAAGCCCGTAGTGTATACCGGCGTAGATATGCCGCCCTACAAGTCCGCTAAGGGCCACGAGTATCATGGCGCCAAGGGCTATGGCGCTGTTAAGGGAGCCTATCTCGAAGTTTGCGTGAAATATGACAAGCATGGGGCCGATTAGCCCCAGAACCATGTGGACGCTGAACCAGTGCCTGATGGCGCCCATGCCGCGCATGAAGCGGGCCGTTTTTCTAAGGGGATATATAATAAGCGCGAGCATCATGGCCCCGCCTGCGATGCCCATGTAGTAGCCAAGTCCTTCTTTGGCCGTTATTATCTCCTCGCCGCTGTAGAACCACCCCGCAAAGAGGATTAGTATGAGCACGGTATAGAATATCTGAGTAACATGAGAGCCCTTAGGCGCTGCGTTAAGATCGCAGGAAGGCCCTTCTGCAAGAGGTTCCTTAAGGGCCTCTTTTTTCGTCTGCGGTGGGGCCTTTGTTTTGTCCTCAGGTTTTTTCGCTGCCGCCGTCTTGGAGGACTTTGCTTTATGGGCCTCAGCCTCTGCCTTTGCCTTTTGTACAGCGGAATTGGTCGACTCTGTTGGCCTTGCTTTGGAGACCTGCGGCCCTGGTTTTGCCACAGGCACTTGCGCTCTTGCTTCTACTGTTTTTGTCATGGCCTGCTTTAAAAAAATCTGTCTTGCCTCTGCGGCAGCTCCTGCGGCCTTCTGTCTTGCGGCGGGAGAGGGGGTTTTTTCATTTTCACTATGCACCGGCACTCCCGCAGGCCTTGAGATTGCCTGCCCCCTCACTGATCTCCGGGCCTCAGGCTTCATTGGCAGATCATCTTCTTGCGTTATCTTAGCAGCGGCTTTTTTTAATCTTATAGGTACTACCTTGGACGATCTCTTATCCGCCAGAGGCGCCGCAGGCTTCCTCAGCGGCTTCCTCTTCTCTCTCAGGGCTGCATCTCGGGCAGTTTCTCCCTCTTTAGTCTTGCCGGGCGGGGGTGTCTTAACCGGCTGGAGATTTTTTATTACAGTACCTCTCCCAGAGGGGCCTTTTTGCTGCTCCTCTGCTAATACCGGCATGGAGCCCAGTGCAAAGGTCTCCTTAGACTCCCCGGAGTTTTTCTCTGCCGGGGCGGCCTTTGTATCTATTTCTGACTGAAGATTACTCATAATAACTCTTTTTTAGTCTCTTAAAAAATACCGGCGAGCCAGCCCTGCTCCGTGCTGTGGTTCTCAAGGGCCTTAATAACCTCGGAGTTCCCTTTTGCTACCTTTATCGCATTCTCGCGTTTTTTATTCTTTATACCCGCGTCGGCGCCTCCTTTAAGGAGGGCCTTTACGGCTACGGAGTGTCCGCTTGAGGCCGCCAGTATGAGGGCCGTGTCTCCGTTTTTGTTACGCGTATTTACCTCAGCCCCTTTTTGTATAAGGAGCTTCACGGTGCCTGTAGCGCCGCTGGCCGAGGCCAGCATAAGAGCGGTATTGCCCTGCTCGGTAATGGCGTTAATAGCGGCTCCCGCCCTTAATAGCGGTTCAATGACATCTAAACTGCCCGCCTTGGCCGCTATGCTAAGGGCGCTCTGACCGCCGGAATAGCGCTTGGATACATCGGCGCCGTTGGCAATGAGCCTCTTTACCGAAAGGGGTCTTGCGTTCTCCGCGGCATACCAGAGCGCGGTAAATCCTTTGCCGTCTACTGCGTCAACAAGGGCCCCCTGTTTAAGAAGGGCCGAGATGGTTCTATCAAGTCCTTTCTGGCTGGCAAGGGTAAGAGGCGTCATGCCGCCTCGCACCTTAATATCCGTAGCCGCTCCGCCGCGGATAAGTTTGATGGCGGCCTCTTCTTTTCCCGCCCTGATGGCGTATGTAAGGGCGCTCTCCTTCTGAGGTCTATGCTCTGTGTTTACATCGGCCCCGGCAGATAAAAGCGCGCCTATTATCTTTATATGGCCGTTCTCTGCGGCGAGCATAAGAGGCGTCTTTACTTTATGCGATGCAGATTTCAGAGTGGCCCCGCGGGTAAGGAGCATGGTGACAATCTTATCGTGACCCTGCCAGGCGGCCCTTGCAAGAGGGGTGTAACCCTCGGGCCCGCGTTTATTAACCTTTGCACCCTTTGCGAGCAGTTTGCGCGCCACCTCGGTCTGACCGCGCCACGAGGCTATCATAAGCGGCGTCCATCCCTTGTAAGGCGAGTCCTTTCGCGCCGCGGCCTCTATGGAGGATTTCTCAAGAAGAGCGAGGTTTACCTGAGGTTTGTTCTTACGTACCTTTACAACATGTGCGCCCCTGCTCCTTAAAAAGGCCGCTACATCTTTATTTTTATTGCTCTCGGCGAACATCAAGGCGTTCCGGCCTTTCTTGTTAAGGGCGCTTACACCGGCCCCGCCCTTTACCAGGGCCCTTACAGCCTCTACGTTGCCCTCTCGTGAGGCAATGATGAGGGGGGTGTTGCCGTTGTGATTTCTCACGTTCGGGGCCGCGCCGGCGGCGATAAGAAGTTTTATGTTGGTAACGTAACCGCCGCGTGCCGCTATCAGGAGGGCATTGTCTTCATATTTGTCACGAAGCTCCGTCTTTGCCTTGTATTTAAGGAGCAGGCTTACGGCCGGGGCTCCTTTTTTCTCCCCCGCCGCTATCATAAGGGCCGTCCTATTGTATTTATCCCTGCTGTTTACGTTTATACCGGAGCCCAGAAGGGTCTTCATCTTATCTAACTCCCCTTTCTCGGCGGCCCAGCGGAGCCGTTCCTCTCCGGCTGGATTTTTACCGTGAGAGACGAGGAACTTTGTCCTGTGCCGGCTATCGGTCTTTGCTTTTGCTACGCGAACCTTTGCCGGGGCAAAGCCCTGCCCGGCCGCTTTTTTGAACCAGTACATGGCCTTGGCCTCGTCGGCCTTAACGCCCACGCCCATCTCGTACATGATGCCGAGGTTAAACTCTGCCTTTACATAACCCTTCCTCGCAGATTTAAGCATCCATAGATATGCGCTATGCTCATTTTTATTAAGACCGCGGCCCGAACGGTAAAGCCCGGAGAGCATGTACATGGCCTCGGCATCGCCTTTAATGGCAAGGGGCCTTAATATGGCGGCTGTCTTCTTGAAGTCGCGCACACGCGTAGCAGCCCGCGCCTCCTCAATGGTGCCGGCGGCGGCGCTGTATGCGCCCGGGGGCGTAAAAAGGCAGCTCATAAGAGAGATGCCGGCTACTAAGAGTATGCCTCTTATGGTTATTGTCCTACGTCTTGAATCTGCCTTAGGGTGTTCCAAATTTGGCCTCAACACTAATACCTACTTTTTTTAGAAAGGCCGTGGGCAAGATGCCTCCGGCGCTTATAATGATGGCGTCGTTCTCTATATCTACGTGCTCGCCGTTGTGCTCTACCTTAACGGACTTATCTTCTATGAGCTTTACATTGGATGTCATCAATACCTTAAGGCGGCCCGCCTCCTCGGCGTCCTTTACCTTCTGCCTGTTCTTTTCCTTTGCCCGCGAGAAGGCGGCGCTTCTGTAAGAGAGGGTAACCTCCGTGGCCTCCTCGGCGGCTATGCTGGTGGCCGCCTCAAGGGCGCTGTCTCCGCCGCCTACTACCAGGACCTTCTGCCCCTTAAACTGCTCGGGGTCTATTAGCCTGTACATGACCTTTGGCAGGTCCTCTCCGGTAACGCCGAGTTTACGCGGCGTGCCGCGCCTGCCTATGGTGAGAAGCACGGTACGTGTCTCGTATACCCCTTTACTTGTTGTTACCTTAAAACCCTTATCAATCTTCTCTATGGCGTCTACGCGCTCTTTGTAATTTATCTTTACGCCGGTATCTTTTTCCACGCCCTCCCAGAACTCAAGGAGCTTTTCCTTCGTGGTCTCCCTGAACATGACCTTTCCCACCATGGGAAGGGTTGCGGGGGCCGTCATTACTATCTTGCCCCTTGGAAACTGATATACCGTGCCGCCGAGAGAATCCTGCTCTATGGTGGCGTATTTGAGTTTTGCCTCCATGGCGCCAAGAGAGGCCGCAAAGCCTGCCGGGCCTACGCCTACGATTAAGACATCGAGCATATCGCCCTCGGCGCGTCCCTCAAGTTTGGCTATATTTTCCAGCGCCTGGCGTCCCTGCTCTATGGCATTTTTTATAAGCCCCATGCCGCCGAGCTCTCCTGCGATGTAGATACCCGGTACATTTGTCTCAAAATCCGGCTTTACCATTGGGATATCCACGCCGCGACGCTCTGTGCCGAAGACGAGGGTAATGGCGTCAGCGGGACATACATCAAAGCAGGCTCCGTGGCCTATGCAGTCCGTTGGCCCGATGAGGTGCGATTTGCCGTTTATTAGCCCCAGTACGCTGTGCCCCGGATGCTCGGGACAGGCCGCAACGCAGGAGCCGCAGCCAATGCACCTGTTGTGGTTAATGGCCGGGTGTATGGAGGCCGGCTCTATCATACCGGTCTTTACTGCGTTATCGCGCACCCGCCGGCTTTTGCGCTCCTTTTTGGTCCGAAGCAGCAGATACCCCCCGAGTATTGTGCTGAGCGGGGTAACGTACATCCATATGCCGGGGTCTAACGCCATAATACTTTAATTAATTATTTTAAAGGACAAATATAGACCTAATAAGACCTTTTTATATGCTCCGGCGGCCTCTTAAATCTCTGTATCGGCCCAGTATAAGGCCGGAGATGTGTATCTAATGAACTCTATAGCAGAGTATAGCAGGCCCACGCCCCATGCCAAGTGATTTACATCACCTATTTCACAAAAAAATCTCTTTTTTTTTCTTAAAACAGGGTTTACTCTTCCTGTAGACGTTTTTTTATACCTATCTGGGGGGTATAGTGAGTTGTCTTAAGTATTTTATTTTTTTTACTGATATCGCAGGTGACCACTCTTTAATATGGCATTTTTTGTGTACAAGCAGGGGTTTGGCTTAAAGAAACAAGACGTCCTCTAATCCTCCTTTAATCTTCGCGGCGGTAGATTTAAATGGTTTTTATACAAAAAAATACAGCAAAAGGGCGGCTTTATTATGACCATGATAAAGAGACAAGGGGTCTTGTTTGTTTTTTTTCTTATAATACTTACCGCCGCCGTCTCAGAGGGGAGCTGGAGAAACAGAAAAGCCCCGGATTTTAGCCTTGCAGGGCTAAGCGGGCAGAGGGTCTCGCTCTCGGATATGCGCGGTAAGGTGGTCTTTATCGATTTCTGGGCAACCTGGTGTCCGCCCTGCAAAAAAGAGTTTCCCGAGCTCAAAAGACTCACGGCGGAGTTTAAGGACAAAGCCTTTGTAACCCTTGCCGTCAGCGAGGACAAGGTTCGCTCCAATGTGTATAAGTTTACCTCTGATTACCCTGATATGCCCGCTAACCTTATCGTCCTTCTCGACAAAAGATCTGATGCGATAAAAAAATACTCCGTAGGGGCCATGCCCACGTCTTTTATCATCGATGCCAGGGGCGTAATCCGCTATATTCACTTCGGCTACAAGGAGTCTGACCCCGAGACGTGGCGTAGTGAGATAAAAACTCTAATAAAATAAAGACCTTAGATTAAGAGTAAGATAATGGGAAAAATAAAAATATTTGTCGTTCTTCTTGCCGTTCTCACCGCGGCTGCCGCCATATCAGGGTGCGCCCGTGTTCAGCCCTGGGAGCGTGAGTATCTTGCCGACCCCATTATGAGGCCGGATTTTTCCAGGGAGGAAAAGGCCGTAAGAGAGCATTCAATTGCCACGCGCGAGGGCTCAACGGGTTCATTCGGGGTAAGCGGAGGCGGCTGTGGCTGTAACTGAGTCTCTCGGCAGATATACGCTTTTTCTGCTCTTAACAGCGGTATCTATCCTATTGCTGCCTTCACTTACCCGGGCCGAGGACTACGCCTCCGCCCAGTTTTATACGCACGCATTTAATAACGATACCACTGTTTACACAGGAGTTTTCGCCCTTAACAAGGACTTTAACCTCAGGACAAGCGGTTATGTTAAGTACACTGTTGACTTTATCAACCCCAGCTTCGGCGAGGGCGATGATGATAAAAAGGGCAAGAAAAAGAAGGGAAAGACCAACGCTGTATCAAGCGCATCGGCGGCAAACGCCTCGGGTTCAAACAGCGATACGCGTAATGAACTCACCGTGGGGCTTACCCATGATTTTGCCAATATATTCGGCGCGGAGCTCTACTTTGATGCAAGCCGCGAGAACGACTACACCTCCTATACGCCTACTATTACCCTTAAAAAAGACCTCTTCACCAAAAACACCACGATAACGGCCAGTTATTCCGGCAGCTTTGATACGGTCTCAGGCGAGTTTCTTCCGGAGACAAAGTCACGGACAACGTATAATTATTTTCTTGGCCTTACGCAGCTCCTGTCTCCGAGGATGTTCTTTCAGCTCGGATATACATTAACGGAGTCATCGGGACAGATGAGCGAGGGGATACGCCTTGTGGCCATTAACGGCGCGGACGCCTCAACGTGCACGGACATCTCGGCAACCTGCGTTGGTGAACGCTTTCCCGCTTCCCGTACGCGCAGGGCCTATACGGCCGGGTTAAGCCGTTACTTTACCTTCGAGGGCCTCGGCGGCATCTTTGAGAGGGCCGCGTTGAAGCTGACCTTTCGCTACTATGACGATGACTGGAAGATAAAGTCATTCATGGCGGGGCTTGAGTACGACAAACACATCTATGATAATATGCTTCTTACCCTGAACTACAGGTATTATACGCAGGGCAAGGCCTTTTTTGTGAAGGACGCCTATACCTCTGCAGATGCATTTACCTCGGCCTCGCCACAGTTAGAGAACCTTGATACCAACCTTATCGGGGTAAAGGGCACGTACTTCTTTCCCTGGCTGAAGAGCAGGACAAATTCACTGGAGGCAAAGTACGAGTTTTACCGCGAGTCCAGAGGCGTCTTTGCCAATGTGCTGATGGTGGGGCTGAAGGTTAACTACTGAGCCCTCTGCCCCTGCCTCTCCCCAGGTTATCTTGTCTCATTACCGCTTTTAATGCTAATATGCCTCCCATGAAAAACTTTTATACCCTACCGCAAAGGCGCTTCTCCCTTATATTCCTGCTATTTTTCTTAATGCCTCTTCTGTGGCTGCAGGCAGCAGCGGCCGCCCAAAAGCCTGCAGATACCATTACCCGCAAGGCTACGGTCATGGGCACGAACCTTGAGGTCACCTACGCCGGTATTGATAAGGAGCGGGCCGATAAGGCCTTTGCCGTTATAGTAAAGGAGTTCAGGCGTGTAGAGAATGAGCTTAGCGAGTGGAGGGGGGAAACATACGTTATAAAAATAAATAAAAATGCCGGAAAGGCCCCTGTGGCCGTACCCCATGAGCTCTTTATGATTATAAAGGCAGCTGAGATGGTATCGCGTCTCTCTAAGGGGGCCTTTGATATAACATGGGCCTCCATGTGGGGTCTATGGGATTTTTCTTCAGCCCTCCACAATGTGCCTGATAAGGCAAAGGTACAGGCAAGGCTTAAGAAGGTAAACTACCGCGCTGTAGTGCTGGACGAGGTGAAAAAGACCGTCTTCTTAAGAGAGCCGGGCATGGCCATGGGGCTTGGCGGCATAGCAAAGGGTTATGCCGTGGACTCGGCCATCAGTCTTGTAAACGCCATGGGCATTAAAGATATCATCATCAAGGCAGGCGGAGACATGAGGGTGCAGGGTACGGTTGGAGGGGAGCTCTGGCGCATAGGGATTCGTCACCCGAGAGATAAAGATAAACTCCTGGCCTCTCTTTCCTTAAGGGACATCTCTATCTCCACATCAGGGGATTATGAGCATTTTTTCATAAAAGACGGGGTCCTCTATCACCATATCATCGACGCGCGTACAGGTTATCCCGCGCGCGGATCCCGCAGCGTCACGGTGCTGGGCCCTGATACCATGACTACTGACGCCCTCTCAACGGCCATATTTGTCATGGGGCCAAAAGAGGGTATGGCCCTTGTGGAGAGACTTAAGGGTATAGAGGTCATAATAGTGGATAGCAAGGGCGGTCTGCATACATCAAGGGGTATCACCGGGCTGGAGTTAGATAAATGAGGGTGAACGCCTCTCTTAATAAAGGCCCCTGTAAAAGCTACGGGGGCAGGAGCGCCTTTTTAAAAGTACTTTTCCTCTCTACTATCCTTATATCCTTAAACTCCTGTATTACCTTGAAGGGGTTGAACCTCGACTACAGCGACAATCGCCTTACTCAGGGCGGTCTGGCCCTTGCGCACCTTAGCGGCGCAAGAGGAGAAGACCCCATCACCGGTACCTTTAACGGCGGCGAGACTCTCATTGTAAAGACAGATAAAGGCGGGGCATGGGCCATAGTGGCCGCGGACCTTGAGAGTGAGCCCGGCCGTTATCATTTAATCTTTAAAAAAGGTAATAAAAGGATAAGTTCGGCTATTCGCCTTGTATCAGGGGACTTTGGCACAGACCGCATCTCTTTACCCGCTGATAAGGTGGAGTTTGACGAGGCAACGCTCTTGAGGATTGAAAAAGAGAGAAAGATAATTGAGGGGGTATTGGGCACCTCAGCTAAGAGACGCCTCTGGAACAAGGCCTTTATCATGCCCTTAACCGGGCGGATAAGCGGGGCCTTCGGGCAGAGGCGTATTCTTAACGGCAGCCCCCGCAGCCCCCACGGAGGACTTGATATCGCCGCCCCCGGCGGCACCCCTGTGCTTGCCTCGGGAGGGGGCTGTGTTGTATTTACAGGAAATTTTTTCTTTTACGGCAACCTCGTTGTTATTGACCACGGCCTCGGTCTCTTTACGCTCTACGCGCACCTTAGCACTATTAATGTAAAAAAAGGCGAGGCTGTGAAGGCAGGCCAGGTCATCGGGCTTGTAGGTGCAACGGGACGGGCCACCGGGCCTCATCTGCATTTTGCCATACGGTTGGGTAGGGCGCGTCTATCGCCTCGCGCTTTTATAGACCTTACCGCACGCCTCGCACGTCTTCTGGCAGGGGACTCTATTAGGGGCGCGGGGCAGGCGCGGTAATTTTTTTGTTAAGGAGAAGGTCGTAATTTTTTTGTAAGACAATACAAGGTATGGGGCTCAGGCATTACCTGCGGGTCTTGGATTTAAAATAAAATTCTGCCGCCTTACAACCGCAGATTTATTTTTTTCGTGCCTATCTTAGGATTTTTAAAACCGAGGTGTGAGACGGTTTATTGCCGAAGCTTTCGGTGAATTTTTTAAGAGAAGAGTGCTTGGATTAAAAGCGTGTACCGCTATAAAAAAAAGAGACGGCGCAGCCTGGGTCTTGCTTGCTGCCCCGTCTTTGATGAGGTCTTAGATAGTGTAGACAAGTGCTCCTAAAATGGTAGTAGCCCCGATAGCTACGAAGTTAAGACCTAATCCGAAAAGTACCTTAAATTCTGTAAGCTTTCCCATTTTAGTGCCTCCTTTATTTGTTCGCCTCTTTAGATCAGGCTATGTAGCTGCCGGACGTAACTATAACGATTGCCGCTACCACTATATTAAGACCAATGCCGAAAAATATGGCGATTTTATCTTGAGTTGTCATGTCTTGTACCTCCTTGTATTTTTTCTCTTGTGCCTCTTACTTGATACCCATTATACAGGACGAAGATTAAAGAGAGATGAGATGAAATGTTTTTTTTGCAAGGTAGCTTAGAGCCTGTCTGAATAAAAAAAGGGGCGAGACTGTGTCTCGCCCCTTACGCCATGCTACTTTCGTGGTACTTTTATCTTGTAAGTAAATTTCCCTATGATGGTAACTGCCGCATTACAGTAAAGGTAAGCTCTGATGCGCGGAAGGGATCAAACTCAGTTATTTTTTCCGTCTTAAATTATTATTTTATTTATTATATTGCTTTGTCACTAACGCAATGATACCCGCCACCACTACAATAAGAGTTGTTGCTATATAGAGGGCTATTGTCTCGTATATGTTCATTTCGCCTCCCTCCTTGTGTTTTTTTCTTTTTTTTCTTGAGCCTCTTACCTGATTACTATTATACGCCCTGAAGATTAAAGAGAGATGAAAGGGAATTTGCTTTTTACTGTATAAAGTGAGAGGTGAAAAGGAGGTGATTTTTTAATTTTTTTCTGTAAGATTTTTATTTTTAAAATTTCATGAGGAGTTTGGCAGAGGAAAAAATTTGATGACATGAGGACAGGGAAAATGGGTAAGAGAGGGGCGGTGGTGGTCTGGTGCTTTTGAAGTAAGGTTAGTTCTTTAGGAAGGATGCCGGGATGTGTGCTGACCTGCTAAAAAACAAATATGAATAGATGGGTACTTAGTGTTACGGAGAAAAACAGGTAAGGTCTTCACCTATCTTTCTCCGTAAGAATTTAGCCCCAAGGCATTCATGTTCAATGGCCTCTTTACCCTGGCACTACGATAAAAAGTGGACATGGCGAGGTGATGTCGAAGTTACGTAAGTCATACCAGCGACCGGATGGGCAGTGGTATGCACATATGCTTAGAAACATATTCTTTATGCTTCGCACAAGTGGACATATCTGTAGATTAGAGCGGCGTGCAATTATATTAACTATCATCAGCACTATAGCCACAAGTCCTGCTTTAAGGCCACGCATTAATAATGCTAATTCCTCTTCTGTTATTGCAGGCACTAATCCCTCCAGGGCAACAACTTGAGCCGTTGCTATTGGTACTGCAGGCACACCCGGTTCTTCCGGTTTTTCAACCGGACCCAGATGATACATGCAGCAATGGACAAAAATTCGCTCCAGCGATTCATGTAAACGCTTGGCACGGTCACTTCCGGGTTGAATACCAATCGCACTTAATCTTATATCTGACAAACCATTAAGAAAAACATCTTCTAGTTCTTCGCACCGTTCACGCATCCGTTTGCAATCAATATCTGCCATTGTATTCCTCCGCTCTTATTTTTTTAATCAAAAAGTCTATCAGTCACCCAGGTAGCTGTCTATATCGGCTGCTGTTTCATCGTCAACCTCAACGCCGGTTTCCGGCATCGGGATGGGGTCAGCTTCTATGCTCGTAGGAGTTGCGGCCACAAGAACAATTACGACTGCAAGAACAAGGAGTCCAAAAAAACCGCCTCCTTGTTCTTTAAACTTCTCCTCTGTTAAACCAATATCTTTAGCAATTGCAAAAACTGTTTCTATCTTGCCTGATTGTAACTCTCTAAGAAGCTTCATTACTTCAGCTGGATGTTTATCAAGAATGTTTTTTATTATTCCTGTGTCAATTCCAGCCAATTTCAAGGTCTCAGTATTTATTGTAGCTTGAGTTAAATCTATATCGGCATCATACAGTGTTTTTGTCTTGAGAGCGGTCCCTGTTGCGGAATGCTTTCCTACCTGAAAAATCAATTTGGCAAATGGATTGTCTTGATTGCAGCATGTCATCGATGAACTAAGATGCCTGGTCAATAATTCGTTGAGAGATTGTTCCAGATTGTCATTTTCTTTTTCCATGCTGTTCTCCTTAGTTTTGATGTGTAGCTTTCCTTATGTAGTAAATAAAAGATGGGTGAAGCTTTGCTTTTATCGCCCTGTCTTTTAATGTGTCCTGCGATGGTGGTAATCAGCTAAGTCAAGAGGGCCCTCGCAGGCTTACACCTTAAGCCGTACAAAGATGGGCCGGTGGTCAGAGACGGCGAACCTGGTCCAAGCCTTGAATTGAGCGAGGGTGCGTGTGCCTTCCTCTTTCTGCTTCCAAAGATCTGCGAAGCAGAAGTTGTCGTAGTCTACGACAACGGCCTCCGCATCCATGACCTTAACAACCTTAAGGGTGTCGTTGGTAAATACAATCTGATCAAAGGCGGTGAACTCCTGTATAGTAGTACCTGTTTTCGTTGAATGTTTGGAAGGCTTCATGCCCCTTCTTTTAAGAGCGCGGTATACTGAGTCTTTACTGCTCATCTTCGGTATGTTCATGTCTCCTATAAGGATTATGTTGTTTTCGTAAGTTTTTTTGGTGGTCTTGGTGGTTTTGTTTTTTTGCTGCTCTTGGCCCATTCTGCGAGGTAAAAAACCTCGGCTATACGATTTTTGAATTCCGGAGATTTGTTGCTCTTGTCCCCAAAGTATATGTGCGCGTTGGCAAGGAGGAATGTTGTTTCACTGCCTATTACTTCCCATGTTG
>JBHHUP010000034.1:0-16437 GCA_046753845.1 Thermodesulfobacteriota bacterium
CAGAGTAATCCGCAGAGTTACTGCCTCAAAATAAGTTCTTAAGCGAGTCCCCGCTGCCAAAACGGACCGGTAATTTCACGATACCGGGATGGCTTGATATACGAGGAGACGTTGTAAAATCCGCGGCTTCTTTTTTTAGAGTGGGCCGGTGAATTTCTTATAAATGGGAATCAGTCTTTAATATAAGCAAGGGGTTACGCGAAAGCGCAGCCCCTTGGTTTTTAAATACCTGGCTTAATTTTTTAAAAAGACCTGCCTCTTTTTCTCAACAAAACACCTATCTGCTGATGCCTTAGAAAAAATTAATTCCAAATCACCATAAAAAACTCTCCGCTCTAATAAGGCCGTACAAAAAAAAGGCATATAGCTCTTTAAGCTACCAGTCACGGTACGAAATATTCAGATATTTCCTAAAGATATTAGAGACAGTTACGATAATAATACTGTACCACCGCCGCAACCTTGACGTGCGGTTGTACTAAAATCTACGAAAAACATCCTGAAGCCAAGCCGCCGTATAAGATACTCCGTCACTTAAATCATGAGGCATTCTCTTTAAGAGAAAGCAGAAGTTTAACATACAAAAGGAGAGTTTAATGTCTATAAATATCCTGAATAATCTCAAAATTCGTACAAAGTTATTTCTTGGTTTTGGTCTGGTACTGGGGCTAATCCTCTTCATCGGGATTTACAGTATCACTGTATCAAACAATACAAAAGAAGAGATAACAAATATTGAGAATGTCTCTCTGAAATCCGCCCTCGCCACCCTTAACATGAGAACAGCTGTAAACGA
This sequence comes from Thermodesulfobacteriota bacterium, assembly GCA_046753845.1. Lineage (GTDB taxonomy): Bacteria > Desulfobacterota > GWC2-55-46 > GWC2-55-46 > JADFVP01 > JAJRZX01. Next base: position 797 of record JBHHUP010000034.1, read on the forward strand.
GACACAGCAATGGCTCACAGACATCAGTGCTACCAGAGGTCGTAACGGTCTTGATGACGGGTTCAAAAAAGCAGAAGCCTGGGCCGGGAACTTTAAAAAAGAACTGAGTACATTGAAGAGTATCTTTAAGGACAATGCCGGGATGCTCGGCAGACTTGATGATATAAACCAATCATATGACAAGTATTACGCCGTTGGAGTGAAGATGGCAAAGGCCTATGTGAGCGGCGGACCTGCCATGGGGAATAAGGTCATGTCTGAGTTTGACAATGCTGCCGACCAGATCAATAGTCTGGCAGAAACAATAACAGAGGAAAAACTTACTGAACTCAACTCCAACCTTACGGTGCTCCATAACTGGGCAGAACATTCGAAAAAATTAAGCATGCTGCTCCTTGCTGGGGCAGTAATAGTCTGCATTGTTCTATCAACCCTCATAGCGGGATCCATTACAGGGCCTATCAAAAAAACCATATTCATGCTCAAAGACATATCCGAGGGAGATGGTGACCTTACTAAAAAGATAGATGTCTCATCACAGGATGAACTCGGAGAGCTCGCCATGTACTTTAATACCTTCGTTGATAAGCTTAAAAAAATAATAGGCGAGATTAAGTCCAACGCAGGGACACTCTCCGAGCATTCACAGAACCTTTACGCGGCCTCGTCACAGATGGAGATAGACACAGAGTCCATGTCATCAACCGCAAAGACCGTTGCAGCCACCTCAGGCGATGTCACCGCGAATGTGGAGACCGTGGCCAGCACCGCGGAGGTAGCTTCGGCTAACGTGACCAATGTATCCGCCGCTACTGAAGAGGTTAGCAATAAGATTGTGCAGGTCTCCTCAACTACAAAAGATATCCTCTCAAATATCCACACTGTTGCCGCGGCTATTGAGCAGATGTCAAGTACGGTAAGCGAGATTACAAAAAACACCTCCAAGGCCGCAGGCATAAGCACGGATGCCACAGAGAAGGCAGGCGAGGCCGAGGTCTTGATGAAAGAACTCAGCACCAGCGCCGAGACCGTTGGTAAGGTGATTGAGGTAATAAACGATATCGCCGACCGTACAAACCTGCTTGCACTTAACGCAACCATTGAGGCTGCGAGCGCCGGGGAGGCAGGCAAGGGTTTTGCCGTTGTCGCCAACGAGGTTAAGGAGCTGGCCAAGCAGACCGCAGAGGCTACAAAAGAAGTTGTAAAACAGATAGAAGAAATGCAGGGCAACACCACAGTAGCCGTAGAGGCCATCGACAAGGTCGCTGAGACCATTAATGACATAAACGAGATAAACACCTCCATAGCGGCCTCAGTAGAAGAGCAGGATGCAACGACGAACGAGATATCCAAGACCACGGTGCAGACCGTCACGGATATGGAGAACGTAACGCGCAATATTGAAGAAGCGGCCCTTGGAGCCGAAGAGGTTGCAAAGAACGCGGCAGAGCTCTCAAGGGGCGTACTGGAAATATCCAATAAAGTAAAGGAGGCAGCCCTGGGGGTAAACGAGGTCGCTTCAGGCATACAGACAGTGGAAGATGCCTCCGTCAATACACTCGAATCGGTAAAAGAGGTTCACCGGAGCATTGACGACCTCTCAACAGTAAGCGGCAACCTCAACAACCTTGTTGGTCAATTTATCATAGATGAGACTTATGATACGAGCGGCGCTATAGATGAATCGCAGGGCAGAACACCGCGTAAGGTCAGGCCTTTCATAACCTGGCATGACCGCTACAGCGTAGGCGTGGAAGTGTTCGACGCTCAGCACAAGCGGCTATTTTCTCTTATCAATAATGTGCACGAGGCTATGACATTAGGCTCAGAGAAAGAAAAGGTCGTTGCCATCCTTGGCGAGCTCCTTGACTACACCAATAAGCACTTTAGTAAAGAAGAAGAGCTTATGAAAAACGCCGGTTACGAGGGATATGAGGATCAGCACGAAAAACATATCAAACTGGTTGAGCAGCTCTGCGCCTTTAAAGATAAGTGCGAGCATGGAAACGCGATGATAGATATGAAGCTCATGGGTTTTCTTAAGGACTGGCTCACAAAACATATCATGGGGACAGATATGAAATACAAGAACTTCTTTCAGGATAAGGGGTTCTCAAAGGTAGCCTGATTAAAGCAGTGTAAAGTCATGAGGGTAGTGAGACCGCCGGGTTTCAAACTCGTACCGTAGATAAATTAAGGGGAACTTTATATGAGCGATAACAGTAATAACGAGATGCTGGGACTTTTTATAGAGGAGTCAAAGGAACATCTCGAGGTCGTGGAGCCCTCTTTGCTGACAATGGAGGAAAAGGGAGATGATACGGATCCTGAGGTCATCAATACCGTGTTCAGGGCCATACACTCCATTAAGGGTTCGGCGGGTTTTTTCGGACTTAAGAATATCACCGAGCTCAGCCACACCATGGAAAACCTCATGGCCCTGGTACGGGAAGGCTCAATCTCCACCACTCCGGAGCTGATTAATGTGCTCTTAAAGGGACTGGATAAACTTGAGGGCATGATTGAAGACGTCTCCGCAAGCGATGAGGTGGATGTATCCGTAGAGATAGAATTAATAGAAACCTTAATGTCCGGTGATGAGAACAAAGAGCTCATTGATAATTCCAAAGAGAGCGTAACAACAGAGCCCTCCTCCAATGAAGATAATAACCCTATATGGCAGGTTGAGGAGTATACAGAGGCCGTGGAGCAGGCTATATCAAAGGGGCATCGACTCTACTCGGTTACAGTTCCACTTCATGGCGAGACCGAAACACGGCATAAAATCATATTCGAAAAAAAAGATTTTCTATCCTCCATCGGCTTCATCATAGCTTCCAGACCCGATATAAGCGAAGCCGAGGGCATCACAGAACTTTCCGCTGACAAGACAGCCGTACTGAACCTGCTCTTCAGCACCATACTTGAAAAATCACTTCTCATCGAATCAGCGGGCTTGACAGAGGATGATATTGTCCCTGTAGATATCAAGACCGCAGCAAAACCTGTCATTACTAAAGATCAAGATGCTGCTGCGGGTTCAGGGACTTCTTCTGCTGAAAAAGACAAAACACCGGATGAGAAGATCAAAAATAATTTACCCGTTATCCGTGATTCTTCCGAACCCGCACCTGCGGCAAACAAATCACAGGCCGCACAAAAAAAAGAGACTGCCAAGGCCTCGCCGACATCAGAGACCGTGCGTGTCCGCGTTGATCTGCTGGATAAAATTATGGCCCTTGCAGGCGAGATTGTCCTTGGACGGAATCAGCTTCTTCGCCAGTACGCCGGAAGAAAGAACAACAGTATCTTAATTGACCACTCACAGCGTGTCACCGAGCTGCAGGAGAATGTAATGAAGACACGGCTCCAGCCCGTCGGCGCCGTCTTCAGCAAATTCAAACGCATCGTAAGAGACATGGCGCGCAAGGTTGATAAAAAAATAAACCTTCTCATTGAGGGCGAAGACGTCGAGCTTGACCGCTCCATAATCGAGGTCCTCTCAGACCCGCTCACGCATATGATACGCAACTCCGTTGACCATGCCATTGAGAGTTCAGATGATCGGGTAAAAAGTGGCAAAAGCGAGACCGGACTTATAAATCTTCGGGCCTCCCATGAAGGCGGGCTCGTAGTGATTGAGATTGAAGACGACGGCCGCGGCATTGACGCCGCGATGATAAAAAAGAAGGCCCTTGGCAAGGGAATAATCTCAGATGATGATGCCAAAAAAATGAGTGATAAAGAGCTTGTCAATCTTATATTTCACCCGGGTTTTTCTACTGTCACCGAGGTCTCCGAGTTATCGGGAAGAGGCGTGGGCATGGATGTGGTTAAGAGAAGTTTTGAAAAACTCGGCAGCACGATTGACCTGCAGTCAACTCCCGGCGAGGGGACACTCTTCACGGTGCGCCTTCCGCTTACACTGGCCATACTGCCCTCAATCATAGTAACAGTAGGCGCAAACACCTTTGCCATTCCCCAAATTGATATTACAGAGATTGTCCGTATAAGGAGAGAAGATCTTGCGGAGCAGCTTGAAGATATTGAGGGACAAAGTGTCTTTCGTCTAAGAGGGAAACTCCTTCCCGTTATCAGTCTTGCCAAGATTCTGGAGATGCGGGATCAGGAACAGACCGGCGAGACCATACAGCACCCGCCTGAAACCTGCATTGCCGATAACGAGGATACAGAGAGCTCCAGGACCATCGAGCGCCTTATAGTAACGCGCTACGGTACAAACCAGCTCGGTCTTCTTGTAGACACTGTCCTTGACCCCGAAGAGATTGTCGTAAAGCCCATGCCTCAGCTCGTAAGGTCATGTAAAATTTTCGCAAGCGCCACCATCATGGGAGATGGTCATGTAGCTATGATTCTTAACATAGGCGGTATTATAGAAAAAGCCGGATTCCGCTTTGAGAGCCTTGAGAAAGAGGCCCGTCAGTTTGAGGAGGATGAGCGTAAAAAGGCCATGCAGGAGATGCAGAACATTCTTATCTTCAAGAACCCAGCCGATGAATATTTCGGAATATCCCTATCAATGATAAGTAGGATAGAGAAAGTGAAGTCCGATGAGATTACCTCGCTTGCGGGCAAAAAATTCATCCACTTCAGGGGAAAAAGCATTCAGCTTATCCACGTAGAGGACTATATAACAAAAGATGAGAGAGAAGAGATAAGCGGCAGCGTCTATGTAATTGTACCAAAAAACAGCGGACAGATATTAGGTATCGTTGCCGAGGATATAGTTGATGTTATTGATGTCTCACTTGACCTCGACGAGACCTCAATAGATTCCCCCGTTGTTATCGGTTCAAGTATCATAGAGAAGAGGATGACCTTGATGATAGACGTCTATACGCTCCTTGAAAAGGCACTTCCAGACTACGGCTCTTCATCAAAAAAGCAGACAGAAGTGACCGGGGGGGTAAGAATCCTCCTTGTAGAGGACACTCCATTTTTCCGTAACCTCGAAGAACGTTACTTTATCTCGGCCGGATTCGAGGTCACTACCGCTCCTGACGGAGGCAAAGCCCTTGAGATACTTAAGGCAAGACCTCAAGCCTTTGATATTATCGTATCCGATATCGAGATGCCTGTAATGAACGGCTACGAGCTTGTAAGCGCTATCAGGAATAATGAAGGTCTATCGCATCTTCCTGTAATGGCCCTCACCTCTCTTAACACTGAAGCCAGCAAAAAACGCGGGTTAGATGCCGGCTTTGATGCATACGAGGTCAAGGTGGATAAGGAGAGCCTTGTAAAGCGTGTCTCTGAATTAATTCAAAATCAGAGACAAGATGAACCGCTGAAGGGGGCCGTGGGAACATAAAACAGCGGTATAAATGCATGAAGGTGCAAGAGGCTATTTGCAGCGGAAAAAAAGTTTGTGGGAACCATGGAAGCTTATACAAGAATAGATATGAAGTAACGTTAGGCTTCTTTGCCTGATAAGAATATATAAAGGGCTAATAAGATAACAAACGGAGATGAACATATGAGGACAAATACATTAAAGTTCAAAACGACATTCCTACTCTGTCTCTTTGCAGTATTCATGATTATATCAGTAGGTATTACCTTCTACGTTGTAAGGAGTCAGTCATCGGATGCAGTTGTTATCAATATCGCCGGACGTCAGAGGATGCTGACCCAGAAGATGACAAAGGAGAGTCTAATTTTTTTTAACGCCGTTGTAAATAGAACAAAGACCGCGGATATTTTAAAAAACCTCAAAAGTACCGTAAGACTCTTTGACAAAAGCCTCCATGCGCTGAAGAACGGCGGCGTCACCATGGGCACCGGTGGCATAAAGGTAATCCTCCCGCCGAGCCATGATGAGGCAAGGGCCGAACTCGATAAGGTGACCGGGATGTGGCTTGCCTTTAAGGGGAACATTGACCGCCTTAGCGCTCCAAAGGCTTCAATAGGGGATATTAAACAATCCATTAAGGCAATAGTGGGGAGCAACATGGCTCTTCTCAAGACCTCGAACAAGGCCGTAGGCATACTGACGGAGCAATCGTTGGGCAAGATAAGTCTCCTGAAGACGGTTCTTATCTCAGCGCTCCTTATAACCATTGTTCTGGTGGCGCTCTCGCTCTACCTCGCCAACAGGATGCTCTTTTTACCCGTTAACAGATTAGTCGCTATGTTAAAAGACATATCCGAGGGCGAAGGCGACCTCACAAAGAGTATATACGTAAAGTCCAATGACGAGATAGGCGAGCTTGCCAGGTACTTTAATACATTTTTAAAGAAGCTGCAAAACATGATAGGCGAGATAAAGGAGAACGCCGGGACACTCTCCGAACACTCCCATAACCTCTATGCATCCTCGTCACATATGGAGATAGACACGGGCTCCATGTCTTCGAGCGCAAAAAATGCGGCCGCCACCTCCGAAGAGGTAACCGCTAATGTAGAGACCGTTGCCGGCGCCGCTGAGGTTGCCTCTGCTAACGTGACAAAGGTCTCCAGCGCAACAGAGGAGGTAAGTCATAAGATAGTCGAGGTGGCATCAACAACAAAGGCTATCCTATCGAACGTCCATACCGTAGCGGCGGCCATTGAGCAGATGTCCAGTACGGTAAGCGAGATTACAAAGAACACTACAAAGGCCGCAGGCATAAGCACGGATGCCACAAAAAAGGCCGACGAGGCTGAGGTCCTGATGAAAGACCTTAGCGCCAGCGCCGATACAGTTGGCAAGGTAATTGAGGTAATAAACGACATAGCCGACCGCACGAACCTTCTGGCCCTTAACGCCACTATCGAGGCGGCGAGCGCCGGGGAAGCCGGCAAGGGTTTTGCCGTTGTCGCAAATGAGGTGAAAGAGCTTGCCAAGCAGACCGCCGAGGCTACTAAAGAAGTGGTAAAGCAGATAGAGGAGATGCAGGGTAATACAGAGGTGGCGGTGAAGGCAATCGATGATGTCGCGGGAACCATAAATGAGATAAACGAGATAAATACCTCGATAGCGGCCTCCGTGGAAGAGCAGGACGCCACCACCAACGAGATATCCAAGACCACTGTACAGACAGTAACGGATATGGAGGACGTATCCCGCAATGTGGAGGAAGCGGCCCTCGGAGCAGAAGAAGTGGCAAAGAACACGATAGAGCTCTCCGATATCGTTACCAATATCTCCAATAATGTTCAAGAGGCCGCGGCACGGGTAAAAGAGGTCTCAGGGGGTATACAGACCGTAGAAGAGGCCTCCGTCAATACGCTGGGATCAGTAAAAGAGGTTCACCGGAGCATTGATAACCTCTCAACGGTAACGGGAAACCTCAACGACCTTGTGGGCCAGTTTATCATAGACGAGACAAATAAGACGTATGAGGTGAAAAAGGGTGCGGCCCGTAAGGGAAGACCCCGCAAAGGCAGGTCAGGGATTAAACCCTTCATTACTTGGAATGAGCGTTACAGTGTTGGCGTTGACTTATTCGACACGCAGCACAAGCGCCTCTTTACACTCATTAACGATGTCCATGAGGCCATGGCCATGGACGCCGGAAAAGACAGGATGGGCTCTATCCTTACGGAGCTAATTGATTATACGGCAAGTCACTTTGACGAAGAAGAAAAACTGATGAAAAAGACCGGGTACGAGGGACTTGAGGACCATCTTGAAAAACATGCCTCTCTCGTTAAGGACGTACTTGCCTTTAAGAGTGATTTTGACTCAGGCGCGGCAAAGGTAGACCTCAAACTAATGAGTTTCTTGAAAAACTGGCTCTCCAAGCACATCATGGGGACAGATATGAGATATAAGAAATTCTTTGAGAAAAAGGGCGGTACAAAAGTAGCCTGAGACTTCTTCGGAAGTAGATTTTACTGAGTGTCTGTGAACTTAACCCGTCTTTGCATGAAAGGAGAGCCAGGCCAACATCAAGGGCAAATGGATTCTCCTACAAGGAGCAGATGATGCAATGCGCTACTTTCTACATTAATAAAGTGCTGTACGGCATACCCATCCTCACGGTAAGAGAGATAAGCCGCTTTTTCGCCATAACACCTATTCAGGGCGCCGATGAGAGGATAGAGGGACTTTTGAACCTGCGCGGTCAGATTGTGACTGTCCTTAACCTTGGCAGATGCCTCGGCACAGCGCCGGTTCCTCTATCGGAAAAATCTCGTATCATTATCCTCAAAACAGAGGAAGCTCTGAGTGCTGATGCCATTAATAGCGGTATATCTACCTCTGCTGATCCACTGGCTCTGCTTGTAACAAGAATAGGAGACGTAGTGGACGCCGATGATAACAATATTGAAGCTCCCCCGCCTCACCTCTCGGGAGCATATGTATCCGGCGTTGTGCAACACGGCAGAGAACTTCTAACTCTGCTTTGCACAGAGTGGCTCTGCTCACTTGAGGATGATAAGACTATGCTGCCGGCAAGTAATATCTGAACCCAGAGTCTTTGATAAAAATATTTTGTACCCTCAATTGAGAGAGAAAGCAATCATAACATCAGGGGCGAAACCTCTGGCAGGCACTGTGAGAGCCGTGCAGAATCAATTACAAGGAGAAAGTTGTGGACGGTAAGAGGATAAAGGTTGTAATAATAGACGACTCCGTAACATACAGGGCTATTCTCTCAAGAGTTCTCTCTTCCATTAACGGATGTGAGGTAGTGGGTGTTGCCTCTAACGGCAAGGTGGGCCTTGATATGATAGCCCTTCATAACCCAGATATCGTAACCCTTGATATAGAGATGCCCGTTATGGGCGGCCTTGAGACGCTCGAGCATATAAGAAAGAAGTACAAGGATATCGGCACCATCATTGTATCTTCTGCTAACGCTCACTCTGCTGACCAGACAATGGAGGCGCTAAGCCACGGCTGCCTTGAGTTTATCGTCAAGCCCGCCACCAAGAGCCTGGGAGAGGCACAGGAGGAGCTTAAGACACAAATCTGTCATATACTCTCCATTTACAGAAAGAAGATGAGTGACAAGTTTACAAAGTCCCCTGCTGCCGCGCCATCGGCTCGCATCGCAGCCCCCGTTAAGAGCGCCGTAATAAAGGAGCCGCGGATACCTGAACTTATCGCCATAGGCTCATCCACGGGAGGGCCGCGCGCCCTTGAAAAACTCATTACAGCACTTCCCGGATCAATACCCGTACCTGTTCTCATTGTTCAGCACATGCCCGCCCTCTTTACAAAATCACTTGCAAAAAATATCAATGAAAAATCCGCCCTCACAGTCTGCGAGGCCGTTGATGGGCAGAGTATATCTGCAGGCAATGTCTATATAGCTGCAGGCGGCAGGCACATGGCTGTTGCTAAAGGTCCCGATGGAAGAGCTTGTATAACGATTAATGACGATGCTCCGGAAAATTCATGCCGGCCTTCTGTGGACGTGCTCTTCAGATCTCTTGCAAAGGTCTACCGGCCGGAGAGAATCCTCTGTGTAATTCTCACCGGTATGGGCACTGACGGTGTAAAAGGCGTTAGAAGCCTGCAGGAAAAAGGCGGCGGGTACTGTATTACAGAGTCGGAAAAATCCTGCGTTGTCTACGGCATGCCGCGCTCAGTAGCAGAGGCAAAACTCACCCATGAGCCTCTTGATCTTAAGAAAATCGCAGAGAGGATTATCGGTATATGCATGCACAGAAAAAGACAGGCGATATGATTAAGGGCCAAAAGATTGACTCTTTAATTTCTGTATAAATTTGCATTAATGTCTTTTTAAACAAAGGACTTAGAGACGATGGCTATAAGCAAAGAAGAGTTCGATCTCTTCAGGGGTTATATAAAAGACAAGAGCGGTATCACCCTCAACTACGGCAAAGAATATCTCGTTGAAAACCGCCTCTCCGTTCTCATGGCGCAAAACGGCTGTGATACCCTAAAAGACCTCTACGATAAAATTTCCGGCAACAATGACCAGCTCGGCAAAAAAGTCATCGATGCCATGACTACCAATGAGACCCTCTGGTTCAGAGACGCCACCTTTGTCGAGGCCATGGAGGGTAAGGTCGTACCATGGCTCCTTGAAAAGGCCCGCACAAAGACCGTACGTATCTGGAGCGCCGCGTCCTCCACGGGTCAAGAAGCTTATTCCCTCTCCATGCTCATTGATGACGCACTTCAGAAGGCCGGCTCCAAGGCCCCGCCTGCGAGCAGGTTTCAGATAATCGGCACGGATATCTCTCCATCGGTAATCTTTATGGCTGTTGCGGGAAGATACAGTCAGCTCGCCGTCTCGCGCGGTATGCGTCCAGAGTTTCTGACAAAATACTTTAAAAAAGACGGCGTAGTTTATACGATTGATGAGAAACTTCGCAAGATGGTCAGCTTCAAACAGCTTAATCTCACGGAAACTTTTCTCACCATGGGAAAATTTGATCTAATCCTCTGCCGTTATGTACTTATTTATTTTGACGAAGAGCTCAAGCTGAAGATATGCGGTAAATTCCACAGGGCCATGCAGCCGGAGAGTCTTCTCGCTATAGGCGCCACGGAATCCATACGCAACGCCCATGACTTCACCCGTATAATGACCGGAAGAAGCACATTATATTACCCGCTATCCAATGACAGTGATAAATTTAATGGATTCTAATACCGCTTAGGAGTTTAAAGGTAGCGAGAATGGAAGCGATAAGGGAGAAAAGATGAAAATAATGACAATAGACGATTCGAGAATAATACGGACCATCATCAAGGGTATCATAGCAACCCTTGGCTACGAGGCCGTAGAGGCCGAGTGCGGCACCGCCGCGTTAGAGCTCCTCGGCAAAGGCGATACAGATATATCCCTTATACTTCTTGACTGGAACATGCCCGGGATGAACGGCCTTGAGGTACTCCAGGCCATTAAAGCCGATGAGGCCCTGAAAGCCATCCCCGTAATGATGGTCACTACAGAGGCGGAGAAGAGCAATATTGTAAAGGCCATTCAGTACGGCGCGGCAAATTACCTGACAAAGCCCTTTGTGCAGGAAGAACTGGCGGAAAAAATAATGGAGTGCCTCGGCATAGGGAGTATCTGATGAATCAAACAAATCGGGATGAGATTTTACGGTCTCTTGATGCCATCAAAGACCTGCCAACGCTACCGCAGGTGGTCTCAAAGCTTCAGGAGGAGATGGCCTCACCAGGCGCCTCCGCGGGTACTGTCTCAGAGATAATAGGCGGGGACCCGGCTATATCAATAAAAACGCTCAAGGTAGCCAACTCTCCGCTGTACGGCCTTGGCAGAAAAGTCACGGACATAAGAGACGCCGTGCGGATACTCGGCCTTAAAGAGGTTTACAATATCGTTATGAGCATGTCCACGCTGAACCTCTTCAAGGAGGCCGGCCACATAGATTACAAACAGTTCTGGCGTCATTGCCTCTCTGTGGCTTTTGCCACAAAGGCCATTTTCGAGTTTACCGGAGAGATGGAGCGCCCAGTGGAAAGAGAAGATCTGGCCGACCTCTTCATCGCGGGCCTGCTTCATGATATAGGCATACTTGTGCTTGATCAATATATGCCCGAGCTCTACGATAAGGTTCTTAAGGAGATCTCAGAGCTCGAGGATGTTCCACTGTACGGTGTAGAGTACGAGCTTCTCGGTATATCACACTGCGAGGTCGGCGAGTTTCTCATGAACAAATGGAATATCCCGACTCATATCGCAACAGCCGTAGCCTTCCACCATAGATCAGAGGCGATAACCTGTAAGAGAGAACTTACGGATATAATACATATCGCGGATTTTATCTGTAATAACCAGGGGCTTGATAACGGCCTCGGTGTGCCGCCTACGTCTTTTTCCGATGAGGCCTGGAGCAATCTTAACCTCTCCATTGAGGACATCGAGGTAATAATAGATAAGGTACGGCTGGAATCAGAGAACTCAGCCATCTTTATGGCCCTTGCATAAGGCGGCCCCGCATAAGATATATCTCAAAAAAAAAAGAGGACAATTATGGAAGAACAGATAGATAAGAATAAAATACTGATAGAAGGACTCCAAGACGCCGTCTCAACGCTCTTTATAACAATGATAGGCACGGAAGCAGTATGTAAAGAGAGCAGGGAGAGCGCCACATTCTCACTTAGCGCCGATGTGGCGGGGATAATGTTTCTACTCACAGACCCCCTGGGCATGGTGGCCTGCGGAGCCCCCGCCGGACTTGCCAGCAATATTATAGGCAAGATGACGGGTATAAACGAGTCTGAGCTTGGCAGCGGGGAAATATCCGACGGATTTGCAGAGATGGTAAATATCATCTGCGGCCATATTAAGACGCAGTATCCGGATATGCGGGTAAACCTCACCCCTCCTCTCTCACTTATCGCAAAAGAGAGTGAACTCTGCTGGAAGTTAGCCCACCCCTCTGTAATCCTCACATTCGATATTATGGGCAGCGAGCTTACTCTTGCGGCGTCTTTATAAAGGGTATCTCACGATTAAATAAGTGACTCTCTTGAGGTTTACTTATTGGACGGGGTCTTCATGCCGTAAGACTCTCTTTCTCAATGGTCCTAAGGTAATTATCCACAACCGCCGGGTCGAACTGAGTACCCGAGCATCTCCTGAGCTCATCAATAATCACTTCTTGTGGCTTGCCCTTTCTGTAAGGCCTGTCCGCCCCCATTGCGTCAACAGTATCGGATACCGCCAGTATCCTGGCATGCAGCGGTATCTCCGGGCCGCTTAATCCATCGGGATATCCCCTTCCGTCAAAGGACTCATGGTGAGCCCTTATCGCAGGCAGTATATGTGAGAGCTGCTTTATGGGCGCAAGTATATCCGAACCTATACCGGGGTGCTTCTTTATCTCACGGAACTCCTCCTCCGTAAGCCTCTCATCCTTATCCAGTATGGCCTCGTAAGTGCCTATCTTTCCAATATCATGGAGAAGCCCCGCGATCCTGAGGTCATTAAGCTCCTTTTCTCCCAGTCCCGCTTCTTTACCTATGCTAAGGGCTATATGTGTAACCCTCTCCGAGTGACCGTGGGTCCATGGGCTCTTGGCGTCTATGGACCTTGCAAGGGCGCTTATCGTGCCCATGGAAAATTCTTCAAGGTCTCTCACCAGCCTGGCGTTAGTAAGAGCTACGGCTATATTATTTGAGAGATCTTCAAGTGTTGCAAGGTCAGAGGGGACAAAGGCAGAGGCACGCCGCGACATAAGGCCTATGACGGCGATGACCTCCCTCTTTGCGATTATGGGTATGCGCAGCACAGAGACGTAGCCGTCATCCATAAGCTCTCTCTCAAGACGCAGCGGTGACTTTACCCTTGAGATATCCGCTATGTACTCAGGCCTCCTCGTCTTAAGTATAGTATTAAGGCTCGTTTGCTCAAAAGGCACGACCAGACACTCACGTGTCTCGTTTTTCTCAAAACCGGCCATAAAGGTAAACTCATCCTTAACCCTGTCAACCTCTATTATCCTCAGCCAGTCACAGGAAACAAGCCTGGAAACCATCCTTGATGTGAGTTCCATTACAGTCTCAAGATCGAGCGTGGAGAGTATGGCCTTGGATATCGTACTTATTGTCTCTATGGTCTCTACCTTACGCGAAAGTTCCATGGTCCTGCCGATAGACTCCTTGTAATGACGGGCATTCTCAAGGGCGATAGAGACCTGATTGGCAACAGCCTGCATAAGCCCTGTTTTCCTCTCTGAGGTGCAATCTTCTAAAGACCTGCCATTTCCTAAACAGATGCAGACAATAAGCCCCTGATACTCCCTCTTGCCGATTAGGGGAAGCAGTGTAATTAAACCGGCATTATCCACCCAATCGCAGAAACCCTCCTGCTGCATCTTTAATTGCCCCTCGCCTTCCTTCCTGAGTTCCATGAAGACACGGCCCGTGTCCATGGCCTTCTTCACTGATTCGTTATCCAGTCTCAGAAGCTCTGACTTAAAAAGCGGCGTCTTATCACGGGAAAGCCCTGCCGCCTCGGCGGGTCTTAAGATTTTTTTATCGGAATCCCAGACATAAGAGATTACCAGGTTAACGGTAATAATATCACGGGTGATATCAACAACACGCTTCATGAGTTCGTCAATATCGGTTATACTGGAGGTCGCCTCGGAGAGTATGAGGAGATTCTTCATAATCTCAGTCTCACGGTGCGCTTCATCCTCGGCATGCTTTTTCGCCGTAATATCCTGAATCGTGCCGAACATTTCAAGAGGCTCGCCGTGGTCATCAAGTTTCAGGGTACCCAGTCCATGAACCCACCCTTCCTCTTTAGTCCTTAGATTTATTATCTTGTATTCCCTATCAAATTTTCCTTTTTGCCTTAAGACGTTATCCTGAAAATAATTTAACATCTCTTCTTTATAATCAGGATGAATAATATCCAGCCAGCCCCGCAGATCTCTCTTAAAGCCCTCATCAATGCCGAATATGGCATCCAATGTCTCTGAGTTAGTCCACGTGCCGCTCTTAACAGAAAAGACATAATAACCAAGGCCGGCTATCCTCTCGGCCTCATCAAGCCTTCGTTTGCTCTCCCATAAAGCCTCCTCATCTCGTTTACGCCCGGTAATATCCGTTGTGGCAAGAAGGGCCTTATACTCACCGGGAGCACCCCTTAGAATATGTAACTGCAAAGCTATATGGCGAATCTCGCCGCAGAGAGTCTGCACCTCAGCCTCTGCCGCATACTCCTGCCGCCCCTCGGCAATCGCGACAATCTCTTCTTCAAAGACATCATAGGAATTTTCGGTAAAGATCTTTTCAAAATTACTTAAGAGTTCTTCCTTGTCAGCGGCTTTATGAAGAGTAATGGCCGCCTTATTAACGTCAGTTATCTTTATCTTTGCGGTGCATTTTTGTAATTCCCCGGGGTTAGCATCAAAATAGGCCCTGAAGTCCTCTATGCCGCCTTTACCGAGTTCCCCCAAAAATACCTTCAGCTCACTAAAATCTTCTTCCCATAACGGTAATGGTGAATCATCAAAGAGCTCACGGTAACGAATTACACTTGATACCAGGGCGTCCTCGGTCTTACTCCTGGCGGTAATGTCCTCCTTTACGGCGATAAAATTAGTAATAACCCCGTTCTCATCAAGTACTGGAGAGATTGATGCCTCTTCCCAGTAGAGTTCACCGTTCTTCTTCCTATTCTGCAGGCGGCCCTTCCACACCTTGCCCTGAAGAAGCGTATCCCATAGTTCTTCATAGAATTCCGGCGGATGCTCGCCGCTCTTCCACATACGGGGATTCCCTCCCCGGGCCTCTTCGAGGTTATAACCTGTAAGCTCAGCGCATTTGGGGTTAATGTACTCAATGGCGCCATCGCGGTCAGTAATTATTACCGATACAGGGCTCTCCTCTATGGCGCGATAAAAGGTCTCTGATAAAATACTTGCCTTCTTCTTATCTTTTGCAACTTCACCCTTCTTATCCGCCAATTGCCTGCGAAGCAGACGCAGCTCTTTAACAAGATCCTCTTTTGACGTGAGATTGTCTTTCATGTACAAATCCTTTGTTGTAAAAAGCAATGACAGGTTAACTAATCTACAAGTAGGCAGTATAACAAAGCCATACAAATAATCAATAAAAAAAACAGCTTACAAGCCATTTTTCAACCATAACATGTAGTTATGTCAGATCTATTAAGTAATGTAAAACTTTGCATCGTAAAGTAAAAGTTCAATTAATTAAACAGCCTGTG
>JBHHUP010000035.1:0-16435 GCA_046753845.1 Thermodesulfobacteriota bacterium
ATGATAGCATGTTCAGGTGTATTTCAATATACAAGGGTGGGCTCTGCCCACCAAAGACAGCTCCACTTAACTCTTTTTATCATATATCCGTTCTATGCCTCTTCCTTCCTTTTTTCATTGATTTTACAGCTCCTGAAATAATATAATAATAACTTAGCAATTTTGCGATTAACCAAAAAAATAAAGGAGTATGTCCATGTCAGATCTTAATATAACAGGCGAGATGACAACAGGGGAGGTTACGGAGACGTGGCCATCTACAAAAGAGGTCTTTACGCGCCACTTTGGCTCCGGGTGTTTTACCTGCCCGGCATTTGGCACTGAACCCATCTCAATGGCCTGCTCCATGCACTCAACAGACCTTGATATGTTCGTCGGTGAGCTTATTGAGGCCGCCGAGGCAGACGAGGCCGCCGAATAAAAAAACTCTATAAAAAAAAGGTGAGGGGGCCTGCGGGGGGTCCTCTTCTGCCTTTACGCGATACTGCCTTTTATTGACCTTTTAATACGTATCTCCTGTCTTTGGTCTCTTTTTATATAATGGACCTGAACCCCGTACTTCTGCGATAAAGGCCCTTTTATGACTTACAAAGAAGTCCTCTCACCGGCCGAAGAGAGAGTGGAGAGGTTAAGAAAGTTATCAGGTGTATTTCTCGGCCCCCTTGCCTTTATTGTAATTTACTTCATGCCCTTTGGCCAAATGCCGACGGTGCAGCACAGGCTTGCCGCGGTAATCGCCCTTGTAATCGTGCTCTGGCTTACAGAGACCATACCCATACCCGTAACGGCCATGCTTGGCGCCGTGCTTAACGTCCTGCTTGGCGTGGCTCCCGCAAAGGTTGTCTTCGCGCCCTTTGCCCATCCCCTTGTATTTTTATTTATCGGCTCATTTATCCTTGCCGAGGCCATCACCTATCATGGCCTTGACAGACGCTTTGCTTTTGCTATTTTCTCAATCAAATTCCTCCACAAATCACCGTCACGAGTTCTCTTTACCATAGGACTTATCTGCGCCCTTGTATCCATGGGCATCAGCAATACGGCATCTACTGCCATGATGCTGCCCATAGCCCTTGGCGTGCTCTCGGCCATGGGCGAGATTCATAAAGAGACAGGCGGCGGTTATGATTTTAAAAAATTCTCAACGGCAATGATGCTAATGGTGGCCTACGGGGCCTCTGTGGGAGGCATTGCTACGCCCATCGGCACGCCGCCGAATGTCATAGGCATAGGCATGATGGAGCAGCTGGCGGGGGTGAAAATCTCCTTTTACGAGTGGATGGTCTTTGCCCTGCCCATTACATCTGTTATGTTTATATATCTCTTTCTTGTGCTTCGCGGAAGGGGGCTTGGAAAGGTAGATAGCATTAAAGGCATTGAGAGGTATATCCAAAGGGCCCGTGCTGAGCTTGGCCCCTGGACAAGGGGAGAAAAGAACACGGCGCTCTGCTTTTACATGGCCGTCTTTTTGTGGGTGCTCCCGAGTTTTTCGGGGATTATCCTCGGTAAAGGCGCGCCCCTATCAATGCTCTTAAGCTCAAGGCTTAACGTAGGCGTTGTGGCCGTTATCGCCGCCACGCTGCTCTTTATCCTGCCCGTCTCCTTTGGCACCGGAGAGTTCACAATGGACTGGAAGAGGGCGGTGAAGATTGACTGGGGCACGATACTCCTCTTCGGCGGCGGGCTTAGCCTCGGAAGCCTTATGTTCAAAACTGGACTCGCTACTTTTTTTGGCGACGCTCTAACGGGTTTTAGCGGTGCCTCATCGCTCCTCGGGATTACGGCCATAGGCACAATACTTGCCATTATACTAAGCGAGACCACATCCAATACGGCCTCGGCCAATATGATAATTCCCGTAATGATAGCCATAGCCCAGGGCGCAGGCATCTCGCCAATACCTCCGGCCCTTGGCGCAACGCTTGGCGCCTCATTCGGCTTTATGCTGCCCGTATCCACGCCGCCCAACGCGATCGTCTATGGCTCGGGCCGTGTTACCATTCTATCCATGGTTCGAAAAGGGATCCTATTTGATATCGGGGGGTTCTTTATTATCATAACCGGAGTCATGCTTCTTACCGGCCTCTTAGGCTGGAATTAAACTCAGCTAAGAGGAGCTTCCATGCCTGTCGAGATATCCATCGTAATACCGGCCTTTAATGAAGAGAGTGTTATTGGAGAGACCATAACCGAGGTCTCGGAGTACCTCGAGAACAGGGGGCTTGATTATGAGTTAATCGTAGTCTCTGACGGCTCTACGGACAGGACCCTTGAGATAGCGCAAAGGTTTTGCGAGGGGAATAACCGTGTAAAAGTCCTGAAAAATGATAGACGCATGGGAAAAGGATTTGCTGTAAAAAAGGGCGTACTCGCCGCCACAGGCGCGGTGATAGCCTTTACAGACGCAGATCTCTCCTATCCGATAGAAGAGGTGGAAAAACCCCTTAAGCTTATAAGCGAAAAAGAGACTGATGCAGCCATAGGCTCAAGAACGGTGAGGGGGGCTGATATAGAGGTCGCCACATCACCGCTCCGTAAGCTTATGAGTCTGGTCTTTAACTTCTTTGTCCGTATTATCGCCATACCCGGCATCGGCGATACTCAGTGCGGCTTTAAGGCCTTCAGCCATGATGCTGCAAGAGACATATTTACCCGCCAGACCCTGGCCGGGTTCAGCTTTGATGTGGAGATTATCTATATAGCTAAAAAACTCGGCTACAGGGTCATGGAGTTTCCAATTCATCTGGCCAGGGACTCCAGGGCAAGCAGTATAAATCCGGTTTCCGATTCACTTGGCATGTTCATTGATATCTTGAGAATAAGGCTCCTTGGTATACGCGGTCGTTACAAAAAAGATAAAAATATTGACAGGTAAAAAAGTTGTGTGTATCATTTATAGTTAATTTGTAAATGCCCTCGTAGCTCAGCAGGATAGAGCATCGGATTCCTAATCCGTGTGCCGGAGGTTCGAATCCTCTCGAGGGCACCAACAATATCAAGGGGTTACGGAGTTTCAGCCGTAGCCCTTTTTTTGTCTACCAAAAAAGATAAGAGGTCCTCGGATTGACTGAGGCTGGAGTTTGAGGTATAATAAAAAATTAATTCGATTTATTTTATCGATCTTCTCAATTATGAGGGACTCTGTACTTTGTCTTAAAGGGGTGCTGATAGTCACTGTTTTTCAACGCTTTATATAAAGGTCGTGTTGCAGGGTTATATTATAAGGTTTTCATTTACAGCATTGGATGCAGGACAGGGCATATGCGCTTACTAATAAGTGGCGGTATTTCATCGCTGGTCTTCTTTTATCTTTTTTCCGCTCTTTCCTATGGAGCTGCTGCAGGTAATAAACACTATTACGACGGTGTTAAATACGCTACTGAGGGAAATTCGAAGAAGCACGCAAAGAGTTCAAAGCGGCTGTGAAGCAGGACTCGCAGCGCAACGCTTATAAAAATTCATTAAAAATTATTGATGACGTCATTGAACTGCATGTTAGAAAAGAAGCGGTAATGCATGCCTTTAAGGGCATTGACTATGTTAATAAGGGTGAGATCGATAAGGCTATTGCAGAGTATACAAAGGCTATTGAGATAGATGACCAGTTTGCAGGCGCCTATAATAACAGGGGGTCTGCCTATCAGAAAAAAGGCGAATATGATCTTGCCATCGTTGATCATACAAAGGCCCTGAAGATAGACCCTGATTTTGCCGCCGCCTATAATAACCGCGCCGGATGCTATCAGAAAAAGGGCAAATATGACCTCTCTATAGCTGACCTTACAAAGGCCATTGAGTTGGACTCGGAGTTTAGTGATGCTTACCTTAACCGTGGCAGTGTCTATGATGATAAAGGTGAATATGTACGGGCTATTGTAGATTATACATGGGCCATAGATATAGACCCGAAGCTGACTGCCGCTTATAATAACCGTGGAATTTCCTATAGTAATAATCATCAATATGGTAAAGCCATCAATGACTTTAATAAGGCCCTGGAGATGGATCCTATGAATAGCGCCACATTTTATAACCGCGCTATTTCCTATAGTAATAACAGCCAGTATTACCGGGCTATCTCAGATTACAGGAGGGCAACAGAGATAGACCCTGATTTTGCAGGCGCATATGACAACATGGGTTATGTATATATGGTAAAACTCGGTGAGACTATGAAAGGCTGCAGGGAATTCAAAACAGCATGCAGGCTTGGTAAATGCGGAAACTATAATATCGTACAGGTAAGGGGGCTCTGCCCGTCACGCAGGGCAGCGCGGCCTCCCGTGGCGGTACGTGATAACGCAGGCGCGGCAGCGCCGTAATTAGTGTAATTGTATGTTTTTCAGGTTACTCTGGCAGAGCTTCTGGTCTCTGAGATCATCTCATATAATTTAAGGGTGAGAGGGCGAGGGCGGCATGGTAAAATTTCTGAGGATTTTCGCATTTATAACATCTTTTCCGGCGTTACTTTTTTTCTTTTACTTCATCGTCAAATCCCTTGAGGCTACAGGCAATAACAGTGCGGGGCGAGCAGGTATTATAGTGCTGGCTTTTGTGATCTTATTTATACCGGTATTCTTTAACCGTGTGGCTAAACTTATCGAGACAATCAGGGATAAAAAAACCTATAACTTCAAGCACTTACATTAAATAGATATAAAGGACTATCGCTATTACTATACCGAGAAGAACCCTTGCCAGGACAGCGGGGTTTACCCTCGGAGGTTTTGCTCCGCAGTGCGGACAACCCTCATCGTACTCCGAGACTTCTTTGGCGCATTTATAACATTTAAGGGTGCGCCCCTTTTTTCCAGAGGTCTTTTCACCGGTTTTTTCCGTGAACTTTTCTTTTTTCTGCCGTGACGCCTTGCCCATTAGTAAGTACACTCCTTATAGTTGTGATTTAAAAGCCTAACATAGAAGTCCTTACTTAACAAGGCAGTTATTAAGAGGATTTTATATCTCTACTCATAACCCGCTGCCCTTCAGGTTAATTATGGTGTAAAAGTACCTTAAAGAGTGTCTTGTAATTAGAGCCTGAATTAATAATTTAAGACTCCAATGTCCCGCCCCTGCAGGCAATTCTTAGAGTGCATAATCTTTCTAATCTTCCTTTAATCTATGTGGGCATAAAATCAACTCGAATTAAGAAACAAAGCACCCCGAAAAAAAAAGAATAACTTCTAGACCGGCTGAACACTTGAAAAAATGTTTCCTCTTGGCTTAATACAGTATTATTCGTCTATATGGAGGGATTAGCTTGAAACATTGTTTCCATTGTAAAAAGCAGGTGAGGGTTGGCGCTAAACCATCAAGGAATGAGACTTGTCCCTATTGTAGCAGCGACCTGAAGGTATGTCTTAACTGCAGATTTTTTAATCCCCAAGTTACTAATCAGTGTTCCGAGCCAATGGCTGAACTCGTTGTAAATAAGAAAAAGGCCAACTTCTGCGAATATTTCCAGTTTGCTGAGAGCACATCCAGGGCGGTACGCTCCTCTGCTCAAAAAAAAATTAAAAAAGACCCTCTGAAAGATCTGAAAAGACTCTTTACAGAGGCCCAGTAGAGTTATTCTTCGTGATAATTTCCGCACTCATCTCTCTAAACACATAGAAATAATTTGATATCAATAGAATCTGTGCTAATCTATAAACATATATAGATGAATAAGCATTTTTTTATTTCAAGTCCTTAGTTATTAAAATAATTTGCATTACCGGTATGTTACAGTAGAAATATAATCTAAGGTCTAATTATTTTTAACGGGAGGTAAGGCCATGTCTGTGGAGGCTTTTGTCTTTATTGAATGCGAACACGCGAAATCCCGTGAGGTTCAGCAGCGGATATCCATGATAGCCGGAGTGAAGATGGTCAAGATGGTTACCGGCCCCTATGACCTTATCGCAATAGTAGCCGGCTCAAGCTTTCAGACCCTGGGCGAGGTGGTGATGCAGAAGATTCAAGCCACAAAATATGTAAATAAGACTATAACCAATGTAATTGTGGAGTAGCGGCGCACCGTGGCGCCGGATTTAGATAAAATATTTTTACCAAGGGCTATAATACTCCCTAAAAATTTAGACAGAGGTATTTGTTGTATGTTAACCTGCTAAAATGATTATCTGTCTTGACAATGGTGAGAGGCTTAGGCCTCAGGGTCTTAAGTATGTAACCGCCGGGGCCGAGGACGGGGCAGGGATGAGGACTGCGCCGCCATTTTTCTCGTCTCTCTTTACTTACGGCCTTCTACAGGGCCGCTTACCTTATTTCTTACCCTGTCTTTTTTTATCTCTGCACTGTCTTTAATAATTGTCTCTTGAAACTCAAGTGAAAATCCGTACTTCGCCGTAGCCCTTAAAAGGCGCCTTAATGGCGTTTTTTATCCTCAGACGTCTATGCAGGGAGTGAACCTCAGATAGCGCTGTTGTCGCATAATGGATATTATGTCAAATTAGATATAGGTACGTTGAGAGGGGGCATATACGCTCTACCCCCGTGGGTGGCCCTTTTTATGGAGTTTCTTAAGGCGTTCCGTTGTTACATGGGTATATATCTGAGTAGTGGAAATGTCGGCATGGCCGAGCATGGCCTGCACACTTCGAAGATCCGCTCCACCCTCTATAAGATGAGTGGCAAAGCTGTGGCGCAGAACATGCGGTTTTATCCTGCCCTTGTCTATGCCGGCAAGTAGAGCTGTCTTTTTAATAATATCCCAGAAATTCTGCCTTGTCATTGCGCGGCCGCGAATGGATAAGAAGAGAAAGGCGGATTGTCCCTTCTTCTGCAGACTAGGCCTCGCCTCCTCAATATAACGGCGCAGCCAGATCATGGCCTCCTCGCCAAGGGGCACGGCTCGCTGCTTTCCCCCCTTGCCAAGGGGCGTTATGAGCCCTTTTTGCAGGCTGAGGTCATTTAGCCGCAGCTTTACGAGCTCCGATACGCGAAGCCCTGTTGCGTACAGGGTCTCCAGCATGGTCCTGTCCCTTATGCTAAGCGTTGAAGTCCCGCCATGAGCCTTGAGGAGCCTCTCCACCTCTTCTACGCCTAATACCTCGGGCAGCGTGCCGTGAAAGGCGGGGATATCTACAAGTGAGGCAGGAGATGTTTTTATAAGCCCTTCCCTCAGGAAAAATTTATACATCCCCCTAAGAGCGATAAGGGCCCTTGTGTAGCTGCGCACGCTCTTGCCCTTATCTCGTAAATGCGCAAGATAAGCCGTTATGTCCTCGGCGTGAGCGGTAATGATATCTTTATTGCTATTATTAAGAAACTCGCTAAACCCATTGATATCCCTTATATAAGCCGCACTTGTATTCTGGCTTAGCCCCCTCTCCATGACGATATAATCCAGGTACCCCCTTACTGCCTCCGCCGCTGCCCCCTGCTCTCTTAAAAGCCCTTTTTTCATCGTTAAGTGTCCTTCTCAAACTCTAATTTCCATGCTCTTGCGCCCGGGATCGTCCCTATCGTCGCCAATGGCCTTATAAAGGGTCTTAATAATCTTTTGTATTTTATTATCTCCGTAAACTTTCTGTCCGAAGATATCTTTTACATAGAACACATCCGTAGCCTCACTGCCTTTTGTGGAGATCCTCGCTATATTTATATATAAGCCCAGCCCGGCCATGGCGTTAGTTATATCATAGAGCAGGCCTATCTTATTCTCGGCGTGAATATCTATAACGCTCATGGTATCGGAGATGGTGTTGTCTATGGTCACGGTCGCAGGTACAGGGGCGGTCTTGTGCATGCCGTCAAGTATAGAGGGCTTTTTGCGTATTAGGTTTTTTACCGCTACCCTGTCGCTAAGGACATTACCAAGGTCTTTGTCTAACTTCTTATACTTAAGTTCATCATTAATAGCAATGCCTCTGGTGTTTGAGACCTGAAGCACGTCAAGGACAAGGCCGTTTTTAAGCGTGGTAATCTGCGCGCCCAGTATATTGACGCCGTTTCCTGCCATAACCCCCGAGACCATGGCAAAGAGCCCCTGACGATCAAGGGTGCAGATTATAAGGTTGGTATACGCCGCTGTAATGCCCTGGCTAATGCTTAAGACATGGGTCTGAGCCGTGCTGAAGGTCTTCAAGACTCCTAACTGCTCAAGTATGGCCTCTTTGCTGTTGGCCAGAAAATACCTCTCCGGCAGAAGGTCGAGAAGGGTCTCTGCGCCTGCCCCTAAAATTCCTCTCAGCTCTTCTCTTACCCTTGCCGCCCTGTCTGTTGATACCTCTATGCCCGAGGCCTCCATTTGAAGGGCCCTGCCAACCACAGTATAGAGCTCATTAAATAACATGGCCTTCCATTTTGTCCATACCTCGGGGCCAACGGAGCGTATATCGGCAAAGGTAAGCAGATAGAGATGATCAAGATGATCTTTATCAACAATCTTCGCGGCAAACTCTTTTATGAGTTTCTCATCATGAATATCCCGGTAAAGGGCCGTATTGGCAAGCTCCAGGTGATTTTTTACAAGAAACCGCACAAGCTCCGTCATACTCGTAGCGGCGTGAAGCCTCTTCAGTACTCGGGGCACAAGCCTCGCCCCTATCTCGGCATGGCCTTTGCCCGCAGCCTTTCCCGTGTCATGGAGAAGCGTTGCGAGTACGAGGGCCGCGCGGTCGGGTATGGCCTTGTAGATAGATGATAGAAGAGGGAATTTCTCGCTGTACATACCGCCGAGCCTCTCAAGCTCCTGTACGGCAAAGAGAGAGTGCGTATCCACGGTATATACGTGATAGAGGTCGTGCTGAGTCTTATGGCGCACCTCTTGAAACTCCGGTATGAGTATACCGAGAAGACCTATGGCGTGCATGGTGGAGAGGGCCTCGTAAGGGGCCTCTGAGCGCAGTATTACAAAAAAACTCTCTGCCATCTCTTCAGTAATGATAAATTCACTCTCTCTCTCCTTAAGGAAATCTATAAAACTGTCTTTTGTATGCTGGTTCAGCCGCAGCCCCTCTACGGAGAGGTACTCACAGGCCTTTATAAGAGCAGGTAAAGTAAGGGGAGTTTTTTTATCATAGCTCAGCCACCCCTTTGATGTATGAAACCACCGGTCAAGCCTTTTTTTCCCAAGAGGCCAGATACGAGAGGTTTTTCTCTTCTCATACCGGTATCTTGAGATAATATGCTCATAGGCGTTGTGAATATCAGATGTATGAGCATAGTACTCCTGCATAAAAGACTCAACACCAAGGGACCTCTCGCTGTCTTCGTATCCGAGCAGCGGCGCTATCCGTACCTGATGGTCAAAGGTTAGCTGGTCTGTCTTTCTTGCGGAACAAAAATGCAGCTCGTTTCTTATCCAGAGTAAAAAAGCGAGCCCCTTGTTAAGGGCCTCTTTATTATCGGCAGAGATGATCTTCATGGAGAAGGGTTTGTCAATTACCCCGTCCCTTGCCATGAGTATCCAGCGGGCGGAGTGAAGGTCGCGAAGCCCGCCCTCGCCTTCTTTTACATTCGGTTCCAGGATAAAGACCGAGCCGCCGTACTTTAAGTACCTCTGCTCTGTCTCCGTTATCTTATCCTCAATAAAGCTCTTTATATGTTTTTTTATAAAGAGTTTTTTCTTTATTAATTCCAGAAAATCCTTATACAGAACCTTGTCGCCGATTAAAAAACGGGTCTCAAGGAGGCTCGTCATGGTATTAAGGTCACTTTTACCCAGGCTGATGCACTCATCAGGCGTTTTCATGGTAAAACCAAGGTCAAGGCCTGTGTCATAGAGAAGGTAGAGCATGGCCTCGGTAAAGGTCTTTAGATCAGGGCCTACCTGCCCTTTATGCAGCAGGATGAGGTCTATATCAGAGCGTATATTGAGCTCGCCTCTGCCGTAGCCGCCTACGGCCACAAGGGCCGCTGAGCCCGTAAAACCCGTGCTCTTTTTCTTTACCCTGTAAATATACCTCAGCAGGTCGTCTATAACTGCCGTATAGCTCTTGCAGACAGAGAGACCTGAGAACCTGCTCTTTTTGTGCTCCTCCTTAAGTTTACTTACGCTCTTTTCAATATAAGACTTAACGGCCCCGGCAAGCTCGCCCTCATCAGCCTTTTTAAGTTCTTTAAGGTGTTTTTTATGGGCCATAATACTCTCTTCTTATCCTCATGAGGCGGCCTTTACGTAATCCACCACCCCTGTGGTAATACCCTTTGAGACTTCTTCAAGGTACTTGGTGCTCCGTAGACGCTTTTCCTCTCTGGAGTTGCTTATAAAAGAGACCTCTACGAGGATGCTGGGCATCCTCGTGCCCACAAGGACATAAAAAGGCGCGCCCTTGACTCCGTTGCCCTTTATACGTGAGTACTTACGGCGGAGCCCCGTAACGAGCTTTCCCTGCACAGATGAGGCAAGGCGCACGGAGTCGTTTGTCTTGGCAGTCTTTACAAGGTCTCGCAGTATGTACTCCAGGTCTCCGAGCCCCTTTTTCGTAGTGGAGTTCTCACGGGCAGCGAGCCTACGCGATTCCTCGTTTGTACTGAGGTTAAGTATATAGGTCTCAACGCCCGTAGCCGAACGCCTGCGGCTTGAGTTTATGTGGATAGAGACAAAGAGGTCGGCGTTACGGCTGTTGGCTATGGCCGTTCTCTCCTCAAGGGCAACGTAGACATCTCTTTTTCTCGTGAGTATTACCTTGGAGTCGAGTTTTCTTGAGAGGTCTTTTACTACCATACGGGCGATCTTCAAGGTGACGTTCTTCTCCTGCAGACCGCGGTGCCCTATAGCCCCGGGATCCTTGCCGCCATGCCCCGGGTCTACTACTATGAGGAGTTTTTTCTTATGTTTTTTTGATTTACGGGGCCGGGTAACTTTGCGGTCTTTTGTCTTCTTTACCGGAACATGCGCTCCGCCGCCCTTGCCGTTCATGTCTATGATGATTCTAAAGGGGTTATTAAGTGAGAAGATCTTGTAATCGTCTATGGACTCAATATCAATGACAACGCGCGCCGTATTTTTACTGTGCTGAGCGGAGCGAACATGGAGAAGCAGGCCATCGTTAATGGTGATATCTCTGCTAAGCGATTTCGCCGGCGAGCTGTCTTTAATATCAACAAAAAACCTCCGCGGCTTGTGTATGGAGGGGTCTTTTTTAAGAAGATGGTACTCGTAGGAGGCCTTTCCCGTAAGGTCTATGACAACGCGGGTATAATCAGGGTTGGACCAGTGCCTGATGGCTGTAATAGTGTTAAGAGGGGCTGTGAAGGCGGCTGCGGGGAGGAATAAAAAAATAAAAAAATTTATAATCGCAAGGAGAAGATGGGGTTTTTTAAAGGATAATCGCATAAAAGGTATTTTCATGAGTCCTTTATTAATTCCAGTAGTTTATGCAGTCTGTTAAGGGCCTCTATGGGCGTAGTTTTATCAAGGTCAATGGAGCGGAGCTCCCTACGGAGCCTGTCTTGGCGGCCAAGGAGGTTTGCCTGCTGGTGGGGGCTATTCACGCCTGCGGTTCCCGCCCCCTCTGTGCCCTTTGCGAGCCTTGGAAGGCCCTTTTCCGTCAGTTCATCGGCGGAGAGGTTCTTAAGTATCTCCCCTGCCCTTGTGATGACCTTCTCGGGAAGCCCCGCAAGCCTTGCTACATGGATACCGTAACTGCTGCTCGCCTCTCCGGGTACTACTTTTCTAAGAAAAATAATACGCCCCTCCCATTCCTTTACGGCCATATTATAATTTTTTAACCTCTCTAATGTCAAGGAGAGCTCCGTAAGCTCATGGTAATGGGTGGCGAAGATAGTCTTTGGCGGGTCCGCGAGATGGTCGTGAAGGTACTCCACAACGGCCCAGGCAATGCTCAGCCCATCAAAGGTAGATGTGCCTCGGCCTATTTCATCAAGTATAATCAGGCTCCGCGAGGTGGCGTTATTCAAGATATTGGCCGTCTCGTTCATCTCCACCATAAAGGTAGACTGGCCGCTTCTGAGATCATCTGAGGCCCCGACCCTTGTAAAGATCCTGTCCACTACGCCGATGCTCGCCTCTACAGCGGGGACAAAAGAGCCCAGCTGCGCCATATAGACGATAAGGGCGTTCTGGCGGAGATATGTGGATTTACCTGCCATATTAGGCCCCGTAAGTATGATAATGGCCTCGGAAGCAGAGTCGAGAAAGATGTCATTGGGGATAAAATCCTCTTCTACGGCGGCCTCTACCACGGGGTGACGGCCCCCCCTTATATTAATGGCCATCTCATCATTTATAGAGGGTTTTGTATAATTATACTTTATGGCCACAAGGCTGAGTGAGAGAAGAACGTCAAACTCTGCAACAAGCTCTGATGTACGCTTTATGCGTGCCTCAAGGGGGGCAAGGGACGCTATAAGGCGCCTGTATATGGCGGCCTCAAGGGTAATGGCCTCCTCCTCGGCGCGAAGTATGCGTTCTTCCCATACCTTCAGATCTGCTGTGATAAACCTCTCGGCGTTTACAAGGGTCTGTTTTCTCCTATACTCATCGGGCACCTTCGCGCTGTTTGCCCGCGTGACCTCTATATAATACCCGAATACCCTGTTGTACCCTACCTTGAGGTTATTTATCCCTGTCTTTTCCCTCTCCTCACGCTCAAGGGCGGCTATCCAGTCCTTACCTCCAGAGCCAGTCTCGCGGTAGCCGTCAAGCTCGCTGTTAAAGCCAGCCCTTATTACCCCGCCCTCCTTAAGGTTAAGGGGCGGTCTCTCAACAATGGTCTCGCTTATGAGCAGCGCGGCCTCTTCCACCGGGTCAAGCTCAGAATGAATATCAACTAATAAGGGTGAATTCAGGGAGGTAAGGCTCTCTTTCAGGGCTGATATCTTCCCAAGAGCGCCCCCAAGGGCCACGAGGTCTCTTGGCGAGGCCGTACCCATGGAGACCCTTGCTACGAGCCTCTGCAGGTCCGCTACGCCCTTTAAGAGACCTCGTGCTGTATCACGTATGGACTTCTCTGAAATGAGCTCGCCTACGCCGCTCTGGCGCCGCTTTATCTCAGCAGTGTTCTTAAGGGGCCGGCCCATCCATGAGCGCAGGAGCCGCGCTCCCATGGCAGTAGCCGTATCATCGAGGATCTCCAGAAGAGTGCCGCTATCCGTGCCGGTGCGTGAATTCTCCGTGAGCTCAAGGTTTCTACTCGTAGAGCTGTCTATGGCCATGTAATCATGGGTAGCGTATGGGCTGAGTTTACGGATATGTGGACACTCCGACCTCTGTGTCTCCTTTATATAATGGAGGAGCGCCCCGGCGGCCCCTGCCCCGGCACTTAGACCCTCGCAGCCGAAGCCCTCGAGGCCATGGGTCTGAAAGTGCGCTGTAAGGCGTTTTATATTTAGAGAGGTTGAAAAATCTTTAACGGGGCGGGTGCTTATCTTTTTTATGGAGAGCCCCGGCGCAGCGCCAAGGTGTCTCTGCTCCTCAGCGAGAAGGACCTCAAGGGGTCTCAGGCGCATAAGCTCATCGATAAGCTCACGGGGCGATTCAAACTCAGTGACCATGAACTCACCTGTAGATAGATCCATGTAAGAGAGGCCGTAAAGGCCGGAAGATGAGTTTATGGCGGCGATAAAGTTATTACACCGCGGCTCAAGGAGCTCATCGTCAATAACGGTGCCCGGTGTTATCACCCTTACCACCTCGCGGCGCACCAGCCCCTTGGCGGAACTTGTATCTTCCACCTGCTCGCAGACGGCTACCTTAAAGCCCTCGAGAATAAGTTTTTTGATATAACCAGAAGATGCGTGGTAGGGAAAACCGCACATGGGTATCTCTTTAGCGCGGTCTCGTGCGGTAAGGGCGATGCCGAGGACTTTAGAGGCCGTTACGGCGTCCTCAAAGAACATCTCGTAAAAGTCACCCATCCTGAAAAAAACTATGGCCTCGCCAAGCTCCTCCTTTATCTCAAGGTACTGGCGCATCGCCGGGGTAATACCGGCCTTTCCATCGCTCTGTTTCCTCTTTGCCATTATACTCAGACAAGCCAGTGCTCTTCCTCGAACTCTTCACCGGGCGCCTCAATGGATAGCAGCCCCCTGGCAGGCCATCTCTCGGGCCCGTAGTCCTCGGAATCAATGGTCATGAAAAAAGTTATCTTATCGCCTGCGGCAGCGCCCAGTGTCTTTAAGGGTATGGCCATCTCCACTACTTTGCCAGAGGCCATGTGCTCAAGGGTAATGGCATCAGACCATGTCGCGGGTTTTTCGCCCTGCACGTAGACCTCGGCCCCGCAGGCAGCTCCCTCTACCTTGCCTCTTACCTTTACATGGGCCGGGCCGGTAAAGTTAATGGTAATGGACCAGGGTTTCTCGTAAAGGTCCCTGCCCTCAAGGTAATCAAGACGTAAAAAAAGCTCCTCAGTAGAAAAACCATACCTGATACCATCAAGAAGGACCTCGTTATAGGACTCGCTGTGCATGGAAGAGCCGAATGACCTGTTGGATATCAGCCCTGACGAGATCCACTCGTAGTAATCGGTAATGGCCCCGTCGATAACAGGGCTTATATAGGCCCGGGGCTGTACGGAAGGTACGATTACGCGCTCTGCCGTCATAATCGGAATATCGAGCCTCGTAGGCGCCTCAAGTCCAAGAAGGTCGTATATGCGTTTGATGTGTTTTCTGAAGAGGGCGTCAAAGTCGGCGTCATTGGCCGAGCAATGGTCGTCGCCGAACCACCAGAACCAGTCAGAGCCCTCTGCGGCGTAGACCTCTTCCCATGCTCTTGCGATTATCTCTTTACCGCCCCTCTCTTTCTCAAGCTCCGCGCTCTTCTCTACAAGGCGGCTCCTTGCCTCGCTGAGCATATCCCAGGCGGCGTTGTCTTCATCATGGCCTATCCAGACACGGAAGTTGTGGCTTATCCACGAGCCGGCGAATAGCCTCTCAATATGGCCTCTTGGCGGATTATTATCAAAAAACTCGCTCACCGTAACACACTTAAAACGAGAGTCCTCGCTGAGCCTGCCGTAAAGGGCCTGTAAAAAATCCCTGCCGTCGTTCTTGTAGCACTCCCAGGCGTTCTCGCCGTCAAGTATGATGCTTACGAGGCGGTTCTCATGGTCATCGGAGTGCTCGTATATATGGCCGAGTCGCGTGATAAAGTCATTTGCAGCTCCATGGGCATCTGATTTACTGTAATCAAAACCAATAAGGTCGGAGAGCACGTGGTCGCGAAAGATGAACGAAAGCTCGCTCCCCGCCGAGTTTACCTTCCACGGTGAATAGAGAAAATTATCAACGGCATGACCGTGTTCATTGCGCCTGAAGGGCCGCTTCAGCGAGTTTGTAAGTATCTCCTCGTCAGTTGCAGCCCAGTTAAAACCCGCCTCAGTTATAAGCGGCACGATATCCATGCTCACCGAGCCCTCAGAGGGCCATAGCCCGCGCGGGGCACGGCCGAATACGTCTTCGTACATGGTTACAGCCTTTTTAAGCTGTGCCTTTACGTCCTCAGGGTAACTCATATGAGTCGCAGGAAGCCCAATATCGTGAACAGCCTCTCTTGCCGAGTCGCTGTTATACAGTATTGGCATGATGGGATGGTAGTAAGGCGTAGTGGAGACCTCTATCAGCCCCCTCTCCTGATACTCTTTGTAGAGGGGAAGCACCCCTGCTGCGAGTTTTATCTGACGGGCGAGGAGACCATGTTTCTCCTCCTCAGTATAATGGCCTCCCTTCTCATAGAGGGCCTTTAAAAAGGGGTCAGCACGGATAAGGACGGGGTCTATCCAGACAAGGTTGAAGTAAACCTGAAGGTCGCGGTAGTCTCTCTCGGTAAAAAAACCTACGGCTCCGGAGAGGTTTTCACCTGAGTTAGTCCCCAGTTTACGGAGCAGTCTTCCGTACCCCGCAAGCGGCCATATCATGTGCTCACGAGAGGCGGAGAAAAAGTTTTTCAGCATAAAGACTTTTTCTTCCTCTGAGAGTTCTTTAGGCGGTTTTTTGCTTATCTCACGGTAAAGGTCGGCTACGCCATCGCTTGAGTAATCACGGAGCTGCTCCATGAGAGAGGGGACAAGGTTGAAGGTCTGGTGAATATCAGGAAATTCATCGAGTATGGTAACCATATCGATATAATCTTTTGTGGCGTGCAGAAGCACCCACGGCAGGTCGTAGATACCTGTAAAGGGATCCCTGTAAAGGGGCTGATGCATATGCCAGACAAAGGCTATATTAAGGGGGCCGCCCATTATCTACCCCAGACCTCGATAAAGCCTTTGTCACTGAGGAAGGCGAACCTGCCGCCAAAGCTCGCCACACCGCCGGTAAGGGTGGAAGATAACTTCTCACTCCATAAAACACGGCCGTCAATAAGGCTCATGGCTATGATGTGACCTCTTCTTCTCGTAAGAAAATCAAGGTGAAGGTGTTTTGTCTCTGTGTTTGTAAGCACAAGCACGGTATCGCCTGAGACTCCTATGGCGGATATCAGGTTTTTATCCTCCATGGGACTTTTTTTCCAGATGAGCTC
>JBHHUP010000036.1:0-16411 GCA_046753845.1 Thermodesulfobacteriota bacterium
GATCACAAGGTGAAGTGAAGGGTAAAGGAATTCTCCTCCCCCCTTTTTTTTGATATTATTGCAGTGTGAAGATAATTTTTGTTATCTAATGTTCTTTTGCGGCTCATACCGCTCGGGCTGAGGGAGATTTTATTTTCAGATGATAGAGGTACGGTTTTTTGCCATGTTACGGAGGCTATCAGGTACTGCCTGCAAGGAGTACGACCTTGCTGAGCCCATAACAGTACTTGAGCTGAAGCAGCTCCTTGTTAAGGACATGCCTGCACTCGGCGAGGTCCTCGGGGGGCGCTCTGTGCTGGTCTCTGTTAACGAGGAGTTCGCCCGTGATGACGAGCTTGTGGCCGACGGCGATGTGGTTGGTCTTTTGCCTCCATTTTCAGGCGGTTAATTTATTTTAAAAACATATAGTTAGGACTAAAACATGAGCGGACTTGTGACGATTCAGGAAGGGCCTTTTTTAGTTGAGGAGCTCCAAGCCGAGGTTAAAAAGACCTCCACAGGCATCGGCGCGCTGGTGAGTTTTACCGGCACCGCCAGAGACCTCTCGAAGGGCGTTGATATTACTGGCCTTGATTTTGAGCATTACCCGGGTATGGCCGAGAAGAAGCTTGAGGATATCCGCAAGAGGGCGCTTCTTAACTTTAATATTATAGAGATGGCCATAATTCACAGAATCGGGCATATAGATATAGGCGAGGACATAGTGCTTATAACAGCGGCCTCGGCGCACCGTAATGACGCCTTTATGGCCTGCGAGTGGGCTATAACCGAGCTAAAACGCACCACCCCCATCTGGAAGAGCGAGACCACGGCAGAGGGTGATGTATGGGTTACCGATACACCTTGATGTATGATAAATATGCCTCATATAGAAGATAAGTCCATCATAACCGCCGCCATACTTACCGTAAGCGACAAGGGCGCTATGGGTAAGCGCGAGGACCTTAGCGGCCCGGAGATTGCGTCTCTGATCATAGACCTGCCGGCGCAGATCGTTGCCAGCGATATTGTCGCTGATGAGGTTCCTCTTATATCAGCGAAACTCATTCATTATGTCGATGATCGGGGCATTGACCTTGTCATTACCACAGGCGGAACAGGCGTCTCGCCAAGGGATGTAACGCCTGAGGCCACAGAGGCCGTGCTCGAGAGAGAGCTGCCCGGGATGGGGGAGGCCATGCGCGCAGAAAGCCTTAAAAAGACGCCTTACGCCATGGTGTCACGGGCGCTCTGCGGTATACGCGGAGCCTCACTTATCATAAATCTTCCCGGAAGTCCCCGCGCGGTGCGCGAAAACCTTGCCGTGGTAATACCGGCCATCTGGCATACTATCCTTAAGATAAAGGGCTCGCCTGAGGACTGCGGCGCGCCGTAAGCCTTTTTACCCATCTTTTTTAACAAGCCCCTTTAAGAGCCGTGAGGTTAGGAGTCCAGCCGTGAGGAAGGAGAGCGGCAGGAAGGTGAGGGCATTTCTGTTGACCCCCGTACGGTTGAGGACAAATATGAAGTCAGCCGTGGTAATGTAGTTCGCGAGGAATACGGCGGCTGCGAATATAATGATAAAGAGAAGGTATTTTATGTTTGACCTTATAAGCGTCCCTCCGCCGATGATGGAAACAAGGGCGAGAAAGGGGAAGACAAGGCCGTGGTTTATGGTTAGAAATATTTCCTTGAAGAAGATGGGTATGACCTCAGGGTGTAAGACTCCTGAGATGATAAGCCCGCCTGCTATATCATCTGAGCTCCCTCCCACGCCTGTGCCGTGGCCGTACCCTATGCCGTAGTAGGCCTTGAAGAGGAGCCACGGGCCTATGTAAAGGATTGCAGGTATAGTAAAGTATGCAAGGCTTTTCCACTGCCGCCTCTTTTCCAGAAGGTTAAAGGCGGTGAGGGCCAGAAACCCCGCCGCGAGATAGACTATGCCCTCGTTCTTTGTGAAGGCCGCCATAGCAAAGAAAAGCCCAGAAAGGGCTGGCCCCGCTGTTATGCCCTCTTCCATGTATCTCCAGAAAAAAATAGAGCCCGCCAGTACGTAAAAGGCTATAGGCAGGTCCGAGTATGCGTCCATGGCGTGGATTGTCATGAGTGGCGCCGCTGAGAGGAGCAGGGCGGTGACAAGGCCCGCGTAAAAACCTCCTTCCCGTCTGACGGCAAAGAACACAACAATGAGAGAGGAGATATAATATACAGGCGACCACGCCTTTATCAGCGACTCATGAAACTGTCCCATTACAAGGGCCGTCCATAACTGCATAAGAGGGTTTAAGAGAGGGTAGCTCAAAAAGGGTCTGTACCCGGCGCCGAAGAAGTGCTCATTCGCGGGGTCGAGGAGAAAACCCTTGGTGTAGAAAAAGAACTTCGCCGCGCCAGACCAGTTCCACCACGTGTCCTGCGAGGCTATGGGGAAAACAAGACCTCCGTAAATGACGAAACCGGCCTTTAGCGATATCCATACAATAAGAACCACCGCCGGTAATAGGGCAAGGGAGTTTTTCCTCTGATAAGAAGGGGTGGGTGCCGGGCGAGGGGCGCTCTTTGGGGATAAAAGCCATTTTGGAGCCAGACACAAGAGAACTGCCGCAATAATTAAGCCAAGTACAGAGGGCAATGTAAGTGGGAGGCCGGCAAGCCCTGCTAAAAATATTTCGTAAACAATTATTCCCGATCCCGCGCCGAAGCCCAGGGCGAGTCTTTCAAAGGGGCTGCTTTCAAACTCACGGAGAGATCCCGGTGAGACAATGAGGTATCCTAAAAGGGCGGGAAGGACAAGGGCGATGAGGATTCTCATCTTATACCCCCACCGTCAATAATCTCGAAGAGGGCTCTGCCTTCACCGTAAAATTTATAGAGGCGCGCCTTGAGTACAGTGCCGCCTAACTGGAGGGTGGATGTCTCGGGGTCATATCGATAATTCTGTAACCCCGGGTGCGCCCAGATAAACCTGCCCTTCTTCGATGTCGTTACAGGGAGGAGGAGATAGTTGCCTCTTATGTCATGTAATAGCGTCGTGGGTTTTTATTGACATCTATATTAAGTTCATGAATTGTCTCGCCTTCGGGGACATCCCCTTGTATCATTTTCATGAAATCATAAAAGCGGTTTCCGTGCAGCTCGACTATGCGGGCGCCCACGTCCTTTCCGGCTAACCTTGCGGAATAATCCCTGTAGAGCGCCGCCCAATTGTAATCCATCCTGAAGCCTGCGACAAGGGCGATAAGGACGAAGGTGTGGACAAAGGACTTAAAGGCTGTGTTACGTGAAAGTCTTTTTCTACGGAAAGAAAGGAGGCCTGCAAAGAGGAAGGCCGCGATTATAAAGAGTGCTGCTATAAAGGTGATTGGCCCCGTGTCAGGCGGCGCGAAATAATTTACGTTGGATCCGCCGATATTAGTGACTCCGGGATGCCAGAACCGGCTCCAACTGAACCCTGAGAGGGAAAAGGATGTTAGCATCGTTTTCAGAATATCTTCTCCTTGCATGCCCCGGTGCCGTTGGTCTAACCAATAAGGTTTCTTACC
Source organism: Thermodesulfobacteriota bacterium (assembly GCA_046753845.1). Classification (GTDB taxonomy): domain Bacteria; phylum Desulfobacterota; class GWC2-55-46; order GWC2-55-46; family JADFVP01; genus JAJRZX01. Next base: position 3,519 of record JBHHUP010000036.1, read on the forward strand.
ACAAAGTATATATTCTCTTTTCTCTCCTTAAGGCGCCTCAGCACATAGGCGAACCACTCGCTGCCATAGGGCACATAGACGCGCACCTTAAAACCCTCTTCAGCGAGGGTTTTTTGTAGTCCGCGCTTTATGCCGAGAAGCATCTGAAACTCAAAATCCTTAAGGCTGATATTGTTTTTCCGGGCAAAGTCTTTGGCCTCGTTGATTATGGCCTCATCGTGAGTGGCTATGGCAGTATGCTCTCCGGTAAGGAGTAGTTTCTTCATAAGGTTGATGTAATTAATATCAACGAGTTTTTTATCCTGAAACCCGACGCCAGGGGGCTCCATGTAGGCGCCCTTAACAAGGCGTATGCTGGCACGGGCTTTTATAAGGATTTCTATATCTTCGGGGCTCCTTACAAGGGCGCTCTGAATGGCGATGCCTGTATCTGGAAAGGCCTCATGGATTTTAAGGAATATATCGATGGTATCTTCAGTGTACTTTGAGCGCTCCATGTCAAGGCGTGTAAATATATTAAGCACAGAGGCCTTTTTGAGTATCTTACGGAGGTTGCTCTCAGTGAGTTCACGGGAGATATCAAGGCCGAGGTGCGTTAGTTTAAGAGAGATAGTGGCCTCTAAATCTGTATTGTGAATGTCCTCAAGAAGGGCCAGGTACTCATTTACACCGGCCGCAGCCTGTTCTTTTTCGGTGACCCCTTCGCCAAGTACGTCTATTGTGGCGGATATCCCGGCCTCGTTAAGTTCCGTGCATACCTTTAAGGCGTCACCGCGCTCATTGCCCGCGATGTACCTATGGGCAAGGTACGCCGTAAACCCCTTCATGAGCCGCTCCTTAGATGGGCGTCAAGGAACTCATTTATAAGGCCCTTTACTCCGGGCTCCTGAAAATCCTCTATCTCGTATGTGACCCTGATGCACGGTTTTTTTATATTTATAATCCTTGTAAGGTCTATGGGGGTGGCTATGAGTACGGTCTCACAGGGTGCGGCGTTTATAGTCTCGCCAAGGTCTCTTACCTGCTCCTCTGAGTATCCAAGGGCAGGCAGCAGGTTTCTTATGCGCGGGTATTTTTTAAAGGTATCTTTTATGGAGCCTACGGCATAGGGTGCGGCGTCAACGGGCTGCCAGCCGTATTTTTTACATGCCGCCCCGCCCGCGCCAAAGGTCATGCCACCGTGGGTAAGTGTTGGGCCGTCCTCGACTACAAGGACTTTTTCCCCCTTTGCCAGCTTTCCATCAACTCTCAGTCTGAAGGCCGTTCTTATAATTCGGGCCGCCGGGTTTATCTCCCTTATGCTTCTCTCTACTTCTATAATGGCCTCTTCATCAGCGGAGCGTGCTTTGTTTATTATTACAGAGTGAGCGCGCCGTATATTTACCTCACCGGGGTAGTAGTTCCTCTCGTCTCCGGGGCGCAGCGGGTCGGCAATGGTTATCTCAAGGTCTGCCTTGTAAAAAGGCGTATCATTATTCCCGCCGTCCCAGATGATGATATCGGCCTCTTTTTCCGCCTCACTTAGAATAGCGCCGTAGTCTATGCCGGCGTATACGACGATGCCGGCTTCAACAAGGGGCTCGTACTCTTCCATTTCTTCAATGGTGCATTTTTGATCTTTTATATCGGCAAGTGCTGCGAACCGCTGCACGCTTCTTTTTTTATTAAGCTCTCCGTATGGCATGGGGTGCCGTATGGCCACGGCGCGGAGCCCCGCTTCTTTTATAATGCGGGCTGTGTAGCGGGTTAGGGCGCTCTTGCCGCAGCCCGTTCTTACGGCGCATATGGAGATTAGGGGACGCGTTGATGGGAGCATTGTTTTTTTAGTGCCAGGGAGCACAAAGTCCGCTCCAAGGGAGTTTACGAGGGCGGCCTTCTGCCCGAGCTCCTTGTAAGAGATATCGCTGTATGAGAATACTGCCTCATCGATGGAGTGTTTTTTTATCAGTTCCGGGAGGCGCTCTTCGAGGTAGATTGGTATGCCTTCAGGGTAAAGGGGCCCGGCAAGCTCAGTGGGATAAGATCTTTTTTCAATAAAAGGTATCTGTGTTGCCGTAAAGGCGATGACCTCTTTTTCAGGGTCGTCTCTAAAAAGCGTATTAAAATTATGAAAATCACGCCCCGCTGCGCCCATTATAATTATTTTTTTCTTATCAGTTTTTTTCTTCATCTTTTAAGAATAGCCCTATTGAAGAGGAAAATCAAGGAAGGGTATTGGGGGATTTTTTAAGATAAAAGCACTCTTATATCTGCGTTCTCCTTCTTCAACGGCGCCGACGGCTCTGTACTCTTCTGCGCGTCCGGCCCTTCTGCGACGCTCCTTGAGCATCCCATGGTAGTGGACGTGGATAATGACGGTTTTGCCGAGATAGTAACGCCCCTTAACAACTCTGACCGCCCCGGCCTTAACAGGGGCATAGAGGTCTATGGAACCGCTCAGCAATGGCCCCCGGCCAGAACCATCTGGAACCAGTATGCATATCATGTCACCAACATTAACGAGAACGCCACAGTTCCTATTGTGGAGAAGAACAACTTGGAAGTCCCCCCACCTTAATAACTTCAGGACTCAGAGCAGTTCAGGCATAGACCCTGTACCGGATGTAAAGGCCAACCGAAGCGATGGTCCGATAACAGTGACCCTTGTGGACCCTGTTAGCGTTGACTGCTCTCTTGACCCCGGTTATTGCCCACGCCGGTCCTCATAAAATCAGGAGTCTCCGCCCGCATTGGTTTTCTACGCTAATTTTTTTAAAGTTTACTGGAAACGAGTTTTGTGTACCATGCACTGAAGCTTGTTCCCGCGTTGGTTTTCTTTGCGAACTTTCTTTTTTCCAAAAGAAAGCGGAGGTTATTTTGTAAAGGAAGGGAACTCGGGGTTTGTGCTCATAAGGGCGAACTCACGGCCCTTGTCTATAGTTGTAAAGCCGCCTTTATCCTCAACTTCTTTTACTCGTTCTGCTTTTGTAATGATAAGCATTTTTTCCCCATCGCTGAGATGCAGTTTATCAAGGGCCTTGCCCTCAAGCTTTAGTATCTTCTTATCCCCGGCGTAATAAAAGGCGATGGAGGGCTGGTTTATCTCGTATGTAGCGAGTTCGGCACCTGTGTTTTTCGCGTAGAGGGCGTAATTATAAAGGTCCTGCTGCATAAAGACATTTACAGGGGGGATTGCCCCAAGGCGCAGAACGATAAGCAGGGCTACGGAGGAGGCGGCGATAAGCGGGGCGAACCTGCGCGGATTTTTAATTGAAAGCGCGGAAAAGATACCTGTAAGGAGAGTGATTACACAGAGGCCCGTGAAGAGAGTTGAGGGCAGGGGGATCTCCATCTTCACCCCGAGGTGGGGCATTAAAAAGGCCGTGGCCGAGAGTATAAAGGAGAGAAGGGCCATGGCGGTAAAAGCAAAACCCCTGCCTTTACCGCGCTCAATCTTTAGGGTTATGAGTACCCCCACAAGTACGGAGCAGGCCGGTATGGAGGGGAATATGTAGTTGGGAAGCTTTGTCCTGGATATGGAGAAGAAGATAAAGATAAAGAGGAACCATATGGTAGTGAAGAGAAAAATATCTTTATTATCGTTATCTTTCCCGATACCCTTAATTCCCTTTATTATTGCCTCTGGCAGAAAGGTTACCCAGGGAAAGAAACCAGCGAGGAGGATAAGCACATAAAAATAAGGCGGCCCTCCGTGGCTTGATATTACACCCGTGAAGCGGTGAATGTGGTGTTTTATAATAAAGGCGTCAATGAACTCCCAGCCCCGGGCGTTGTACTCAAGGACAAACCACGGCGAGGCGATGAGGAGAAATAAAATTATGTAAAGGGGGTTGCAGAACCGCTTTATTGAGGAAAAATCTTTTTTGATGAGTAGATAAATAAATGTAATGGAGACGGGAAATAAGAGCCCGATGGCCCCTTTTGTAAGCATGGCGAGGGCCGATGAGACCCAGAAGGCCATATAAAGCCTCTTGTCTCCTGTCTTTACGGCGGAAAAGGCAGAGAAAAGCGCGCCTGAGATAAAAAAGGCCAGCGTCATGTCTGTTACAGCTGAGTGCGAGTATACGAAGAACTCGAGGTTCAGCAAGAGGACGAGGCTTGCCCAGAGAGCGGCCCTAAAACCACGGAAGCGTCTTACGAATAGAAATGTAATGAGCACGAGCGCTGCCCCGAGGGCGGCTGAGGTGAACCTTGCCGAGAACTCTGATGTGCCGAAGAGTTTAAAGGCCCCGGACATGGCCCAGTAAAAGAGTATGGGTTTATCGTAGCGGGGCTCGAAGTTGTACGAGGGGGTTATGAGGTCGCCTGTTACCACCATCTCACGTGACGCCTCGGAAAAAACAGCCTCGTCAACGTCAAAGACAAGGTAGCCGCCGAGCTTGAAAAAACATATTGATATTACAAGGAGTGCGAGCCCCGCTGTTATCCACTCTCGCTTGTTTATGCCGGCGCCACGGCATTTTACGAGGAGCCAGCCTATTGCAAGCCCCAGCACGGCCCCGCCTGTTACGTCAGAAGCGTAATGAGAACCAAGTACGATCCTGCTAAGTCCGATGAGGATAGCCGTTAAATAAAGGGGTACCCGCAGGCGGGGGTAGTTTTTTCCAAGGACAGCGGCCATGGCAAAGGCCGTTGCCGTGTGTCCCGATGGAAAGGAGTTGAACCTGCCCGTCAGGTCAAAAAAAGAGGGGTGCGTCAGGGCATGGGTGATGTATTCGCCTGCGTGTGCTATGCGCGGCCTCTCAAAGACGGCCTTTAGTATCTGCGCCGTAACTCCTGAGATCAGCAGGGCGTAAAGGGTCTCTCTTCCCGCTGTTCTCAGATGCTCTCTTTTAAGTCTCCAGCCGAGGCCCATGAGTATAAGGCAGACCGGTAACAGAACCCCGCCGTTACCGAGGAGGCTGAAGGCCTCAGCTCCCGCCGCTGTAAGTCCCGTTAGGGCAAGTTTTGCCAGTTTAGAGTCAAGGGAGGCTGAGAAAATTACGATGAGAGCCGCCGCGGCATAAAGTAAAAAGACCTGCCTTGAAGGTCCACGGGAGGTCAAGGCAGGGCCTCTTTGAATATCTCTATGGCCAGCATGAGCTCGCCTTTTGTAATATTAAGGGGAGGTATGAGGCGGGCTACGTTCTTATTTACTCCGCAATCGATAATTATAAGCCCCTTGTTAAGGCATCGCTCCATTACTTTTTCAAGGCAAGCCCTGTCGGCAGAGCCGTCCTCAGCTATAAACTCCACACCTATCATAAGACCCATGCCGCGCACGTCGCCTATGGAGGAGTGAGAGCGGGCGATTTTTCTCAGCTCCCGAAGTGCGGCCCTGCCAAGCTTCTGCGCGTTCTGCAGGAGGTCTTCGTTCTCAATTACATTAATAGTGGCAATGGAGGCGGCGCATGATATAGGGTTACCGCCAAAGGTCGTGCCGTGGGCGCCGGGGGGCCACCTGGACATTATTTTTTTTGATGCTCCTACGGCGGATAGCGGCATGCCTGAGGCGATGCCCTTTGCCATGGTGAGGATGTCGGGGGTTATGCCGTAGCCCTCTGCGGCGAACCATTCACCTGTTCTGCCAAAGCCGCTCTGCACCTCATCGAATATAAGGAGTATGCCGTGCTCCGTGCAGAGCTCTCTTAATCTTAGAAGAAAATCCTTCGGCGCGGGGCAGTACCCGCCCTCGCCGAGAACGGGTTCTATTATCATGCAGGCTACCTCCTCAGGGGTAATCTCACGAGTGAGCATGGTCTCAAGTGAGGTAAAGCACTGAAGGGAGCATTTTTTAGGCGTTGTCCCAAAGGGACAGCGGTAGCAGTACGGGTATGGCGTATGGTAAACGCTTGGCAGCAGCGGGTGATAACCTTTTGTGTATTTCGCGCTTGATGTGGTAAGCGTCATTGCGCCGAAGGTGCGGCCGTGAAAACCCCCTTGAAAGGCTATAATTCCCTGACGGCCCGTGGTATGTCTGGCGAGCTTTATGGCCCCCTCCACGGCCTCTGCGCCGCTGTTTGAGAAAAAGAACTTGTCTATGCCCTCGGGGGTTATGGAGGCAAGTTTTTCGGCGAGGTTTAATATGCTATCGTAGTGAAAGATACAGCCCGAGTGGGTGAGGTTTTGTGCCTGCTCTGTAACGGCCTTAACGACCTCGGGGTGTGCGTGCCCTATGTTGGTAGCGGCCAGCCCTGAGGCAAGGTCCATGTAGGTCTTTCCGTCAGATGCTTCCACGTAAAGCCCATGGGTAGAGAGCGCCTTAAGGGGTGTGTGGAATACAAGGGCGGAGGTTAGAAACTTTTTTGCTTTTTTGAGGTGCGATTTAGGGTTGGCCACTTTAACTCAGTTAGATGGGGGGTTGTATAAAAAAAGGCACGTCAGGTATAATTTATCCTTCGCCCTCGTCTTGGTTAAAAAAAATATGCGATATAAAGAGGAAAAAAAGGTCAGTCCGCGTCCACAGTAGCGGGCTCGCAGAGCATGGTATCGTATATGGCCAGCCTTCCGCACTTTTTGCAGATATACTCAATCTTATCAAGCATGGGGCCGCATACATGGCGAGGATCATCTACGGATTTATTGCAGAACTCGCAGGTAAATGGTGTGCTCTCGGCCCTTGGGTGGCAGAGGTGGCCGCGGCCGCTGGCAAGCCCGTCGCATGTAGGACAGTGATATGTCTTTACGTATTCAGTCATGGTTATATTAACTCCTCGGCTATTTAGATGGCATGGCTCAGCTGTACTCTTTTCTAAGCTCAATGAGCGTCTGAAGGTGCTCTTCCTCCTGCTCTATGAGGGCGGTGAGTACGGCCTTGTCTTTTTCCACGATTACCTTCTCGTACTCGCCGTAAAAGACAAGGGACTCTTTCTCCATGCCTATGGCGAAGTCGAGAACCTCGGCGGGGTTTCCGATCTCGCCTGCGAATTTTCCGCCGTCTCCGGGGCTGTTAAAGACCTCGCTGTCGGCCATGGAACGAAGGTACTCAGAGGCCTCGGTGATATAAGGGTCAAAACCCTCCTGGACATACTCATCCGTTACAAGCTCTTTCATATCGGCGAATATCTTTATATGGTGTCCTTCTTCAATGGCGAGTTTTTTAAAGAGGGCCTTTGTAGCCTCGTCTTTAGCCGCCTTGAATGCGTCGGTGTAGAACTTCATGCCGTTTTCTTCTATCTTTAAGGCCATCTCTATGACCTCGCTACCAGTGAACTTTACAGAGCTCATGGCGACCTCCTATGTGATTTTTACGCGATTATATCATCGCATAAATCCTTTTGCAAATATCTTTGCCTTTTATATCCTTTATTTACCCCTATTTATCCGGATATTGTATCCCGGGCAGGGGAGAATCTCGTGACTTAATCTATCTGAGCCTTCTGCAGGGCCCCGCTATAGTCCCTGTAGACGACCTTCATTCGGGTAAACATATCAATGGCCCCGCAGCGTCCTCCGGCCTCTTTGTGGCCGAGTCCGCTTCTGCCTGTGCCGCCAAAGGGCAGATGAATCTCAGCCCCTATGGTTGGAGCGTTGATGTAGACGATGCCTGCCGTAAGGTCGCGCTCTGCCCTTGCCGAGGAGTTTACGTCATTTGTGTATATGGCAGATGAGAGTCCGTACTCTACGTTATTGGCGATGCTTATGGCATGAGTAAGGGACTCAGCCTTAATTACGGAGACAACGGGGCCGAATATCTCTTCAGTGGCTATGCGCATGGATGGAGTGACGTCAGAAAATATCGTAGGCTCCATGAAAAAGCCGTCCTTAAGGTCGCCCCCTGTAAGTGGAGAGCCGCCAAGAAGAAGGGTTGCTCCCTCGTCTACCCCGATTTTTATGTAGGAGAGGGCTTTGCCGAGCTGGTCTTTATTTATAAGTGGGCCTACGTCTGTCTTGGGATTTAGCCCGTTACCAACGGTAAGTTTCTCTGTCGCCTCTTTTAAGATCGCGAGAAAGTCTTCATAGACCTTCTCGTGGATAATGAGCCTGCTTGCCGCCGTGCACCTCTGGCCTGTAGTTCCAAAGGCCCCCCAGAGCGCGCCCTCAAGGGCAAGTGTAAGGTTGGCGTCGTCCATGACTATGATGGGGTTCTTGCCTCCCATCTCGCATGAGACGGCCTTGCCCGGTGCCACGCATACTCGGGCGAGTTTTTCTCCCACCGCCGATGAGCCTGTGAAGGATAGGCCCTTTATACCGCTATGAGTGGCAAGGTACTCACCTACGGTATCTCCGTTGCCGTGGATAAGGTTCAGTACCCCCGGTGGAAGGCCTGCCTCGCTTAAAATCTCAACAAGGCGCGTTGCCGCGGCAGGCGTGTAGCTTGATGGTTTAAATACAACGGTATTTCCCGCTATAAGAGCGGGGAATATCTTCCACGCCGGTATGGCCGTTGGAAAGTTCCAGGGCGTTATAAGGGCAAATACCCCTATGGGTTCACGAAAGGATTTACAGTCTTTATCGGGCAGCTCCGATGGCGTTGTCTCACCCCTAAGGCGTCTGCCTTCGCCTGCCATGTAAAAGGCCATATCAATGGCCTCCTGCACGTCTCCAAGACCCTCGGATAGAATCTTTCCCATCTCGCGGGTAACAAGGGCGCCGAGGGTTTTTTTATTTTTCACCAGAAGCTCTGCGGCGCGAAAGAGTATCTCGCCCCTTACAGGGGCGGGGGTGAGGCGCCAACCATCGTAGGCCCCTGCCGCCGCATTTACGGCCCTGTCAACCTCGGCCTCTGTAGAGACGGGCACAAGGGCGATAACATCGGAGGTATCGGCGGGGTTAAGGTCTTTTATATGAGAGCCTTTGCTCACCAGCCACTTTCCGCCTATGTGGTTTCTGAGTTTTTTTGTGCTTGCAGGGGTCATTCTTTGCTCCACTTAAAGGTACGCAGCAAGAGAGATAGAACTTATAAGAGTGTATAGAAAATATAGCATTTTCCCTGCTAATTGCAAGGCCGGTTTGCGTGGAGGTAAGAGCGGGATTTTATATTAATTTGAAAAATTATTGGAGCGGGCGATGGGAATCGAACCCACGTGTGCAGCTTGGGAAGCTGCCATTCTACCATTGAATCACGCCCGCGCTGTACTCACTGTTTTACTGCCGCCATGTAAGGAAGGCAGGTAAGACGGAGAAAATATCTTATACTATATTTCCATCTCTTGAGTCAAGGGCCGCGGCAGAGGGGTATAAGAAAAAAAAAGGGGAAGTTGCGGAGGTTTAAGGATTAAGGCCCCGGGTTAAAGAAAAAATTTTGGAGGGCAGGGGCTTTTTCTGTTATTCTATAACGATATGTTTTTCTGAGTGCTTGATTTTTTTTAAATAAACGTGGAAATTCGCTTAAGGGAAGTCTGATTAATTAAAACTTCCCCGCGGCACAGGGATGTGCCGTGCTTTTAATGAGAGAAAGTTCTTAAAAATGTAAGATAAAGAAGTTTCCGTTTTTTCACTTTCCTCTCTGAATCACTCAGGGACTAACTGTTCAGAGGTCTCTTAAAATTAGAAAGAGGTGTTCTTTTGAAGGTTCTTAAAAAGGTATTGCCCATAATTATAATACTGATTGTTGGCGTTGTGGTTCTTATTTATTTTGCCAGGGGCAGGGATGATTTCACGGCCGATGCCATGACGGGTACGGGGACTATAGAGGCCACGGAGGTAGCTCTCTCGCCGAAGATAGCCGAGTCCATAGAGTGGTTATGCTGCGAGGTAGGCGGCGTTGTTAAAGCCGGTGATAATGTAGTAAGGCTTGACAAGAGGGAGTTAGAGGCCCTTGCGGCCGAGGCGCGTGCCACTGTTGCTGCCTCTGCCGTAGGCGTAAAGGAGGCGCGCGTTGAGCTTGAGAACAGGCGCGTGGCCGTAGAGGCCGTGGGTTTTGACCTTGAGTCCGCACGTGCCGAGGTAGAGAGGGTAAAGTCTCTTGCCTCTGACGCAGAGCAGGAGTTCACCCGTATTTCCTCTCTTATAAAAAAGGGCTTTGTCTCAAAGAGCGACTTTGACAGCGCAAAGGCCGAGTATGATTCTGCCTCGGCATCTTTAAGTTCGGCAAGCGCCAGACTAAAGGCCGAGGAGGCGCTGCTTCGAAGCGCCCGTGTGGCCGTGAAGCGCGCCGAGGCCGCGATAAGCGCCGCAGAGGCGAGGCGCGTAAAAGACGAGGCCACGGAGCAGGTCTTGCTTACAAGGCTTACTTATGCCGTACTTAAGAGCCCCATAAACGGTGTTGTAGCCTACAAGGCCTTTGAGGCGGGTGAGATGAGTGTGCCCGGCAAGGCCATATATACGATATACGACCTCAAGAATATGTGGGCCAGGGTAGATGTGGGTGAGACAGAGCTTGCACGCATAAGGCTTGGGGCCCGCGCCGAGGTAATCCTATCAGGTCTGCCGGGCCGGGTCTTTAAGGGAGAGGTAAGGGAGATAGGGCAGATGGGTGAGTTCGCAACGCATAAAGACGTCATCAGGGTTAGCCATGATATTAAGACCTTCAGGATAAAGGTGCGGCTCCTTCAAGAGGACGGTATATTAAAACCCGGCATGACGTGCAAGGTGAGGATTTTTTTCGGTGATAAGTAGAGCGGCAGAGGCTCGGAAGGGGCCTTTTATATGAGCCTTGCCATAGAGACGCGAGGTCTCAAAAAAATTTACGGTAAAAAAACCGCCCTTGGCGGCGTGGACCTATCTGTGCCAATGGGTGATTTTTTCGGGCTCCTCGGACCAAACGGAGCGGGAAAGACTACGCTTATACGGATACTCTCCACGCTCATAAGACCTTCAGGAGGCAGCGCCGCAGTAGCGGGTTTTGACGTGGTGAAGGCCTGTAACGATGTGCGCCGGCAGATAGGCGTGGTGCCTCAGGCCATGACCACGGACCTTGACCTTACGGCAAGGGAGGTCCTTGATATATACGCCCGGTTCTACGGCCTTAGAGGTAAGAAGAGACGCGCCCGTATAGATGAGCTCCTTGAGCTCGTTGGATTAACGGCGCGTTCTGCTGACCTTGTGGCTACTTTTTCAGGCGGTATGCGCCGACGCCTTGAGATAGCCCGGGGCCTTGTCCATATGCCCACTCTCCTTATCCTTGATGAGCCTACCCTTGGCCTTGACCCTCAGACCCGCCACGTTGTCTGGGATATACTCCGTAAATTCAGGGAGGAGTCGGGCCTTACCGTTCTTCTTACCACGCATTATATGGAAGAGGCCGAGTCGCTCTGCGACCATGTGGCTATTATTGATAACGGCAATATCGTTGCCCTTGATACCGTTGCCGGACTTAAGGAGATGATACCCAGTGAGGATGTTATTGAGCTAAGCCTCTCGGGTATCGCCCCGGCTGAGGCGGAGAAGTGGATAACCTCGCTTGATATGGTCCATTCCTGCACCACGCGCGGAGATGACTTCGTAGTCGCCGTGGAAGACGCCGTACACGTTCTGCCGGGGCTTCTTGAGGGGCTAAAGACCCGTGGCGCCACGGTATCAAGGATGGTATTAAAAGAGCAGACCCTTGAGGATGTCTTTATCCATTTTACGGGCAGGTCTATAAGGGAGGAAGGGGCAAAGAAGGTGAGTTTTTTCATCGGCGCAGGTATTCCGAGAAAGATGAGTTAGGTATAAGCACAACTACGAAGGCCCGCGGGCCTTAGAGTCATTGCAGATGGTGTTTAAGAGGCCCTGTTATGCAGCGTATATATGCATTAATAGAGAGAGATCTCAGAAAATTTCTACGTAATCCCTTTGTCGTGGGCGTCTCCATAGCCATGCCCATAGTTTACCTTATAATCATGGGCTCGAGCTTTCAAGGCGAGCTGAAGAGCCTCTCCGTAGCCGTAGTGGATCAGGACAACGGCGAGTACGGACGGGGTATTCTCCGAAACCTCCGCGCCGTGCAGGAGGGCCCCGCCTCCATTCACGTACTTACCGTAACGGACAAGGCCTCAGCCATGGACGCCCTTACTGATGGCGCTTTCAAGGCCGTGCTTATCATACCCCGTGATTTTTCAAGGAAGATCATACGGGGTGAGACCTCTGATGTAGGGCTTTTTCTTGATAACGTTGAGACTATCTCCGCCGCCACCATAGAGAAGGCCGTAAGAGGGGCTGTGGCAGAGGTCACTGTGGACTTCATCCCCGTAAGAGAGGGGAGGGGAAGGGTATCTGTAAGGGCCATAAACACCTACGGTAAGATAGACTACGATCAGGGCCTTATACCCGGAGTGGTGATTATGGCCATATTCATAGGGGCCATGACAACGGGGGTATTTAACGTGGTCATGGACAGGTTTCTGGGCATTGACGAGTCCTATTTCCTCACCCCCCTCTCAAGGCTCGATATAGTCGTGGCCCTTGTTATAAGCGGGCTCCTGGTGACGATTGTACTTGCCGTTATCGTGCTCTTTTTAAGCACGCTTACGGCGGGCATGTATCTATGGGAGCTGCTGAGCCTCAGGGGTTTTGTCTCTGTGCTGGCGGTATTCATCCTCTCGGCGTTATCTCTTCAGGGCCTGATGTTCCTTGTCATGGGCCGTGCCACGCACCCGAGGATTCTCGGTATTATGGGAGGGTTTTTAAACGTTATCTTTTTCTTTCCAAGCGGGGCCATCTATCCGGTGGAGAGCTTTCCGGTGTGGCTGCAGTACTTTGCCGCCGTTAACCCGGAGACCTATTCAGTACACGCACTGAAGGCCGTAATCTTTAAGGGCGCGGGGCTTACCACCATCACCGGCGACCTGCTCTTTCTTGCCGGTTTTTCATTTACCGCCCTCACGGTAAGTATTATTTCATTTAAGCGCACGCTTTAAGGCATCGGTGCCTGAGGCAGCCTGTCTGTAACGTTTCTAATAATAATCTTGAGAGGGCGTTTAAAATGTACGCTCTAAGGCTATGGCATCTGAGGAGGTCACAGCTGTTCTTATTTAATAATAATCTTGAGA
>JBHHUP010000037.1:0-15811 GCA_046753845.1 Thermodesulfobacteriota bacterium
TTGCCGAACTCGTATAGGATGAGGTCGTAGGAGGCGGCAACGCCCTCAAAGTCTTTTACGTCAAAGATACGAAATGCGCTTGAGAGCGCCCCATCATCTACGACGTAGCCATCTACGTAGAGGTCTATCTCAAAATGGCGCGCCAGAAAGGGAAGAAACTGCGCGTTATAATCGGCTATTCCGGAGCGGCACGGCGGAAGAGGAGAGAGTACGGCGAGGCGTCTTCGAGGGAGCCAGCCATTAACAGCGCATTGTATACCGGAACTGTGTTTACGCGATATGGCCTCTTCAAATGCCTCCAGGGCCAGCCCGGCTGTGCGCTGCCAGGTGAACTCAGCGGCGCGTTTCAGGCCGTGAGACCGCAGGTCGGAGGCAAAATTTTTATCCTTGAGAACTTTTGAGATAGACTCTGCGATTGAGTTGTCATTGGCGGCGTCAAATAGCGCGTCTTTACGGACGATGAGTTCACGGACGCTTGAGTTATTGCCGCCGATTACAGGTGCGCCGCAGGCCATGGCCTCAAGCACGGGCAGCCCCAGGCCCTCGTAAAGCGATGGAAAGACAAAGACATCGCAGGCACCGTAAAAGTCGATAAGGTCTTTTTCCTCCACGAACCCGGTAAAGAGAATGTCCTCCTCGCCAAGGCCGCTTTTACGGGCGACGTCAAGGTACATGTCTTTGCGTTGGGGCTGCATAGAGCAGACAATAACAAGTTGTGTGTTTTCGCGCAGTTTTTTGTCTACTTGGGCAAAGGCGCGTATCGCACCCTTTATATTTTTGCGAAAATCAACACCTCCGGTATATAGGACCATTTTTTCACGGAGGGGAAAGGCTTTAAGAAGGCGTCTACGGGCCTGCTTCTTGTCCTTCGGAGGTTGAAAGTGCTCTCCTATGCCGCCGTGAATAGTAACGATACGCCATGGCTCTATTCCGAGGAGACCTATGGCGTCCTGCCTCGTGGACTCGGATATGGCCAGCAAAAGGTCGGCCTTACGGAGCCACGCGAGGCGTGAGTGATACCAGCGGCGAAACAGGGGGTTCTGAAAGTAGTGCTCCTGAAAGAGTAGCGGTATAAAGTCATAGAGCGTGGCCGATACGACTTGTGCGCCCGTGGCCAGCAGGGGGTCGAATAGTCCCACGCGCTCGGAAAAACCCTCGAAGACATGGGAGAGATGGATAACATCGGGTTTAATGCTCTGGGCCAGAGCCGAAATGGCAACTCCGTCGAGGGCGTCTTCATCTCCGCCGGCGTAGCTTCGTTTTGAATTCCACTCAGGCATAGGAGGGGCCTCAAGGACCCGGGCGGGACTTAAGGTCTCTGTATTATAATCATGGGTCAGGTGAGCCGATTTAAGCATAAAGACTTCATGGGACGATTCCGTGGACGCAATTTTCTCGAAGAGGGCCCTGGAGTATCGCCCTACGCCGCGTTTCGCCGAGTCCCTGGTCTGGGCGGCCTGCATATCAAAGAGTATGCGAAGTGAGCCGGAGATGAATTCAGACATCAAGACGCCTCCCAAGGTTCCATTTTTCAGATGCTTTCAATATCTGTGATTCAAGTTCGGCCTGCCTTGGTCCAATGTGCGCAGCATGCACCTTTCTGCTGCGCCGTTTATAAGAGATGCCGCGGCTCATCACCTGTTGCTGCATCTTGCTGTATAGCCTCGGATGTTTTTCCATCCACATTGTGATTTTCAATTGTAGTTGTGGACGCCGTACAACAAAGGTAGTTGCGCGGACCATGAACCAGCCGTACGTACGTTGGAGCAGGCGGATTTTCCAGAGTCTATTTAGAATTGTCAAAGCTCCAACTCCTTAGGCTATTAATCTGCGTAGATGCTCTGTAATGGATTGTATTGAGACTATCGTGTAAAAAGATAACGATTTTTTTACGCATGGACAGGTTTCCGGTCTTTATTAATAAAATGCGGTCTGATAGTGCCTTACTTTGGTTTTTTTAATATATCTATGACCTTCCGTAGTGGCGCGGTTATCCGCCAGCTACCCGAATCCAAAAGCGCCCGTAGACGGCGCTTCTTTTCTTCGAGCTCCTTTTTCGTCAAGGCTAACTCCCCAAGCGCTGTGAGCTCTTTATCCTTATGGAGAGAGAGGGAATTTATGATCGCTGCGGCCTCTACTGTGCCAAGTGATTCTATGCCGCCTTTTTCGAGAAGGAGAAGGGAAAGATAATATGCCTTTATCGCGAGGGGCATATCAACATCTTGCAGGGTGGCCATAAGCGGTGTCTCGTAGTGCTGCAGCCCCTTTGTTATGAAGGACTCTATCTTGGAAGCGGCCTTGTGTACCTTCTCTACATACTCGGGGCCAAGGAAATCCGCCAGCCGCCTTATTGCCGACATTGAGTCCTTGCCCATGAAGTCCTCATAGAAGACGAAGATGCGGCGCTTGCCTGCGGTATGCCGTATTATGTTTGAAGTATACATGTGCCATATCCAATAAGCCTCAGCGTAAGATGAGGCCCATTCGCCTGTTACGAGGGAATCGGCAACGTTTTTCGGGTTCCTGATGCATATCACATATTCCATCTCAGGCAGCAGTTTTTGCCAGAAGGGCATTACGAGGCAAGACCGGGGGTCTTTCCAGCCCCAGGCATCTTTGTTGGAGAACTCGCTTTTAATTGTTTGTCGAGCCTTAGCCTCAAGGTCGGCTATCTTCGGCTCGTCTATCCACCCATCGGCAAAGTCCGGTAACAGGTGGTTGTGTCCTCCAAAACGTGTAAGTATGTCATCGCTTATCTTAAGCAGTGTTTTATTCTCCCAACACCCTTTCAGGTTATAGTCCGTCTCCATTATAAGGCCATCACGGCCCCCCAGATAAACCCCCAGAAGGTTGGCGATGCGCGCCACCATGGATGTGCCGCTTCTCTCCATGCCGGTTATGCAGACTATCTTCTTTTTTCCCATCAATGAGTTCCTTCGTCTTAAGGGGCAACAGTGGTTCTTTGTGCCCGGATGATTAATGCCTTGTGACTGATAGTTCACCTTGCTTCCACTCATGGGCAACGGCAATAAGGCCGCGTCTCGTATCCATGGCAAGTCCGCTCCCGTATACATCAGTTGGTTCCACTCTCAACTGAACCGCGTTTTCCATGGTGAAGTACAACTCGATATTTTCCCTGGCAAGCTCTATATCCACCACATAAAGACCGCCGAGCAGAGGAAGGTATTTTATTGTAAGCTCAAAATAACCTGCATCCTTAATTTCCTTAACAGTATATCCGCTAATAGGCATATTGCTTAACCGGAAGACCTCAATGCCCATATTTGTTTTGAACTTGATCACCAGTCCCGGGGAGGTGATTATTTTATCAGCCTTGTAATTTACCCGTATCTTTATGCTGTCTCCTGTGCCAAGGTTTGTTATCTCCTCGCCATCAAGATCAGTTACCTTTATATCGTCTATGGTGAACCCGGTTTTTTTGTGATGATAGGGTATGCCCGTAATCCGAACAGGCCCCCCACCTTCCTCCATATTACCGGAGTTCAGATATTTTTCCGTAACCTCATCTACAGTGCCGGAGGCCGCGATGCGCCCTCCTTCAAGGAGCACGACCTTTGTGCAGAGTTTTTTAACCGCCGCTATGTTGTGGCTCACAAAGAGTATGGTCCTGCCGCCCTTTGCTACTTCGCCCATCTTCCCGAGACATTTTTGCTGGAAGGCGGCGTCTCCAACGGCAAGAACTTCGTCCACGATGAGTATTTCAGGCTCAAGGTGGGCGGCTACGGCAAAGGCGAGGCGCACGTACATTCCGCTGGAATAACGCTTAACCGGTGTATCAAGGAATTTTTCAATCTCCGAAAAATCCACTATTTCATCGAATTTTTTTCTTATCTCCACGTTGCTCATGCCAAGGAGCGCGCCGTTAAGAAAGATATTCTCCCTGCCTGTAAGCTCGGGGTGAAACCCTGTGCCCACCTCAAGAAGGCTCGCAAGGCGTCCGCGCATGGTGATGCTTCCTTCCGTGGGGTCTGTGATGCGCGAGAGTATCTTTAAGAGCGTACTCTTGCCGGCGCCGTTCTTTCCGATTATACCTACAATCTCACCTTCCTGAACTTCAAAGGATATGTCCTTTAAGGCCCAGACCGTCTCAAAGTCGCTCCCGGAAGAGACCTTTCTACCCATACGCCTGAAGGGAGCGGCCAGCGCCAGGGCGATTTCTTCGCGCAGGCTTCCGTAGGAGACTTTTTGCCCTATCAAATATTTTTTGGAAATACCATCTATCTCTATAACCGGTGCGGTCATATCTCTTTAGTATCCTCTGTAATTAGACAACATCTGCAAAGTGCCGCTCTACGCGTCTGAAGTATAAAAGCCCTCCCGCAAAGACCAAAAAACCGATGCCTGTGGATACTGCCAGAGAGGTCCATGGTATTGGGAGATGCCCGAGGAGCGCCGGACGAAAGGCCTCAATAACCCCGCCCATGGGGTTTAATAGGAGTATCCATCCGTATTTGCCGCCAAGAAGGCTTTTGGGATATATAACAGGTGTGGCAAACATCCATATCTGTATCAGGAAGGGTATTATGTATTGAATGTCCCTGTATCTTACGTTCAGCGCCGAGAACCACAGCCCAAAGCCCAGAGCGTTCATAAGTGTTATCATGACCAGCAGTGGCACAAGGAGAAGTCCAACGCCGGGGGTTATGCTGTAATAGATTAAGAGGAGGCCGAGGACTAAAAATGTTATAAAAAAATCCAGGAGCATGGAGAGGGCATCGCTTGCCGGAACGAGAAGGCGCGGAAAATATATCTTGGTGATAAGGTTTGACTCGGCAACGAGACTGCTTGTGGACTGGCCCAGTACCCCGGCGAAGTAGTTCCACGGCAGCAGGCCTATTAAGACAAATAGCGGATAAGGCACGCCGTCTGTGGGCATCTTTGCCAGACTGCCGAAAATAAACGAGAAGACAAGCATGGCCAGAATGGGCTGAAGGATGGCCCATATAACGCCCAGGGCCGTTTGCTTGTATTTTACTTTTATGTTTCGCCAGGCAAGAAAATAAAGTAATTCCCTGAACTGCCACATCTCACGTATGTTCAGAGGAATCCACCCGCTTCGGGCATTTATGACCGTAATATCAGATATTGTTTTATTCATTTAAGCTGGTATAAATCCCTCTGTCTTCAGGTATTTAATTATCTCCTCTGCACCCTCTTCAGGGGTTGTTTTGTCCGTTCTTATGCGTAGCTCAGGGTTGTGGGACCCTTCATAGGGATCTGAGATGCCGGTGAACTGCTTTATCTCCCCACTTCTCGCCTTGGCATAGAGGCCCTTTACGTCCCTTTTTTCGCATTCTTCTACGGGGCAGTCCACAAAGACCTCGATAAAGGCCCCCTCGCCGCCTACATGCTCGATTTCTTTTCTTACCTCGTCCCGTATCTCCCTGTACGGCGAGATAGCGGCCACGAGGTTAGGGACCCTGTGCTTTGTGAGGAGGCGTGCAACCCAGCCTATCCTTCTTATGTTGGTGTCCCTGTCCTCCTTGGTAAAGCCCAGCCCCTTGGAGAGGTTGGTCCTGATGACGTCGCCGTCAAGGACCTCCACATTAGTTATGCTCATCTCCTGAAGCCTGTGGTGAACCAGGTTTGAGAGCGTCGTCTTGCCCGCCCCGGATAACCCTGTGAACCAGATAGTAAAACCTCTTTCTAACATTTTTGACCCCTTTGAGTTTTTATCTCATGTGCCTGAGATGTTGCCGTACTGCTCTTCGTAATACTTCATATACTCGCCCGAGATGATGGCCTCCCACCACGAACGGTTCTTTACGTACCACGCTACGGTCTTCTCCATGCCGTGGGTAAAGTCTGTTGTGGCCTGCCAGCCGAGCTCCTGCTCTATCTTCGCACTGTCTATGGCATAACGCCTGTCGTGTCCAGGGCGGTCCGTAACAAAGGTGATGAGTTCTTTTCGGGCCTTGTTAAAGGGATACTCTCCGGCTAGTTCGCTATATTCGGTTATCATCTTATCAACTATGGAGCAGATGAGATTTACGATATCCAGGTTCTTCTGCTCGTTACGCCCCCCGATGTTATAGACCTCTCCGGGCAGGCCCTTTCTCATTACGGCAAGAACGGCCGCGCAGTGGTCTTCCACGTATATCCAGTCCCTTATGTTCGCGCCGTCGCCGTAGACAGGCAGCTTTTCGCCCTTCAGGGCGTTGATTATTATAAGGGGTATGAGTTTCTCGGGAAACTGATAGGGGCCGTAGTTATTCGAGCAGTTAGTCGTTATGACGGGCAGCCCGTAGGTGTGGTAATAGGCCCGCGCAAGGTGGTCAGAGGCGGCCTTACTCGCCGAGTACGGCGAGTTAGGCTGGTATGGAGTACTCTCCGTAAAGTAACCCTCCTCGCCAAGGGAGCCGTAGACCTCGTCAGTAGAGACATGGATAAAGCGTCTTTTATCTATATCGCGCCCGCCGGTGAGCCACGCGGAGCGCGCCGCCTCAAGAAGGGTAAAGGTGCCCATGATATTGGTCTCAAGAAAGACCTTCGGCCCCAATATGGAGCGGTCCACATGGGACTCGGCGGCAAAATTCACCACAATATCAAAGTCCTTTTCGGCAAAGAGCCGCTCTACGAGCGGCGCGTCCTCAATGCCGCCCTTTTCGAAGCTGAAGTTCTCTTTCTTCATAAGCTCCCCGAGGTTGCCGAGGTTGCCGGCGTAGGTGAGCTTATCAAGGACCGTAACATCAGCCTCGGGAGAGTTCTTCAGAAGACGGCGCGTAAAGTTACTGCCAATAAAACCCGCCCCCCCTGTGATGAGTATATTCTCTGCCATATTAAAGCCTCCCCTGCCGTGAAAGTTCAGTGAGCATCTTCGTAAGCGAGCACCGCCACTCTGGTATGGCGAGTCTGAGAGTATCCTTTATTTTTGTTGTATCAAGTACAGAGTACGCCGGACGCGCCGCAGGTGTGGGGTAAGCGGCCGTGGATATAGGCTCAACTCTCTTACATTTAAGGGTTTTACCGAGTTTTCGTGCCTCTTCCACTACTGCAATAGCAAACTCAAACCAGCTTGCCGCGCCCTCGTCTGAGTAATGATAAAGCCCGAAGGGGGCTTTTGCCTCTTTTATTACCATTACCATCCGGGTTATTACCTCTGCCAGGTCTGCTGTCCATGTAGGTGACCCTCTCTGGTCGCTTACTATCCGTAATACCTCTTTTTCACCGGCGAGCCTCAGAATGGTCTTTACGAAGTTACCTCCGTGGACGCCGTAGAGCCATGAGGTTCTTATAATTATATTCGCGGGGCATAGTGCCTTTACGGCCTCTTCTCCCGCGAGCTTACTCTTTCCGTAGATACCAAGGGGCTCTGTGTTATCTTCTTCTGTATAAGGGGCGGTCTTTTCTCCGTTAAAGACAAAGTCCGTTGATATATGGATAAACACGGCATTGTTCCGGTGGCAGGCCAGGGCCAGATTACGGGCACCCTTTTCATTAACGGCAAAGGCCCTCTCCTGCTCCTTCTCGGCAAGGTCTACCTTTGTATATGCCGAGCAGTTGATGACCGCCACGGGCGCGGCCTCGGTAACGGACTTTAAGACGGCCTCTTTATCACTAACATCAAGGGCCTCTCTACTAAAGCATATTGTATCAAGGCCACGGGCTTTGAGCTTCTCGGCCACATCCATGCCGAGTTGGCCGCCAGCGCCCGTTAAGAGGATTTTACCTTTTTTTTTAATTACACTCATATGGTTATAATATTCTTAATCCAGGACATATGGCGAGTCAGGAAGGTCTTCGTACCTTATCTCGTCTATTGCCTCATTCTTGCCTTCGCCCATGAAGAGGCGGTTTGGAAAGTTCACCACAAGGCCCTTTGTTGTGCCTACGTTCTTATAGGCATGGATAACGCCGGGGGGTACGATAACTACCTTGGGGTCTTCTTCCCCGGCAAGGACTACCTGTTTAACCTGATATGTTGAAGAATCTTTCCTGCCGTCCCAGAGATATACCTTAAAGGTCGAGGGTCCGGCAAAACAGAAATAATCCGTCTGCTCCACGTGTTCATGGGGGCCCCTCGCCACCCCCGGCACTGTCATGGATATGTAGCTCATGGCCGGATTAATCTCCGCCGTTATCTCATCTGTACGGAATAACTCCATGAGCCAGCCCCGCTGGTCAGAGTACCTTGTAAGGTCTCTTAGGATTACTCCTTCTATAACGCCATTGTCGCTCATATTATCATCAGACCTCCACCACGGAATCGTCGCCTACCATGAGGCGAAGGGCCTTGTGTTTATCACGGCACCTTACTACCTTTGCGTCCCTGCCGATAAGGCTGTCCTCAAGTCTGTCCACATGGTCCACTACCGCTCCCGCGAATATAACAGAGTGCTCTATAATGGATTTAATTATCTTAGAGCCGCCGCCGATGCTCGTAAAGGGGCCGATAAAGCTTTCTTCCACTATTGTATCAGGTCCTATGACCACGGGGCCCCTGAGCGTGCTGTTCTTTACCACGGCTCCGGGGCTGATGGTAACCCTGCCTGTAATGGTGGAGTCTTCATCTACTGTGCCCTTAATGTCTCTGCCGAACCACTCATCAAGTACAATGGTATTGGCGGCGAGAAGGTCGTCTTTTTTACCTGTATCAAGCCACCATGTCTCAAGGATCTTACTCTTCACCTTTGCCCCTGAGTTGATAAGCTCCTGTATGGCATCGGTAATCTCGAGCTCTCCGCGAGTAGATGGTTTTATCCCGGATATGGCCTTGTGAATGGCCGCGCTGAAGAGATAGACCCCAACAAGGGCGAGGTTGCTCTTTGGCTTGGCGGGTTTTTCAACGAGCCCAAGTATCTCTCCATCGGGGGCCACCTCGGCGATGCCGAATGACGAGGGGTTTTCTACGGGTTTTAATAAAATGGCCGCCTCGGCGCGGTCTTCCCTGCCATTGCCGCCGTCCATGAAGGCATCGGTGAAGTCTTTTATACCCGAACCTATTAAGTTGTCGCCAAGGTACATGACAAAGGGGGACTTGCCTAAAAATTCCTCTGCCGTTATTACGGCGTGGGCAAGGCCCTTTGGCTCGGCCTGAAGGATGTATGTAATGGAGACCCCCCATCGTGCGCCGTCTCCTACGGTCTCCTCTATCTCGGCCCCTGTCTCAGGGGATATTATTATGGCTACTTCTTTTATCCCGGCTTGCGCTATGTTATCGAGTATATAGAATAATATGGGCCTGTTGGCTATGGGTACGAGCTGTTTTGCTCCCGTATAGGTAATGGGACGCAGGCGCGTGCCCCTGCCGCCGCTAAGTACAAGGGCCTTCATTGTATTGCCCCCAACCTTGTTATTTGCTTGAGTATTGCTCACAGAGAACCCCCTTTTGTTGTCTTTTGTCGTTCTTCTCTGTACCACTCTATGGCCCTTAGAAGCCCTTCTCTGAACTCTACCTCTGCCGTAAAACCAAACTCTTCGCGGGCTCTACTCGTATCAAGGCACCTTCTGGGCTGGCCATCGGGTTTTGTCTTGTCCCAGAGGACATCTCCTCTGAAGGCAGTAAGCTCTACTATAAGAGTAATAAGGTCTCTGATGGAAATCTCAAAACCCGCCCCGAGGTTTACTGGCTCGGAGCTGTTGTAGCGTTCCGCGGCGAGTACAATACCCTCTGCGGCGTCCTCAACGTATAAAAACTCCCGCGTGGCCCTGCCTGTGCCCCATACGGTAATGGAGGGAGCCCCGGCTTCTTCTGCATCGAGGCATTTTTTTATAAGCGCGGGTATGACATGTGAGCTCCTCGGGTCGAAGTTATCTCCCGGGCCGTAAAGGTTTACAGGCAGGAGAAAAATTGAGTTAAAACCGTACTGCTCCCTGTATGCCTGGGACTGGACAAGGAGCATCTTCTTTGCAAGCCCGTAAGGGGCGTTTGTCTCCTCGGGGTAGCCGTTCCAGAGGTTCTCCTCCTTAAAGGGCACGGGTGTAAACTTGGGGTATGAGCAGATGGTGCCCATGGCCACGAATTTCTCTACGCCCCGTTGTCTCGCCTCTTCCATGAGCTGGACGCCCATCATGAGGTTATCGTAGAAAAAAGAGCCCGGGTTCTCGCGGTTGGCGCCTATGCCGCCAACTTTGGCCGCCAGATGTATGATTATGTCGGGAGAAGCGTCCTTTATGACCCTCTTGCAGTTCTCTCCGTCTACAAGGTCATACTCTAGGCTTCTTGGGATGAATATATCCTTACACCCCCTCTCGCGGAGCTTTTTTGCTACAAAAGAACCTACAAAACCCGCCCCCCCTGTCAAGAGCACCCGTTTTTCCGACCACTTCCACATGGTTTTTCACTAATCCTTTTTTTTGTATAATTTAATTAAAGCAGAGATGCCTCCGGCTCCCTTTAATGATTTTCACCCCTTCATCTCTTCACCCCTTTACCCTGCCTGCTTTGCTGCCCTCTTATGGAAGCCTCTTAAGCCAGTCACCGCCGCTTATATCTAATATACGTCTCTCCTCGACCCCGGCCTCCATAAGGGCCTCTTTCATGGCAGAGCCGCCTCGAAAGGAGGTGATAACCACAACATCATACTCAAGGTCTGATAAATCCTCAACCCTTCTAATGGGAAAAGAGAAAAAATTCCCCTCTTTTTCTTTATCAATTACTCCGGCAAGGGTGAGGCCGCGCTCCATGAGCGAGAGGTAGGCTATCTCCGCTGTCTCGTCTACACCGCAAAAGACAACCCTCTGCAGCTTCGTACCCTCAAGGGCCTCGAAGAGTCCCTGAAAATCCTTTCTTGCCACTCTGTACAGGTTGGTGAAGTTCTGAAGGTGCCGGTACGTCAAGCGCGACTTCTCCGCAAGCCCCCGGGGCGTAAGGTAGTAGCTATAGCGCTTCTTCGGTATGGTGGAGACGGTAATGTAACCCCTTGACGCCAGGTTCTTAAGGTACGAGTTTACAAGCCCCAGAGCAAGACCGAGCCTCCGGCTGAGGTCTCTTTGCGTGATGTGATGGTCTCGGGAGATTTCGTCAAGGAGAAGCAGGGATCTGTACTCGTTGTTCTTGTTGGAACTGTTCATAAAATGAACAATAACATGGCGGAGTCCATTCGTCAAGGGTTATGTTCAGAAAATGAACAGGCCTTAACGCGGCCTTGCTCTTCCCCTGCGCCTCTTCTGGTATCTGTTTACAGCGTTAATGTGCTCTCTGTAGGAGCTTGAAAAATAATGAGTACCATTGTTTTTAGAGACAAAGTAAAGGTACTTTGTCTCTGCCGGAGATAGGGCCGCGCTTATGGCCTCTCTTCCGGGGTTGGCAATGGGGCCGGGCGGCAGGCCGTAATGAATGTATGTATTATAGGGAGAGTCTACCTTGAGGTCTTTTTTTCTAATATTACCGTTAAAGACCGTCCTAATGGCGTAGATGACAGTGGGGTCGCTCTGCAATTTTATTTTCTTACGAAGCCTGTTGTGAAATACAGAAGATATGAGCGGGCGCTCCGAGGGGGTATTTGTCTCTTTCTCGATTATGGAGGCAAGCGTAACGGTGCTTCGCATATCGAGCTTTCTTTTTCGGGCGAGCCTCTTAAACTCTTTTTTGTAGACCTCCTTAAAGCGCCTAACCATTACCTCTATTATTTCCTCGGCACTCATATTCTTTCGGAGCCTGTATGTATCGGGGAATAGATACCCCTCAAAGGTGGGGCCCGGGAGTTTAAGTTTTTTTACAAGGTTGGCGTCCCATGCCCGGGCCATGAAGACATCGCTCCGGACAAGGCCTTTTTTTGAGAGCACTTCGGCGATATCACTTACGGAGTAACCCTCGGGGATGGTTACGGTGTATTGCTTTACCTCGCCCCTTGTCAAGATATGGATGATCGTCACCGGTGTCATGGAGGGGCTCAGCTCATACTCGCCTGCCTTTGTGTCTTTAAAGGCCCCCATGAGACGGGCGGCGAAGAGGAACCTGCCCTTTGATGCGATGACCCCGGCGGAGCGCAGCTCCTCGGCGACCTGTATGAAGGGGGCGCCCCGGGCGACCCTGATGGTTACAAGGCTCTTAACCCGGGCGGCGGGACCGTAAAAGGTTATATAGAGATGGGTAGTAAGCAGGATGAAAAGTATGACTAAGAAAAGCAGGCCCTTCTCAAGGCGTTTCGACATAAAAAAATCCTTATTAACATATTATACTACGGGGCGGAGCGGCGCCGGTCAAGGTAGCCCTGTAGTATATAGGCGGCGGCGCTCTTGTCAACCACTTCCTTGCGCCTGGCCCGTGAGAGATCGGCCTCAATAAGAACACGGGTAACGGCTACTGTGGATAATCGCTCGTCCCAGCTAAAGACCTTAATCCCGGTGGTTTTTTCCAGGGCTCTTGCGAAGGCCGCTGTTTCCTCGGCCTTTGGTCCGGCGCTGCCGTTAAGGTTAAGAGGCATGCCAACTACTATCTCGTCAACAGAGTACTCCTCTATAATGACCTTAACCGCGTTGATGATATTACTCCTTCCCCCCGACTTTATGGTCTTAAGAGGCGTTGCCACAAGACCGAGCTCATCGCTCACGGCTACGCCTGTTCTTTTTTTGCCAATATCAAGGCCAAGTACCCTCATCTTTTCAATATACCCTTAGAGCGCTGACCCATCAAGCACTTCTTGACTTTAAGGGGTTCTTAATATATTATCTCCAGCATATTCAGAGACCATATAAGCTCGAATTGGGCGGTTAACTCAGCGGTAGAGTGCCACCTTCACACGGTGGAAGCCACAGGTTCAAACCCTGTACCGCCCACCATTATATGTTATAGTTGCTGCTCTATCATATCAGCGCGGTCTTCCCTCCTCTCTCTTGTTTTTTATACTCCCCCCTTTTTGAATCTTAAAATATCTAAAAAGATGTTTTAAGACAGATAAAACAATTGACACATACCTCTAATCATGTTTATATCTTGACAACCCTAAATAGAAGGTCTCGTAATGAGCCTTATATACATATATTATTGAATTATAATACTCTTTGTGGTATTCTGTACCCATAACTCAAAGGTCTTGTTACCTTTCATGTATTTTTAAGAAGATAAAACCCTCAAGTCTCTCCCGCTTTTTACCGATTTAAAAAAGCAGCGGGGCAGGGGGGGTAGATTAAAAGATTGGGGCATCGGGGGGGGCATTAAACAACGGTGCGGGACAGGTATTTGACAGATATTATCGGTTTTTGAACCTAACCCTACCTTTTATTCCTATTACCTCATCTTAAGGGGTTACGAGAAGAAGACTTATTTTTTTATATTATATTGTTAAGGGAGAACAGGGAAATGGGAGTTCATTATCTTGATACAATCGAACGGATGAGATGGGCAGGCAAGCTCAAAAATGACTCAGCCGTAGCGAGGGTCCTCGGAGTTACGCCCCAGGCCCTATCCAATTATAAAAAAAGAGGCGAGATGCCGACAGACCTTGTCTTAAGGTTCGCCGAGATTCACGCCCTATCCGTTGACTGGCTTATCTCCGGCAAGGGCGAGATGTACAGGTTCGGAGGCGGCCCCGCCGGTGAAGGCTACCTCATGGCCGCAGAAGAGGCTATGAGCTACGGTCGGGCATCTTCTCATAATAGCTGTGATTTTTTCGGCCAGCTTGATGCCGATGAGATAATCCTTGTAGGAAAACTCCTTAAGATACTTCGCTCACCGGACCAGGGGCTCTCTGCCGCCCTTAAATGTACGCTTGATACCTTTTTGCATAAAATAGATGAGGCTGATGCCGCAAAGAGGCCTGAGACAGAGACCATAACTCCCACTGTTGTGCCGGGTCAGAACAGATAAGATATATAATCTCTACGCACATTAGGCGGTTTATGTGGATAAACCGGTGATGCGCCGGGGGGATAACCAAGAGTTGTCTGCACGTGCCTCTCTTCCCGGGTTTGTTAAACCGGGCCCGCCCTTCTTAAGGTAAGTATGAGACTTTGTTCTAATATGCCCTTACCCGCCATAGTCATTCAGGCGGTTCTTTTTTTTTAAAGGGCTATCTATGCCGCTATTTATCTATTCTCTATGGTTTTACCCGCCTCAGCCTTAGCCTCACCTCTTAGCCCCTAAACTAAAGACAACTTCCTTCTTTACTCATCTCTCTCACCTGAGCATCCTTTACCTTTCCAACCCCTTCCGTTATTGACCATCCACTCGCTATATGGTATTTTTTAGCATTATCGGAGAAAAGTAATTATTCACCCTGAACCCCTCAGAAAATGACAGGTCTTGAGTACAGTATACTTTATCCGTGGAGGCAGGCCGGGCAAAAAAGCCTTGACTTTAAGGGGCTTGGCGGCAGGGAAGAGGCCTTGCTCTTCTCACCTGACTCCATGACAGAGATTCTTGAGGGTATCTTCAAGATAGAGGTGGAGGTAAGGGCTGTGCTTAGAGAGCGGCGCTCCATGGATATTCAGAGCGCAGCTTATCTGCAGGACGCCGAGGGCGCTGAGGCCCTTGCCAGGGGGGTCTGGATTATGGCCCATAAGCAGCCCCTTATATATGCCTTCTCGCTGATACCTCTTGGGAGCGTTACAGCGGCCTTACTTAAGGCCCTTGAGGGGGAGGTCCCCGAACCCATAGGGCGCACCCTTAACAGCAGTGGGATCCCTTTTATAAAAGAGAACCTTGAGGCCGGCGTTATAAGGTCTCCCTTTGTGGCAGAGGGCCTTCATCTGCCGGCGGAAAAGACTTTTTTCGCGAGGCGTTATGTACTTCGAGGCGAAAAATCGGGTGCTCTGGTTATAAAGGCCGCTATCATAGAGGTTTTTAGCCCCGAGTTAATCTCAACAGAGTGCATCAGGGGCTAATACAAGACCTCATAGGGGAGGCAACAAGAATGAGCGCCATAACGGGAGCACAAAAACTCCATGCCTATACGGAGCTTATAAGGCTTCCCAAGCAGTACGGCACGCTCCTTGTATTATGGCCCACCTTATGGTCGTTATTTCTCGCCTCAGGAGGCGCGCCCGAGGGCAGGTTCCTTGTAATATTCATCGTCGGAACCTTTTTGATGAGAAGTGCCGGATGCGTGATAAATGATATCGCCGATAGAAAGTTCGACCCCCTTGTGGAGAGGACGCGCACCAGGCCCCTTGCCGCAGGGACCCTTACGGTTAGAGAGGCCCTTTTTGCATTTGCCATACTTGCGGGCCTTGCCTTTGTACTCGTGCTTTTTTTAAACCGCTTGACGATAATTCTTTCTTTTGTGGGCATAGCCCTTGCCGTGGTTTATCCCTTTGTAAAGAGGGTAAGCCACCTGCCGCAGACCGTTCTGGGCATGGCCTTTGGATGGGGGGCCGTTATGGCCTGGTCGGCGGTAAATAATACAGTATCTCTTGCGGCCATACTTATTTTTATTGCCAATATCTTCTGGTCCATGGCATATGATACGATATATGCTCTTATGGACATCAGGGACGATAAGAGAGTGGGGGTAAAGTCCACGGCTATACTCTTTGGCAGCGGTGTTTACAGGGCCCTTTACGGTCTTTATATATGTTTTGCCCTTGCCATGACAGGTGTTGGGCTCCTTTTGGGGGGCGGTTTTTATTATTATACGGGCATTATCCTGTCTCTGGCGGTTTTTTTGTATCTTGTAAGGGGGCTGCGGGGTAATCCCGTACCGTCTACGGCATTTAAGGGTTTTTTAGCCAACGCTGTGGTCGGCGGTTTCATACTTGTTTTTATAATTATGGATCTGATGTAGTCTCGCGGGGCGTCGGGAGTATCTTTAAAGGAACTAACCTTTGTCCCATATCGGTTTTCTTTTTTTTGATTTAGTCTCGCGGGGCGCCGGGAGTATCTTTAAAGGAACTAACCTTTGTCCCATAT
>JBHHUP010000038.1:0-15560 GCA_046753845.1 Thermodesulfobacteriota bacterium
GGTAAAGAGGGTCTGCAAAAAAGACGGCGTAGTTGTTGTGGTTAACCACTTTAAGAGCAAGAATCCTTTTATTGAGATGTGCGAGAAGTGGATGAACCCCATATGCAAAAAGATAGGCTGGAGGTCTGATCTATCCCTTAATGAGTTTGTAAGAAACGCCGGGCTAAAGGTTACAAAACAATATATGCTGAAAAAACTCGACTTCTGGCACATAGTCTTCGCCACAAACGAGAAGTAAGGCGGGCTGATGGGACGGATTTCCCGTCTTATATCTTAGGGGGGCCTTTCCCCGGGGCCATCCGGCAGTCTGGAGTTTATCGGGGTTCTATCTCTTGGGTCTTTATTCTTACCCCTTTTGCTCTCTGCGGTCTTGAATTGAGTATTTTTTTAAGGCGGGCCTTTGCCCCTCCATCCTTTTCTTTATGTTCCGGCCCGAGGTTCTCTCTTATGGCCAGGGTCCTTGAAAACCTTGCAAACCGAAGAGCTTATAAATTCAGCTAAATACAGGCTTAGGCCTATGACTCCGGCGGATCTGGACGAGGTTGTCTCCATTGAGAGCGCGTCCTTTACCATGCCATGGACGAGAGACCAGTTCGAGAGGGAGATAGAAAACCCTGTATCACATCCCTATGCGCTCCATGTTGAGGGTGATGACGGCACTTTAGAGCTCGGGGCATATATTATATTCTGGATAGTCTACGACGAGGCCCATATCCTTGACCTTGCCGTAGCCCCGGGGCTGAGGCGGCAGGGCATGGCAACGTGGCTCTTTAAGAGAGTAATCGCCATCTTTCGCGAGGCATATGTGGCGGGGGCCTTTCTTGAGGTTAGAAAGTCCAACTCCGCCGCCATAAGACTGTACAGAAACTTCGGCTTCAAGGAATCCTATGAGCGAAAGAGGTATTACGGCGACGAGGACGCCCTTGTGATGACGCTTATACTTTAACTTCGCGGCACTGAGAGGTCTTACGCTGAATATCAAGGCATTTAAGAGGGCAAGGGTCCTTTATAATAAACCGGCGGCGGGCGGGGCCTTCAGGCTCGGCCTTTCCGTTAAGGTGACGGGCATTCAGCCGGGGCATTTTTTCATGCTGCGAAGCCCCCATACCTTGGACCCTCTGCTCGGCCGTCCCCTTGGCGCCTACCGTATTCTTGACGCAGACGGAGAGCCCGCTGTCCTTAAGAGCGGCCGCTCCGCTTTTTCAGGCGAGGGCATTGAGTTTTTATATAACGTCGTTGGCAGAGGCACTACGCTGCTTTCGCGTACGCGTCCCGGTGATGAGATAAACCTGCTCGGCCCTCTTGGAGGCGGTTTTCCCTTACCTGATGTTTTGGACGAAAAGAAGATAATCATGGTAAGCGGGGGCATGGGTATCGTGCCTTTTTACCTTATGGCCTCTCTTTTGAGGGGCGGTGTATTCTTATTCGGCGCGAGAGGGGCCGCGGATATAACTTTGATGAAAGATTTTTCTCACCTTCCATGCAGGATTGAGGCGGCAACAGAAGACGGCTCCGTAGGCACCAGGGGCTTTGTCACGGAGCTGCTTACCGAAGAGCTCGGCAGTGACTCCGTTGTTTACGCCTGCGGCCCTCCGGCTATGTTAAAGAGCGTAGCCGCCATGAGCGCCGAGGTTGGAGCTAAGTGTTATGTCTCTCTGGAAAAGACAATGGCCTGCGGAATAGGCGTCTGCCTCGGATGCGCTGTAAAGACAAAGACAGACCGGAAAGAGCTTCGCGGGGGGACGGAAGGGGGCGGAGAGTTCAAGATGGTCTGCTCAGAGGGCCCTGTATTTGATAGCTCGATTATCGATTGGGATGATATCTGTTAAGGAACCTCTGAACAATTCGTCCCTGAATTATTCAGAGACAAAGAGAAAGAGAGCGATTTTTCTTACATTTTCAATAACTGTAAGTTATTTAAAATAACGATACATCCCTGTGTCGCAGGCAGAGAGGTTCTTTTTGGCGTTAAGAGATAAAAAAATTGACTCCTCCGTCTCCATTGGCGGGCTGAGGTTAAAAAACCCCGTAATGACGGCCTCTGGCACCTTTGGTTACGGCCTTGAGTTCGCCCCCTTTATGGATTTGGCCTCCCTTGGAGCCATTATCGTAAAGGGCTTATCCTTAAAACCCCGTGCGGGTAACCCCGCCCCGAGGATAGCCGAGACGCCCTGCGGCATGTTAAATGCCATCGGGCTGCAGAACATCGGAGTAGAGGCTTTTATAAGGGACAAAGTGCCGCTTCTGGCAGGTTTTGATACTGTTATTATCGCCAATATCTTCGGCGAGACCGTCGAGGAGTACTCTGAAGTCGCCCGCAGGCTTGAGGACTGCGAGACCGTAAAGGCCGTTGAGATAAATATCTCCTGCCCCAACGTCAAGAGAGGCGGCATAGTCTTCGGCACTGACCCGGGTGAGGCCGCTACGGTGGTGCGGGCCGTTAAAAAAGCCGTAAAGAGGCTTCATGTAATGACAAAGCTCTCGCCTAACGTGACGGACATAAAGGTCATGGTGCGTGCCGTGGAAGAGGCGGGGACAGATTCCATATCCCTTATAAATACACTCTCGGGCATGGCCGTTGATGTAGAGAGGCGGCGGCCTCGCCTTGCTACTGTTACGGGCGGTCTCTCGGGGCCGGCAATAAGGCCCGTTGCCTTGAAGATGCTCTGGGAGGCCTCCTCCGTTGTATCTGTGCCCTTAATAGGCGTTGGAGGGATTACTACGGCCCGTGACGCCCTTGAGTTTATTATAGCCGGGGCCACGGCCGTCCAGGTCGGTACGGCAAGTTTTATAAACCCCGCCTCTGCGGAGACGGTGGCCGGCGGTATAGATGATTACCTTAATAGACACGCCATTACCCTCTCCGGGCTACGGGGCTCCCTGAAGACACTCTGAACCATTACCGTGATACCGCAGACCACCATCTCATGTCCTTGACAGACGAGGGCTTTGTGGTAGGCTTTAATTATTAAAAACATGGAGGAATTAAGATGAGTGAACCTGTTGTTTTTGAGAAAAAAGCCGTTGTAATGGAGCTTGATGAGGGTACGTATTACTGGTGCAGCTGCGGCCGCTCAGAGAATCAGCCCTTCTGCGACGGAGCCCATAAAGAGAGAGGAGAGTTTAAGCCCGTAGTCTTTACCTTAGATGAAAAACAGAAGGTGCCGCTCTGCAACTGCAAAAAGACCGAGTCTCCGCCTTATTGTGACGGAGCCCATAAGGACCTTTAAGGTTGCCGGAAAAAAGAGGGGGCTCACATGCCGCCTGCCCGAGGGCTTTTTATTGTGAGGCGCGTACTGCGGGTTTAAGCGGCTGCTCTGATTAATAGGGTCTTTTACTTTTAAAGGGCCTTCCGTAGAGAATTAAAGGATTGTCCCTGAGGGGGGGGTGCTCTTAAGAGGGGCACCTCTTTTTTTTGTTCCCATAAGGGTTTGTGCTTGTAAAAGGGTAGAGGGCAGGGGATGAGTTTTACGTTAAGCCGCGGTTCCGATGCCTTACAGGGAGAGCCCTTTTCTTACTTTTTTTATTTACCATCAGCTCTTTTTAACATAAGGCTATCATGTTTTAAGACCTTCTGGTTGTAGGCCATGAGCAGGGAGCTCTTCTTTAGTATGCCGAGAACCTTTTTTGGGTTATCCCGGCCTACTACGGGCAGTGTTGAGATCTGCTTACCCTCGAATATATTAAAGGCCGTCTCAAAGTTATCAAATGGGCCGATGGTCTCTACCCCGCGGGTCATTATCTCGCCTGCCACTACAAGTTCGCAGAGGTCTTTCATCTCGGCCATAATGGGCCTGAGGTCGCTTACGGATAGCATGCCGGTAAGCTCTCTTTCTTTGTTGAATACGAGAAAGTGCGGATAGTCGCTCTCCTCGAATCTCAGAATAATCTCCCCCAGCGGTGTTGACTCCAGAATGCTTCCAAAACCCTTCTCCATGTAATCGCCTACCCGCATGGAGCGCAGTATGTTTATATCCCTGCCGCGCACGAGTTTTATCCCTTTTTTAATGAGCTTTGACTCATATATGGAGTGTCCCTGTATGGATTGGACGATTACAAGGCTTGCGATACAGCTTGTCATGAGGGGCAGTATTATCTGAAAATCATATGTAAGCTCGAATATGGTGAATATGGCCGTTATGGGCGCAAGCGTGCTTCCAGCCACTACGGCGCCCATGCCCACAAGGGCGTAGGCGGGAAAGGGGGCCACTGAAGCCGGGAACAAGGCGTGGAAAAATATACCGAAGGCCCCGCCGAGCATGCTTCCAAGGACAAGCGAGGGGGCGAAGATGCCGCCTGATAATCCTGAGCCGACTGAGAGGCATGTCGCCAGAAGTTTAAAGACGATAATAAGGAGCATGAGCCCCAGGGCGGCCTTTGTCGTAAAAACAAGGTTTACGGACTCGTACCCCACGCCAAGGACATGGGGCAGCCAGAGGGCGATGATACCCACGGCAAAGCCTCCCATGGCGGGGCGGATGTATACCGGAATTTTTAAACGGCTGAACGTATCCTCAACGCCTGAGGTAAGGCGGATAAAGGCTATGGAGATTCCTCCTGCCATAAGACCGAGGATGACATAAAGAGGTATCTCCCAGTAGCTTAGAAGTGTGTACTTAGGGACAGTAAATGCGGGCAGTACGCCAAGGAAGTGATAGGAGATTACCGTTGCCGTTATGGATGAGATGGCTATATGGCTTAAGTAGCTTACCTGAAAGTCAACGAGGATAATCTCGGCGGCAAAGAGCATGCCCGCCATGGGTGCGTTGAAGGTAGCGGCTATGCCGGCGGCGGCGCCGCAGGCCAGAAAGACCCGTTTCCACTCCGAGGGCAGTTTTATTATCTGCGCCAGAGAAGAGCCCACAGAGGCCCCGATGTGCACGATGGGGCCTTCGCGGCCAACAGAAGCGCCCGTGCCGATTGATATGACGGTGGTGAGCATCTTAAAGAGCGTTGTGCGGTGCCTGATTACACCTTCATGGACAATGACCGTCTCTATTACCTCTGGCACCCCGGCGCCGCGCGTCTCAGGGGCGAGAAAGGCTATTATGGGGCCTACAAGAAGCCCGCCTCCGGCAGGTATGAGGAGCTTCAGGTACCAGGGCATGGCATAGGCGGCCTCGATAATATTTGATGAGTCTCCCCAGAAGAGCCCTACCGCGCCAATGAGCAGGTAACGAAAACCCACTGCAAGGCAGCCCGTTGTCATCCCTATGAGGACGGCAATGAGCAGCAGGGCCACTATGTTTTCCTTTGGGAATCTTATCTTCAGCATCGCTGCTGCCTTAGAGTACGTATTTTTTTTGTCTTGAGGTCTCGTGCCTGATTGGTGCGTCTTAACTTTTATGTCTATTTATGCCCTTAAGGGCCGGGTTGAGGTTCGGCATATGAGACTACGGGGCGGTGAAATGAAAAGACCGGCCCTTTCATATATAAGGGCCGGTCTTCACGGAGCTTTATATGCGACCCGCTGCTCTATGTTAGATCAAGTACGCTAATCCTGGCGGCGGCGGCGCAGGCGACCTCATGAAATGCATTTGCCTGAGCGGATTCGGGCTCAGATATGACTATGGGACTTCCGCTGTCGCCGCCCTCTCGCGTCTTAATATCAAGGGGGAGCTGGCCAAGGAGCGGCACATCGTACCTCTCGCTGGTTTTTTTGCCTCCGCCGTGGCTGAATATCTCCGTGCCTTCTCCGCAGTGTGGGCAGACAAAGAGGCTCATGTTCTCGATGATGCCGAGTACGGGGACCTTGACCTCACAGAACATCTTAATGGCGCGCCGCGCGTCAAGTAACGCTATGTCCTGAGGCGTGGTGACGATGACCGTACCTGTTAGCGGACTGGTCTGAACAAGGGTGAGCTGAACATCTCCCGTGCCGGGGGGCAGGTCTATAATAAGGTAATCAAGCTCGCCCCAGACAACGCCTGTAAGAAACTGCTTTATCAGCTGCATGACAAGGGGGCCGCGCCATATAAGGGGGGTTTCCTCATCAAGCATGAAGCCAACGGAGATGAGTTTCACGCCGTGATTCTCTATTGGTATGAGTTTCTCGTCTTCTGTGGCCTCGGGCGCCTCGTTCACGCCCATCATAAGGGGGATGCTTGGGCCGTAGACATCAGCGTCAAGAAGCCCTACCTTCGCCCCTGTTGCGGCAAGGGCAAGGGCGAGGTTTACCGCTACCGTGGATTTACCGACGCCGCCCTTTCCGCTGGCAACAGCGATGGTGTTTTTAACGCCCTCGATAGGGGCCTTATCAGGGATTTTTTTGGCCCTCGGCACCTCGGACGTTACGTCTATCTTAACCTCAGTTACGCCCTCTATAGCCTCTACGGCGGCGTGCGCCGCTGCTTCAATCTCTTTTTTCAGCGGGCAGGCCGAGGTTGTGAGGACGAGTTTGAAGCTCACCGCGGAGCCTGCTACCGCTACCTCCCGTATCATGTTCAGAGACACAAGGTCGCGGTTAAGCTCAGGGTCCATTACGGAGCCGAGCGCCCCGAGGACTATCTCTTCTGTAATGTTTTTATCTCTCACTGGTTCCTCTTGCTCTTTGTTTTTAAAACTTATATATAAGAGGCTTTATCTCGGATTTCATAGACTTATCGCCAAAAAAACTCGTCTTCAGGGCCCCTCTTCAGGCCGCCTCGTTAAGCTCTTTCATAAGGGCGGTAAGCTCGGCGCCGTCACGGAGCGCAGCTTCTTCGATACTTACGGCTCCGCCGCAGCACGAATCTATATTGAACCTGGTAAAGACCCCGATGGTGGATGGATGGAGCCTTATGCAGTCATTTACCGTAATGTCGCGCGTGATAATTTCTTCTTCGCTCATAGCTTTATTTCCTCTTGTTTTTTTCCAGAACAACTACCTCGTTAAGCTCTTGTAGTACAGCCGCCATCTCCACGTTATGTATGGTGGAGCCGAAGTAGATGTTCTCGTTCTCAGCTCCCGGGCAGGTAAAACACCCTGCGCCAAAGTGTTTTATGAAGACCTTGCGCGTCTCGGGATGTCTTCTCATTACCTCGCCTATGAGCATGTCTTTTGTTATTTTTGCCGTCATCAGCTCTCTACCCTCTCACGCGGATATTTGCTCTGCCCCTTAGCTCTCCTCACTTTTCACGGCCTCGGGGGAAGAGGGCTCTTGTGCTCCCGTACCGGTATCGGCAGGTTCACGCTCTACGGGAGCCGCGGGCTTAACCTCAGGTGCCTCTGCCTCGGTACCACCCTCTTTTAAAGGTGCTTTTTCCCTTACCGCTGCAGGAGGCGCCGCAGGCGGGGTAACTTTTTCTGTATCTGAAGCTCTTTTGTCTTCTGCCTTTACCTTCTTTGCCGCTGGTCTGGCCTTCTTTTTGGTTTTTGCCTTTGTGCTCGAAGGGGCCGCTTCGGCGGTCTTAACCACGGGCTTAGGCGCGGTCTCTGCCTTTTTTGCTCCCTCGGCGGCTGGCGTTGTCTTTACCGGCGGTTTAGGCGGCTTTGGCCGTGCCGGAGGCCTCGGCGGCGCCGGGGGCGCGGCCTTTACGGTCTTTGCCATATTTACGGCGAAGAAGATGATGGATACACCCTCTATAAGGGAGGAAATATAAAGTAAATATCCTCCGCCGCCTGAGGAGCCTATGA
Source organism: Thermodesulfobacteriota bacterium (assembly GCA_046753845.1). GTDB lineage: Bacteria > Desulfobacterota > GWC2-55-46 > GWC2-55-46 > JADFVP01 > JAJRZX01. Next base: position 7,616 of record JBHHUP010000038.1, read on the forward strand.
GAATCCAGCCGATGACCATGCCGATAAGGCCGATGTTGGCGAGCCAGAAGTGCCACGTGGAGAGCTTCTCGCTCCAGAGAGGCCGGCCGCTGAATCTCGGGAGTATGTGATATGCCACTCCGTAAATCATCATGGACATCCAGCCCAGGAGGTTGAAGTGCACATGCATGGGCATGGATGGATAGGTGGCCCCTGTCCAGCTCATGCGTATTCCGAGGAGCATGGCGAGGACAAAGTAGACTATTGCGGCCCTTATGAACGCTACGGTAATCTTGCTCATTGGTCACTTCCTTTAACGCGGTTTACCTTAACCTTCAGTGGCCGGCTGGCACGCGTCCACGGGACAGACTTCTGCGCATGCCCCGCATTCGGTGCAGAGCGCCGCGTCTATGATGTAAGGCTCACCCTCGGAGATAGCCCCTTCGGGGCACTCAGGTAAACATGTTCCGCAGGAGACGCATTCTTCTGTTATATGGTATGCCATTGTAATCCTTCTTGGTAATTTAGGGTTTCAGCCTCTTAGAGACAGCTGTAGTCAGTTTTTTCCCATGACTCAACATTACCGCATACTGTGCGGTATCCCAGGAGTCCAGATCTTCTCCTGCACCTGTAGCGGGTTATGATGAGCGGACTTCTTTTATCTCGGGGACCTTCTCTTTAATGGCTCTCTCAACGCCCATGGCAAGTGTAATCTGCGCGCTGGGACATCCAGAGCACGCGCCCTGCAACTCTACTGTAACTATGCCATTCTCTTCGTCAAGGTCAACAAGCTCCACATCTCCGCCGTCTGCCTGCAGGGCAGGGCGTATGCCGCTCAGAGCTTCTTCTACTCTTTCTCTTAACATGATATATACCTCCATTTATTTTATACTATAAGTTTATATCATAGAATAATAGGCTTTCAAGACTTTTAATATGATTTCTGTCATGGTTCACCATATAAAAGTTTGTTTTGTCTCCTTCTTGAAGGGGTTTTTATCTGTAATCCCGTCCCGCTCTACCGCCCTTGCGGTAAACCCGTCATCTTGACAAAATTATTCCCCTGATGTAAAATTAGGTATACGGTAGAAAAGAAAGTTCTTGACAACAGAGCTTATAGACTGTATCTTTCACGGAAACACTCATTTTAATTAAGCAACTAAAAAGGAGGCATTATTATGCGTAAATTGATCGGGGTTGGTGTAGTAACATTAGGTCTTGTCTTTGCCGGTTCGGCTATGGCTAATGACGGGGCTTCATTATATAAGTCCAAATGTCTTCCCTGCCACGGCGCCGGCGGCGCAGGCACGGCAATGGCTCCCGCTTTTACAGGCAACGCCTTTGTTAAGGGTGCTTCCAAGGCAGATGTAGCCGCTGTAATAAAAAACGGCCGCGCAGGGGCGCAGAAGAAGTATAAGAAGTTCGCCCTCTCCATGCCTCCGTGGAAGGCCTCCCTTAAGGACGCTGAGATAGACGCTATCGCTGACTACCTTAAGACCTTAGCCAGCAAGTAAGTCTTTTTACAGTTTATGAGTTGCAAAAAAACCCGGCTTTGGCCGGGTTTTTTTGTCTCTTTATCCTTATCTTTTAATATTGGCCCACCCTCTCCGGTCCTTTTATCTCGTTACCCCCCCCATGCACATTCAGCGGTCTCTGGAATGTGAAATTATTATTACTTTATTGACAAAGGCCGTAAAATCGACAATAATCATCTCTTAACACTATAAAGGGGATATTCAGGACCTGGCTGGTCTTGAATGGGGCGTCCTCTTTAATTGGAGTGCTTTATCAGCGGTATCAGCAAGATGCCTTAAAGGGCCTTAATCAAGGCCTTAAAATATAAATATAATTATTTTGAGTAAGAAGCCAATCCGCGAGGAGGCATAATATGAGCAAAAGAGATATTATCTACGTTGGTATGGATGTCGGCTCTGTAAGCGCCGATACTGTGATTCTTGATGAGAAGAGAAATATTTTAGAAGAACATTATACGAGGACCGAGGGCGAGCCCCTTGAGACATCACTCGTTCTTTTGAAGGACATAATCTCACGGTACGGTGAGGAAAACATTGGCCTTGTATCCGTCACGGGAGCAGGCGGCAAGCTTATAGCCCCCCTCATAGGCGCCACATTTACCAACGAGGTCATATCCCAGGCCAGGGCCGTCGAGACATTTCATCCCGAGGTACGGACGATAATCGAGATAGGCGGCCAGGACGCAAAGCTCATATTTCTCCGTTCCGAGGACGAAAAACTCAGTATAGAGGACTTTCAGATGAACTCTGTCTGCGCCGCGGGAACGGGCAGTTTTCTTGACCAGCAGGCCATACGCATGGGGCTCACTATTGAGGAGTTCGGCCTCCTTGCGCTAAAGAGCAAGAACCCGCCAAGGGTAGCCGGGCGCTGCAGCGTCTTTGCTAAAAGCGATATGATACACCTGCAGCAGATAGCCACGCCTGATTATGATATTATCGCCGGGCTCTGTTATGCCGTTGCCCGTAACTTTAAATCCACCATCGGAAGGGGTAAGGATTTTATACCTCCCGTATCATTTCAGGGCGGCGTAGCCGCCAACCTCGGCGTAAGAAAGGCCTTTAAGGAGATACTCGAGCTCAGTGACGAGGAGTATATCATCCCCGAGCATTTTGCCTCCATGGGCGCACTCGGTGCGCTCTTTAATAACCTTGATAAGAATAAAGGTCTCGGTGACTTTATCGGTGTGGCCAAGCTTGAGGAGTTTATCATGGGTGGACGCACAAGCGACAAATCCCTTGATAGACTTGAAAAACCCACTGGCCATCCCTCAGAGGATACTACGAGGACGGGTTATAAGCTTAACCCCGGAGAGCGCGTGCCTGCCTACATGGGTATAGACGTGGGCTCTACATCTACGAACGTCATCCTTATTGATAAGGATATGAAGCTTATTACAAAGAGCTACCTGCCCACGGCAGGCCGGCCCCTTGACGCCATAAAGAACGGCTTTAATGAGGTCTATAAAGAAGTCGGCGAGTCTGTTGAGGTCATGGGCGTCGGCACCACGGGCTCGGGACGCTACCTTGCAGGAGACTTTGTCGGCGCCGATTGCATGCGTAACGAGATTACTGCTCAGGCAGTAGCCGCCGCCGTCATAGACCCCGAGGTGGATACCATCTTTGAGATAGGCGGTCAGGACTCAAAGTACATCGCCCTTGACGATAGCGTGGTAGTGGATTTTGAGATGAACAAGGTCTGCGCCGCGGGCACAGGTAGTTTTCTCGAAGAGCAGGCCGAGAGGCTCGGCATAAGCATTAAGGGCGAGTTCAGCGATATGGCCCTTGACTGTACGGCCCCGCCTTCCATGGGCGAGAGGTGTACGGTATTTATCGAGTCCGATATGGTGAACCATCAGCAAAAAGGCGTGGGCAAAGACGGCCTCGTAGCGGGGCTTGCCTACTCCATTGTCCTTAACTACCTTAACAGGGTTGTAGGGGACAGGCGTATCGGCAACCACATATTTTTTCAGGGCGGCACAGCGGCAAACTTGGCCGTAGTGGCTGCCTTTGAGAAGGTTACGGGAAAGAAGATTACCGTTCCCGAGCATCACGATGTTACCGGGGCCATAGGCTCGGCCATACTTGCTCTGCAGGAGATGAAAGAAGGTCAGGCTACGAAGTTCAGCGGTTTTGACCTTGGCAGCAAAAAACACACCATTGATACCTTTGACTGCACGGATTGCTCCAATGTCTGTAATATCCGAAAGGTCGTTGTCGACGGCTCTAATCCTATTTATTACGGCGGAAGGTGCGACAAATACGATGTAAAGGACGGCTCCAAGACTAAGATAGATCTGCCTGACCTTTACAAAGAGAGGGAAAAGCTTCTCTACGGCACTTACAGAGGAAAGGTAGCCGCAAAGGACGCCCCTGTAATAGGCCTGCCGAGGATACTCATGATGCACGAGCTTTACCCCTTCTGGAAGGCCTTCTTTGATACGTTGGGTTTCAGGGTGCAGTTAAGCTCGCCTACGAATAAAGACATTATAAAGAGCGGCCTTGAAAAAGTTGTCTCAGAGAACTGTTTCCCCGTGAAGGCATCTCACGGCCACGTTATCGACCTTCTTGATAAAGGTATTAAGAAGATATTCCTTCCAAGCCTCGTTAATATGCCCCCGGCGAGAGAAGGCGATAACCATACGGTCCTCTGCCCCTACATTCAGGCCCTGCCTTATTACATGGAATCGGCCTTTAAGTTCGGGGAGCTTGAGGGCGTAGAGGTAATAAAACCAGTTGTTCACTTTAACCAGAGCATGTCGGGCATTAAAAAAGAGTTCGCGGCCCTCGGACGCACCCTTGGTAAGGGCAGGCGTGATGTGGACAGAGCCCTTAAGGCCGCCTTTGGCGCATGGGACGAGTTCCGCGCAAGCCTTATCGCACGCGGTAAAGAGGTCATTGACGGCCTTGATAAAGACACCGTGGCTTTGGTCATAGTGGGCAGGGCCTATAATACGGCGGACTCGGGCATAAACCTCGAGCTTCCTAAAAAACTTCGCGAGATGGGCACCCTTGCCATACCCTTTGATATGCTCCCGCTGGACGCGGCCATGGATGATGTTATCGCAAAGGATATGTACTGGAAGAGCGGGCAGAGGATAATGGGGGTTCAGAAGATAACAAGGGATGATAACCGTCTCTTCGCCGTGTATCTTACCAACTTCGGCTGCGGCCCTGATTCCCTGATTACCCATTTTTACCGCGACGCCTCAAAGGGTAAACCCTTCCTGCAGCTTGAGATAGACGAGCACTCGGCAGACGCCGGGGCCATCACCCGCTGCGAGGCATACCTTGACAGCATCAGGAACGTGAGGGACAGGATCGAGAAAGACACAAAGGTCCGCACCGTCCTTGAGAGGACCAATATAAAGAAAAAGATTTTCCTTCCCTACATGGCCGATGGAGCCTACGGTATCGCCGCCGCCTTCGAGGCCTGCGGTGTTGAGGCAGAGGTTATGCCCATGCCCGATGAGGAGAGCCTTACCTGGGGCCGCCGCTACACATCGGGGCGTGAGTGTTTTCCATGCATCGTCACCACAGGCGATATGATGAAGGTCTTGAAGCGGGATGACTTTGACCCCAAGAAGAGCGCCTTCTTCATGCCCTCAGGTAACGGCCCATGCAGGTTTGGTCAGTATAACCGATATCAGCGTCTTATACTTGATGAGGTAGGTTCAAACGATGTGCCAATATACGCCCCGGACCAGGACGGCACCTTTTACAAGGAGCTGGGCATGGTTGGCGGCAACTTCCCGCGCCTTGCCTGGTGGGGCATAGTAGCCGTAGATCTACTTGAAAAGCTGCTTCGCGAGACAAGGCCCTATGAGGTGAATGCCGGAGAGACGGAGAAGGTATACTGGAGCTCTGTCTGGAGGGTCTGCGACGCCATACGTGCAAAGCGTTTCCCTGATAAAGAGATGAAGATAGCACGAGACGCCTTCAGGATGGTGGCGGTGAAGGACCCCGGTTCAAGGCCTGTGGTAGGCGTTGTAGGTGAGATATATGTGAGGAATAACCGCTTCAGCAACGAGGACCTTGTCCTTAAACTCGAGGCCCTTGGCGCTGAGGTCATGCTGCCCACGGTATCGGAGTGGATATTCTATACCAACTTCACCTCCAAGAGAAATACCCTGAAGAGAAAGGACTACGGTGATTTCCTCCGTACTGTTACGAATAACTTCTTCCAGCATAAGGACGAGAGAAAGCTTGAGAAGATAATCGTGGGAGACCTCAGAAGCGGCCACGAGGCAGGCACAGAGGAGATTATCAAGAACGCCGAGCCTTATATCCATGATTCCTTTGAGGGCGAGGCCGTCCTTAGCGTTGGCAAGGCCATTGATTATATCTCTCACGGCGTAAGCGGCCTTATTAACGCCATGCCATTTACCTGTATGCCCGGTACGGTCGTGAACGCCATGCTCAAGAAACTCCGTGAGGATAATGATAACATTCCCTATCTCAATATGGTTTACGAGGGCATGGAGACGGCCAATACCATTACGCGCATGGAGGCCTTCGTGCATCAGGCCCATGATTTTAAGTCAAGGGCAGGCGAGCGTGGCAAGAAGTCCCATCCCGTAAACAAGGCCGCCGGCTAAGGGCCCGTTGGGCGAGGTTTTATCAGGACAGTTGATAAAGATACGAGGGGCGCCGGGGGAATTATCCCCTTGAGGCGCCCCTCTTTTATAGAGGGACGTGAGGGTGTTGTTATATGGATTTTTTAGTTTATATCCTTGGCGGACTCCTTGTTTGTGCCTTTCTCCTTCTGGCCTTTTTTCTGGGAAGAGGCCGTAAGGATAGAGGCGATGACCGCATAGACGCCCTTCGGAGTGAGCTTAATACCACCCTTGTATCCAAGATGCAGGATCTCTCAGAGGCCGTAAATACACAGCTCTCTTCTGTAACAAATCAGCTAAGCAGCCATTCCGGCCAGTTAAGCAGCCGCATGGATAACGCGGCGCGCATCATGGGTGACGTGAAACACGACCTTGGCGCGTTATCACGTGTAACTTCAGAGCTATCGGATATAGGCCGTGATATCTCCGGGCTTGGCGATATACTCGGCGCGCCGAAACCCCGCGGCGGACTCGGTGAGTTTATGCTCGCCGACCTGCTGGCATCGTGCCTGCCCGCTAAATCCTTTGACCTTCAGTTTACCTTCAGGTCCGGCCGCAGAGTTGATGCCGTAGTACGGCTCTCCGGTGGGATACTTTCGGTGGATTCAAAGTTCCCTCTTGAGAACTTTTTAAGGCTCCTTGGCGCGGAAGATGACTTGGAGAAGGAGCGCGCGGGAAAAAAATTCATCTCTGACTGCAAGTCTCATATAGATACCATCGCCGCAGCTTATATACTGCCCGAGGAGGGTACGCTGGATTTTGCCCTTATGTACGTGCCTGCCGAGAATGTATATTATGAGATGATACTAAGGGCCGGCCTCGTTGAGTACGCCTTCGGAAAAAAAGTAATACCCGTCTCGCCCAATACCTTTTATCTTTACCTGCAGACCATACTCATGGGGCTTAAGGGGGTGGAGATAAGTAAACGTACAGGGGAGATACGAGAGGGCCTTGCGCGCCTTGGTAATGACTTTGCCGACCTTATCCCTGACTTTGACCTCCTTGGCCGCCACCTTCGTAACGCCTCAATTAAACACGCTGATATGGGCCGCAAGGTGCGCGGTTTTGGGAGCGCCATTAGAGACCTCTCCATGGGAGAGGACGGGCGAGATGAGGAACCGCCTGAAGAAGGCGGGGAGGGAAGACCTTGACGGAGATAAGCTGTTTATCTTAAGATAAAGAAAATCAATAACTTGTAGGGTGGGCACTGCCCACCATGAAATACTGTAACAAAAGGCGTCTCAATGCCAAATTATCGAAGGGCAAGAAAAGGTAATATTTTTTTCTTTACGGTGGTAACATACAAGAGGCAATCGATTCTCTGCATGGAAGAAAGCCGGGCTGTGCTTGGTGAAATTATAAAAGAGACGCAGGCAACTCTACCCTTTGATATTGAGGCATGGGTCTTGATGCCGGAGCATACCCATTGTATCTGGACGCTGCCTGAAGGGGATAGCGATTATTCCAAGAGATGGGGTAAAATAAAAGCCGGCTACACAAAGAGGATCGGTAAGACCCTTGTCGGCAAGAGAGAAAATATCAGCAGTTCACGTATAAAGCACCGCGAACAGCTCGTCTGGCAGAGAAGATTTTGGGAACACCGAATTCGTGACGAGAGGGATTTTGAGCTGCATTGCGATTATATCCATTACAACCCTGTTAAGCATGGTCTTGTCAGCGCGCCCAAGGATTGGGCCGATTCGAGCTTTGATGCGTATGTAAAAAGGGGAATTTGTTCGCGGGATTGGGGAAGCATGGAGGCAGTTGAATTCCCGGAGACCATAGTCGGCGAGTAAAAAATGGTGGGCAGTGCCCACC
>JBHHUP010000039.1:0-15477 GCA_046753845.1 Thermodesulfobacteriota bacterium
TTTACGCATTTATTTAACTCGCTTCCAAGCGAGGCCAGTCTTTTCATATTATCACTCATTCTAAATGGAAGGTATCATGCCGTGCTTTACACAGAGCGCCGGCTCTTTACCGGGAGTCCCGGCCTTTTCATTCTTCTTCATCACTATTAATAAAGAGGCGCCTGCCGCACTTTAGAGGTTTATTAAACCCGTCACCGTGCAATATTGGCCATCTCAAGTCCTTCATCTTCAGGTGGAAATATCTTTCCGGGGTTTAAAATCCCACGGGGGTCAAAGACCTTTTTTATGCTCTTCATAAGGGTAAGCATCTCCGGCTGAAGCTCCATGCCTATATATTTTGCCTTACTCGTGCCAACGCCATGCTCGCCTGAGATAGTGCCGCCAAGACCGAGTGTAAGGCGAAATACCTCGGTAACAGCCTTCTCGGCGGCCTCGGCCTCATTGGCATCGGTCTTGTCATACATGATATTCACATGGATATTACCGTCACCGGCGTGACCGAAAGAGACGATAAGTAACCCTGAGCTATCTCTAATATCCTTTAACCCCCTGATAAGATCCGCTATCCGTGCCCTCGGCACGACAACGTCCTCGTTAATCTTATCGGGCCTTAACCTGAATAAAGCGGCGCTCATGGCGCGGCGCGTCTTCCAGAGGTCTTTCACCTCTTTTTTCTCAAATGCGCTTCTAACCTCACCTGCGCCTCCCTTACGGGCTATTTCGGTAATACGTGCAGAGTCTTTTGCCACACTCTCAGCCGCGCCGTCAAGCTCGATAAGGAGCAGCGAGCTATCCTCGGGAAGTGTGCTGCCTGTGTACTCCGAGGCGCACTTCACGCTCTCCGGGTCCATGAGCTCAAGGGTAGCGGGTATGATACCGGAGCCTGTAATCTTCGAGACAGTATCCGCCGCGGCCTCTAATCCCGGAAATAGGGCAAGAAGGGTCTGCTTTGCCTCGGGCATGGGCAGGAGCCGCAAAGTGGCCTCTGTTACTACCCCAAGCGTGCCCTCGGAGCCCGCAAGGAGCCTCGTAAGATCATAACCAACTACGCCCTTCATGGTCTTGGTGCCTGTGCGTATTATCTCCCCCGTGGGCAGAACGGCCTCAAGCCCGAGTATATAATCTCGTGTAACGCCGTATTTGACGGCGCTTGGGCCGCCGGCGTTTTCCGCTATATTACCGCCTATGGTAGAGAACTTATAACTCGTCGGGTCAGGCGGATAAAAGAGCCCGAGAGGGGCAAGCTCCTGTCCAAGCTCCCATGGTATGACGCCGGGCTCTACTGTTGCCGTAAGGTTCTCCTCGTCTATCTGCAAGATCTTTGTCATGCGCTCAAGTGATAAGACGATGCCGCCTTTTACGGGCAGGCTGCCGCCTGTAAAACCCGTTCCCGCGCCCCGCGGCACAATAAAAAACCCCTCAGAATTGGCAAGTTTTAAGATTTCAGAGACCTCAGCGGCGTCATGGGCAAAGAGAACTCCATCGGGACGAAAATCCTTATTCGTAGCGTCATAGGCATAACATATCAGGTCTTCAGTTGAAAAAGATGCGTTGACCTTGCCGACGATAGCCGAGAGCCTCTTTTTAACCTTATCTGTAATCATACAAAACCCCTTCTCGCGGGTAAACTTTACCGGCCGCCCCGCCCTCTTCACAGGAGAGGCACAAAAAAAACCTATACTATAAGGTTAGCAAAGAATAGACTCAAAGTCCAACAGCCATGGCATGGAAAAAAGAAGGCGCTTAGACCGCGCAAGAGATAATCTTTTCTCTCATACAAAGGGTAGAGATGTTGAAAAAGGATAACTGCAAAAAAAAAGAGCCCATAGTCCGGACCCGCAGATAAAATATATTTATGATAAATCTCTTAAGGATAAGCCTGAGATAAGAACCGCCCCGCACGAAGACTTATCTAAGCAAAGGCTCCGCGCCTCTGATCAGCCCCTCATCAATCGGCCCCGGCGGGACTTATTCGTCTTTTAAGACATAACCCACGCCGCGAACAGTGTGGATAAGCCTCTTGGTGGCATCGCTGTCAACTTTACCGCGAAGGTGATTTATATATACATCCACTACATTTGTCTCGCTGTCAAAACACTGGTCCCAGACGTGCTCGGCGATAATGGTACGTGTAAGGACCCTGTTGGGGTTACGAAGAAGATACTCAAGAAGTGCGTATTCCTTTACGGTAAGCTCCACCTCTACCTCGCCCCTTCTCGCCCTTCTTGTAGCGGGGTCGAGGCTGAGGTCCGAGAACTTCAAGACAGGCACCCCGCCTCCGCCGCGTCTCATCATAACGTTCAGCCGCGCCGTAAGTTCCTCAAAGGCAAAGGGTTTCGTAAGGTAATCATCGGCTCCGAGGTTAAGCCCCTTTACGCGGTCATCAACAGAATCGCGCGCCGTAAGCAGTATAACGGGGGTATCAACACCGGCCTCTTTAATACTCTGCAAGACATCGAGGCCGTTCTTTTTAGGCAGCATTATATCAAGGATAATGGCGTCATAATCATTAACCATGGCAAAGTGCTCTCCCTCTATACCGTCATGGACGATATCCACGGCATAGGACTCCTGCTCAAGACCGCGTTTTATAAAGGAGGCTACTTTTTTTTCATCCTCAACTACGAGTATTCTCATGATCCTTACCGTAACTATGCAATTAATGGGGTGAATAACAAGGGCAGCTCTTTATCCAGTCCCTTGCCTATGGCCGCAAGCGTCATCTTCTCGGGCTGCAGATAGGTGGCGGCCGCCTCTTTTACATCCTCAACGCGTACTCTGTCAATACGGCTTACTACTTTTTTAATTGGCAGAGACTCGCCGTAGTAGAGCTCGTCTTTAGCAAGTTTTGCCATCCTGCTGTCCGATGCCTCAAGACCGAGAAGAAGCGAGCCTTTAAGGTGAGACTTTGCCTCGCGAAGCTCTGCGGCGGTAATGTTTTTGGCTGCAGCGGAGAACTCTTTTGTAACAAGCTCGATAACTTTTTTAAAATTCTCTCTCGTAGTGCCTGCGTAGACAATAAAGGCTCCGGCATCGCTGTAGAGGTTAAGGTATGAGTACACGGAGTAGACAAGCCCTCTTTTTTCCCGTATCTTCTGAAATAACCTTGAGCTCATGCCGCTGCCGAGTATGGTGTTAAGAAGATACAAGCGGTACCTCCCGGGGTTGGCCTGTCCCGGCACAGGGACGCCGAGGCAGATATGGGCCTGTTCAAGGTCCTTCTCTACAAGTGAGACAGCGGGCCCCTCTGAAAGGGCAGGCGCCTCCGCTTCATCGCCGGCAGGTCCAAGCGTCCCAAAGGTCCTGCTTAGAAGTTTTACGACCTTACCGTGGCTAATGCCGCCTGCGGCTGCGACAAAGACACCTCTGGTGCGGTAGTGGCGGTTCACGTACTTTAAGAGCGTAGCGCGGGTCATGGAGCCAAGGGTCTGCTCGGTACCGAGTATGGAGCGTCCAAGGGGGTGGCCATTAAAGAACTTCTCGGCAAAAACATCGTGGATAAGGTCATCGGGGGTGTCCTGGACCATCTTAATCTCCTGACCCACCACCATCTTCTCTTTCCTCATCTCCCTTGTAGAGAATCTGGAGTTCAGGAACATATCGGCCAGTATCTTTACGGCCCGTCCCACGTCTTTATTTAAGACCTTGGCGTAAAAGCAGGTATATTCCCTGCTCGTAAAGGCGTTCAGCACGCCGCCAACAGACTCAATCTCACGGGAAATCTCGTGGGCGTTGCGCTTATCCGTACCCTTAAAGAGCATATGCTCGATAAAGTGAGAGATGCCGCCGAGTTCCTCGGTCTCGTACCTCGAACCTGTATTAACCCAGAAACCGATGGATGTAGACTCTGAATCGGCCATCTCCTCGGTAAGTACCTTTAAACCGCTCTTAAGCATTGACTTCGTGATTATAGACATATTCTCCTAAAGGAGCCCTTGCTTATAAAAGGGGCATTAAGCCCTTATGGTTTTACATACAACCTAAGGGGGGCACTCTTTTTACTCTAAACTCCCGGCCTTAAGAAAAAAAGACGATAGAGTTACTCAGCCCCTATTTATCAGGCATAAAGTAAGGCTTTTACTGCCGCCGCCGGCACCTTAATCAACGGGGTCCTTCTCATGAAGGGCGGCTTTTCTCGATAGTTTTATCTTGCCACTGCGGTCCACATTAAGGCACTTTACACGAACCCTGTCTCCCTCTTTCAGTATATCAGTGACATTGGCCACGCGTTCATCGGCAAGTTCGGAGATATGGCAGAGCCCGTCGGTCTTCGGCAGTATCTCGATAAAGGCTCCAAAGTCCATTATCTTCCGGACGGTACCCATATAGATCTTGCCTATCTCGGCCTCCTGAGTAAGCTCCTTTACCATCTTAACAGCGGCTTTAGCGGCCTCGTCATCGTTACTGGCGATGCTCACCTTACCGGTATCGTCAACATCCATCTTTACGCCCGTTGCAAGGATAATACCCTTTATGTTCTTGCCTCCCGGGCCTATTACGTCCTTTATCCTCTCGGGCTTAACCATAAGGGTTACTATACGAGGCGCGTATGAAGACATCTCGCCCCTGGGCTCGCTGATGGCCTCGTTCATCTTGGAAAGTATATGAAGCCTGCCGTCGCGGGCCTGGCCAAGGGCCTCGGTAAGGAGCTCGGCCGTTACGCCGCCAATTTTAATATCCATCTGCAGGGCCGTAATGCCGTCCTCTGAACCCGCTACCTTGAAGTCCATGTCTCCGAGGTGGTCCTCGTCGCCGAGTATATCAGAGAGTATGACGGCCTCATCGCCTTCTTTAATAAGCCCCATAGCGATGCCCGCTATATGGCCCGATGTTGGTACACCGGCATCCATGAGTGAGAGCGAGGCTCCGCAGACCGTGGCCATGGATGATGAGCCGTTGGACTCGAGCACATCGGAGACTACGCGAACTGTGTATGGAAAGTCATCGGGACCGGGGAAGACCTTGTTTACGGCCCTCTCGGCAAGTGTCCCGTGGCCTATCTCACGCCTGCCCGGAGAACGCAGAAACTTTACCTCTCCAACACAGAAAGGCGGGAAGTTGTAATGGAGCATGAAACGTTTATACTCCCAGCCGCTAAGGGCGTCTATCTTCTGCTCGTCGTCAGCGGTGCCAAGGGTGGTATTAACAAGGGCCTGCGTCTCGCCACGCGTAAAGAGGGCCGAGCCGTGCGTGCGGGGCAGAAGCCCTACCTCGCAGGTAATATCCCTTATCTCAGTGGGGCCCCTGCCGTCAACCCTCTTTTTCTCCGTGACTATCATATCACGCATAATCGTATTCTTGGTATCGCCAAAGACCTTGGAGATATCCTTAACGCGGTCCTCAAACTCCTCGGAAAGCTCATCGACGACCTCTTTCTTGAGATCAGAAAGTGCAGCGTAGCGTGGGAGTTTTTCCGGTATAGTAAGGCATTTTTTAAGCCCCTCGGCGGCCCTCTGCTCTACACGTGCCTTGAGCTCGTCCTCTACCTCAACAAGGACAACGGGCATCTTCTCTTTACCTATCTCATCTACGATCTGCTTCTGCAGCTCAAGCACCCCGGCCATGCCTTCCTGGGCGAGAACAAGGGCCTTGACCATAGTTTCCTCGGAGACAAACTTTGCTCCGCCCTCAACCATATTGATGGAACCCTCGCCGCCGGCTACGATAAGGTCAAGGTCTCCTGTCTTCTGCTGCTCTAATGTGGGGTTCTCTATAAACTCGCCGTCTATGGAGCCTACCCTGTAGGCCGCTATAGGGCCCGCGAAGGGAATATCTGATATGCCGAGGGCGATGGATGCGCCGATTAGGGCGATAAGCTCGGCATCGTTCTCGTGGTCTACTGATAGGGCCGTGGCTATGACCTGCGTCTCGTAGGCAAAACCCTTTGGAAAGAGGGGCCTAAGAGGTCTGTCAATAAGACGGGAAGTAAGAACCTCTCTTGTGCTGGGGCGACCCTCGCGTTTAAAAAAGCCGCCAGGTATCTTACCGGCGGCATAGGTCATTTCCTGATAATTTACCGTAAGGGGCAGAAAGTCCCTGCCCTCTACGGCTGAGCCCGCGCGGCACGCCGTTACAAGGACAACGGTGTCTCCGTAACGCAGTGTACATGAGCCCCCGGCCTGTTTGGCCATCTTGCCTGTCTCTATAGTAAGTTTCCTTCCGGCATAATCAATCTCGTATGTTTTTACCATCCTCTGTTCATTCTCCTGATTTTTTATATTCCATCATCAACGTAAGGCAGACGTCTTCACAGACCCTGCCTGCAGCCCCCGTGGGCGGTACTCAAAAAAAACTATTTTCTGAGACCAAGCCTTGCGATAAGTTCTTTGTAACGGTTAATATCCTTACCCTTAACATAGGCAAGGAGCCTCCTTCTCCGGCCTACCATCTTAAGAAGCCCCCTTCTTGAGTGATGGTCGTGAGTATGCTCTTTAAAGTGGTCCTGAAGCCCCTTTATTCTGGCGCTCAGCAGCGCTACCTGAACCTCAGGCGAGCCCGTGTCCGTACCATGTGTCTTATACTCGCTTACTATCTGCTTTTTGCTCTCAGTATCTATCATTTCCTTCTCCTCCCGCGTATATGTAGAATTCCGTTAACCACATTATTATTATATTAAATAGTACATAAAACAACCTTAAAGAGGTAATTAAAACCTCACTTAAGCACTTATTAGAGGACCTTTCGCGCCTCGTTGTTACAGGGGCCCTCAAAGACCCACTTAATCTTACATAACTGCCCTCTGATATGGCTTGCCAGGGCCAGGTTCAGACCATTAAGGGTAAACCTTATCATCTCACCCTCGTCTTTAAAAGGGAAAAAGCCTTTATCCGTAGGCAGGATAACCCTTGTCCCTATGGCAAGATCCATAACGTCGGAGACGATGATATCCTCTTCTGCGCCCTCTATCCTTAACGCACGGTCATCAAGGCTTACGTCCCTGAAGACCTCAACCGCCCGTAAAAGCGCCTCGCCAAGGGGGATAATCGCCCCCTCCAGAGCCTCCTTTTCAAGGGCTGCAGGGTCTATGGCCTCGCTTATATGAAAGGCTCCGCTCTGTATGCGCCTTAAGGCGCTCATATAAGCGCCGCAGCCAAGCATCTTGCCTGCGTCATGGCATAAAGACCTTACATAAGTACCCCTGCCGCAGCGCAGGGTAAAAGATACTACGGGCATATCAATACTGGTCATCTCAAGGGCGAATATCTCAACGTCTCTTGGCGGCCGCTCTATTGTAATGCCTTTTCGCGCGAGCTTATAAAGGGGTCTGCCCTTGCGTTTCACCGCCGAGAACATTGGCGGCACCTGCGAAATGGTCCCCCTGAAACCTGATAAAACCCTCTCTAAATCACCTGCTGTAATTTCACCGGGGTCAGACTCACGGATAATAGGGCCCTCAGAGTCGTAAGTCTCTGTCTCGGCGCCGAGGGTCATCTCGACTGCGTATTCTTTTTCTCCCCTCTCAAGCCAGGAAGCAAACCTGGTGGCCCTGTTTATTACAAGGGGAAGCACCCCTGTTGCCGCAGGGTCAAGTGTGCCGAGGTGGCCTACCTTAGCGGCGCCAAGGAGACGCTTTACCCTTCTTACAACGTCATGAGAGCTCCAGCCCGCGGGTTTATCGGCGACAAGCACCCCTGTCACGGGGTACAGCCCTTCTGCATGGCCTCGTTCACAACACCAAGGACCTTTGTCTTTACCTCGGCAAGGGTACCCTTAAGCGTGCATCCCGCGGCGCGCGCGTGGCCTCCGCCTCCAAGGTGCATGGCCACGGAGCCAACATCCATGTAGCTCTTACTCCGAAGGCTTATCTTATACTCATCACCGGGGCATTCTCTAAAAAGCACCCCTACCTCAACACCCTCGATACCACGGGCGTAGTTTACGAAACCATCGGCCTGATCAGGCTCGGCCTCTGCAGTATCAAACATATCCCGGGTAACATTAAGGGTTGCGATATCACCGCCGTGTCCCTCACCGCAGGCCTTTATAACCTCAAGGGTGGCAAGCACCATGGCAAGAAGGCGAAACCTTACGGCGGGATAGTTCTCGTAGACACGCATGGATATATCAGATGGGTCAGCGCCGCAGCGTACAAGCTCACCGGCCTTCATGAGAGACTCGGCAGAGGTGCATGAGTAGCGGAATGACCCTGTATCAGTATGTATGGCCACATAAAGGTTTATGGCCGCTTCTTTTGTTATACCAATGCCGCCGGCGCGGCAGAGGTCGTAAATCACCTCGCCTGTGGCGCTCGCTTCGGCATCCACGACATTAAGGTCGCCGTAGCCGTCATTCGTTGCGTGGTGGTCAAGGTTTATAAGCTCTCCTCCATGCTCAAATGCGTTAAGGAGCTCGCCAAGCCTGTCCTTCATCCCGCAATCAACGGCGATAAGGGCATCAAAAGGACCAAGGCCGTCAAGGTTGTGAACAATCGTCTCCGAGCCCGGAAGAAAGTCGTATATACCCGGCACCGGGTCCTCAAGATAGGGCGTTACATCTTTACCCATAGCCCGCAGGACCAGGGTAAGGCCCAGCAGCGAGCCCACGGCGTCACCCTCGGGATTAACGTGAGAGGCTATTAAAAACTTCTTACCCTCTCTTAGCTTTTCTATAATCTTGTCAAACCTTTTTTCCATACAAAGTATCCTCTTTGGGCCCTGTCTTTCAGAGGTGCGGCCTCTTAACCTGAAGGGTTAAGACACTCCTGCAACGTCACCCCGTCACAACCGCCGACCCCTCATTACCGCCCGCCCCTTCACCTCGTTACCCATCGGCCTCAGGCACCATCTTCTTTTGTTATGCCCTTGAGCAGGTCATCTATATGCTCGGCATACTCAAGGGTATCGTCAAAATAAAAACGCAGCTTGGGAACAGACCTCAGCTTCAGCCGGTGGCCGAGGTTACGCCTTATGTACCCTACGGCGCTATCAAGGCCTTCTGCGGAGTTTTTCTTATCTTCATCAGAGCCTATCTGACTGAAATAAATCTTGGCTTCTTTCAGATCAGGGCTCAGCTTTACATGTGTAATAGTGACAAAACCTATTCTCGGGTCCCCTATCTCACCGCGCTGCAGCATGGAGGCAATTTCGCGCAGGATACTGTCCCCGACCCTGTCCGCCCGTTTGTATCCATGCATGAGAACCTTAAACTCCTAAAAAAAAACTACATGTTGATAATCTCTATACGGCTCTCGATTATCTCCGCCGTATTAAGGCCCTCTATCTTGTCAATCACCTTATCGATAACAGAGTTTATAAAGGCCCTATCATTACCCACGGCCCCAACCCCTATCTCGGCCCTCTGCAGGGTGTCCAGCTCCGCCACCTCGGCGATGGAGACATTGAAGCTACTGCGCACCCTCTCTTTAATGCTCTTAACAATACGTCTCTTACCTTTAAGTGAGGCGTTACCGTGGAGCCTGAGGCTTATCCGGCAGAGTCCTGCTACCATTACAGATATACCGTTTAATAAAGAAAACTCTTCTCAACACCTTCCGACGGGCCGGAGAGCACCGGACAATCACGCCAACTATAGCTTGGCGGCCTCTTCTTTTTCTACGTAGAGCTCTATGACATCGCCTACTTTTATGTCGTTATAACCTTCAATGGTCATACCGCACTCGTACCCTGACTGGACTTCTTTAACATCGTCCTTAAAACGCCTTAGAGTGCCGAGTTTACCGTTATAAATAACGACATTATCCCTTATTAGATGAGCCTTTGAGGCCCTTGTAGCCTTACCGGAGGTAAGGTAGCAGCCTGCCACATTGCCTACCTTGCTTACACGGAAGACCTCACGCACCTCGGCGGTACCGATTATCTCCTCGCTTATGATGGGTTTAAGCAGCCCCTCCATGGCGGACTTTATCTCATCAACAAGGTGATAAATAACGTTGTATAGTTTTACATCCACGTTCTGCTCTATAGCCAGCTCACGTGCCTTGGTCTCGGGGCGCACGTTAAAACCGATTATAATGGCGCGAGAGGCAGCGGCAAGCATAACATCGCCCTCGTTAATGCCGCCAACGGCGTTATGGAGTATCTTAAGCTGAACGGCATCGGTAGAGAGTTTTTCAAGAGATTCCTTCACGGCCTCGATAGAGCCCTGAACATCTGCCTTCAAGATTATATTAAGCTCCTGAACCTCGCCCATGGTTATCTTCTCATAGAGGTCTTCAAGGCTTACCTTGGCGCTGCCCTGCTGGGCCTTCTCAAGGTTCTTTCTCTCTCTTATGGAGGTTATCTGCTTGGCCGTAATCTCGTCCTTTACAACACTAAAGGCATCTCCGGCCATAGGCACGCCGGATAAACCGAGTATCTCAATCGCGCTGGAGGGGCCGGCTTCCTTTACCCTTTTTCCGGTATCGTCAAGCATGGCGCGAACGCGGCCTGAATGAAAACCTGCTACAAAGGCGTCCCCTGTCCTGAGCCTTCCGCTCTGAATAAGCACAGTCGCCACGGGGCCTCTACCCTTATCGAGTTTGGCCTCAATGATAACGCCGTTGGCGGGGCCGTCTACAGGGGCCTTTAGCTCGAGTATCTCGGCCTGAAGAAGTATCATATCAAGAAGTTCCTTGATATTTGTCCTCTGCTTTGCAGAGACTTCAATGAAGATAGTGTCACCGCCCCATTCTTCGGCAACAAGGCCACGGCCCGAGAGCTCTGTCTTTATCCGGTCGGGCTCTGCCTGAGGCAGGTCTATCTTATTCACGGCAACTATTATAGGCACCTCGGCGGCACGGGCGTGGTTTATGGCCTCTACGGTCTGAGGCATGACGCCGTCATCGGCGGCTACTACAAGTACGACAATATCCGTGGCTTTAGCGCCCCTTGCCCTCATTGAGGTAAAGGCCTCGTGGCCGGGGGTATCAAGGAATGTGACATCTCCCTTTGGAAGATGAACATGATAGGCGCCTATGTGCTGAGTAATGCCGCCGGCCTCGCCTGTCGCCACATTTGTCTCTCTTATAGCATCAAGAAGAGAGGTCTTACCATGGTCAACGTGGCCCATTACCGTTACCACAGGGGCCCTCGGCTCTATGGACGTGCCCTCGGCAGCGGGAAGATCAATAAGGCCGTCCTCGGAAATAGTGACGTTCTCAACTTCGTATTGATACTCCTGCGCTATAAGCGTAGCAGCGTCTATATCTATAAACTGATTTACAGTGGCCATTACTCCCATGGCCATGAGTTTTTTAATCAGCTCACCGGCCTTGACGCCGAGTCTCTGCGATAGATCGGCAACGCTAATTGCCTCAGCGATGCGCAGGACCCTCTTGGCGCCCTTGGGCTCCGTGATTTCCGTCTTCAGAAGTTGTCTGGTAGAATTTATAACGGGTTTACCGAAGCGCTGTCTTGGTTTTTGAAAGCGCTTCCCCCTCTTACGCCGTCCGCCGCCGGGGGTGAAGAAATTTTTAGGCGGAGCGGGTGTCCTTGGCTTAGCAAAGACCTTTACGTCCTTTTCCGCGTGTTCCTTGGCGGGAACAGGAGCTGTTGTTGCCTTGGCAGGTCTCGCCGCAGGAGTCTCAGGGGCTTTTTCCCCCCTGGCAGCTGCCTTTGCAGGCTTAGACTCAGGGGGTGCTTCAACGGCCTTTTTAGCGGTCTTTTTCCCGGCTTTCTTAACAGGTGCCTTAGCGGCCTCAAGCTCCTCCGCAGAAAGAGCCTCTTCTTTTAAGACCTCTTTTTTCGATGTCTTTTTTTTCGGCGTCTTTTTTGTAGATACCTTCGCCGCGGCCGTGGCAGGGGCGGCCTCAAGCTCTACGGCCGCAGGGGCCTTCTCAAGAGGAGGCACGGCCTCAGGCGGCTTTACCTTAACGGCACGCCTTCTACGAATAACCGATGGTTTAATCCGTTTCTCAACAAGCTCAGGCTTTTTTTCTTCTTCTGTTTTTTCCGTTACCATATCTCAGTTAATTCTCTTATTTATCCGGTGACTTAAGTTTACTTTCATCCATAACTTCGCTGCCGGTCTCGGCATTAAGCATATCGCTCATATCTTTATAAAAACTCTCCAGGCCCTCATTGGGCACTTTTACTCTAAAAGCACGGGCAAAGGCGCCTTTTTTTGCCCTTACCTTATTAAGGCACTCTATCTTCGCGCATATATAAGCGCCTCTTCCGCCGCCGCGGTTACCCGCATCAAGGCTTACCCGCCCCGACTTATTAAGGTAAACCCTTAATAATTTTTTCCTTGGCAGGACGCCCCTACAGGCTATACACGTCCTTAGTACGGGTGCGGGGGAGAGCTTCACCAATATCTCCGCTTAAGGCCGCAGATACCCGGTAAAAGATCAGAAGACCTTTTACTCTGCACCGCTCTCGGCCTCTGCCTCGGCTTCTTCGCCTGCCTCGGAGTTTATCTGACCCCGGGGCTCTTCAGCATTCTCTGCCTTATTTTCGCCGGCCTCGGAGCCACTCTCTGAGGTTACCTCGGCCTCATCGGAAGAGATGGCCTCTGCCTCAGTATCGGCATCTTCAGTAGCAACCATGGCCGCCATCTCTTTTTTCAACTGCTCATCAGGCGTGAGCGACGCCGAAGACTCATCACCAAAATCAGATTCAGTATGTATGTCTATCTTCCAGCCGCTGATCCTCGCGGCAAGCCTTACGTTAAGCCCCTTTCTGCCGATGGCCAGAGAGAGCTGATCATCAGGCACGATAACCTCCATTGCATGCTCCTCATCATCAACAATGACACGGGATATCTCGGCAGGAGAGAGCGTATTCTTGACAAAGATGGCCGGGTCCTCGGACCAGTGAATTATGTCTATCTTCTCACCCTTTAATTCCTGCACAACAGCCTGTACCCTTGAACCCTTTACGCCGACACAGGCCCCTACGGGGTCAACATCGGAGCTATGGGACATAACGGCTATCTTGGCCCTCTCGCCGGGCTCGCGGGCGGCCCCTTTTATCTCTACTATGCCCTCGTAAATCTCCGGGACCTCCATCTGAAAGAGTTTTATCAGAAAGGCCGACTGAGCCCTTGATAGCATGACCTGAGGCCCCTTTACATCATTGCAGACATCAACAATAAGACCCCTTATCCTGTCTCCCTGCCTGTAACCCTCGCGCCTCACCTGCTCTTTTTTACTGAGAAGCGCCTCTGTTCTGCCGATATCAACTATTATGTCTCCGCGCTCAAAGCGATGCACAAGTCCGGAGACTATCTCACCCTTCTTATCACTGAACTCATTAAAGACTACGTTACGCTCAGCCTCGCGCACCTTCTGTATAATAATCTGCTTGGCCGTCTGCGCGTCTATACGGCCGAATTTTTTAGAATCGAGTTTTACGCCGAGTACATCTCCAAGGGCGCTCTCTGAATCAAGCTCCCGGGCATCCTCCATGGAAATCTCAAGGTCCTCATCCTCGACTTTCTCAACGACATCCTTAAAAAGAAAGAGCTCTATCTCCCCGGACTCCTCCTGATAATGCGCCTCTATCTCCTTGTTGGCCCCAAAACGCTTCTCCGCGGCCTTCATAACGGCGGACTCAAGGGCATCTATCAGTACTTCCTTGGTTATACCCTTGTCACGACCTACTTGATCGATGAGATGGGCAAGATTAACAGGCATTTATACAACTCCTTTGTTCATGTATTATTCAGTAATAAAAAAACTCGAATTAAAGCTCGGGCACAAGGTTAGCCTTCTGTATATTCTCCAGCTTTAAGGCCCATTTTTTATCCATATCGTCAGTCACCTCAAGCGCCCCGTCACTAACGGCATCGAGAGAGACCTTGAAGTGGCTTCTGCCCTCTATGGGCTCGCGCGTACTTATCTTTACCATCCTGCCGATAAACCTCTTGAAATCCTTTTCTTTTTTAAGAATCCGGTTAAGTCCCGGAGATGATATCTCAAGTGAATATCTTCCGGGCAAGAGGTCCTCAACATCAAGCACCGCGCCGAGCTCGCGGCTGACTACGGTGCAGTCGTCTATTGTTACACCGCCGGGTTTATCAATAAAGACCCTGAGCACGCTGCGGCCATGATCAACAACACAGACGATATCTACAAGCTCACAGCCGGCGCCTGATACCACGGGCTCCGCCAGCCTTTCGAGCCTCTCATCAAGGGAGGCGCTCTCTCTTATATCACTCATAACAAGCCACTAAAGACAATATTTTAGATACTAACCGCGGCTGTGCCCCTAGACTCGCCATGGCAAAAAAACATATTAAATCAATACCGGGCTGCCCGGCCCCACGGCTGCCTTGAAGGCGGTAAAACCAGATTTAAATCTATAAAACAAAAAGCCCCATGACCTGCATAGCGCTCCTACAATCACCACATAGGCATTTAAAAAGCGCCCCCTGCCCCCGCCCCCCCGGATAAAAGAGCCTTTTACCGGCCCCCTTATTCCCATAAGGGCCCGAATTCACAGCCCCATATACACAAAACCCCGCTGCCCCTTTTAACTGCACCCGTCCCATGAGAGGCAACTTCCTCATAAAGAAAAGGTGGGCTCATTAGCCCACCTTAACACCTTAATGAGTCGTATCTTGAAAAACTACCACACTTTTATTTCTTTTTCAAGTAAAAATCAGGGATTTCAGTCTATTATCCTTATCTTCATCTCCACCCTCTCATCGGGCAGATCTCTCCCGTCACGGGGCAGATTTACTATCTTATCGGCGACATCAATGCCTGATGTAACCTCACCGAAGACGGTGTACTGGTTATCAAGAAAGGGTGAGTCCTTGACTACGATAAAAAACTGCGAGCCCGCGCTATCGGGGTCCTGACTCCTGGCCATTGAGAGTATGCCCCTCTTGTGCGACCTATCATTGAACTCGGCCTTTACCTGATGGTCGGGGCCGCCCATGCCGTAGGAAGCCTTGTTAGTTCCCTTGGTATTGGGGTCGCCGCCCTGAATCATAAAGCCCGGGATTACCCTGTGAAAGATAGTCCCGTCGTAAAAACCTTCTCTGGCAAGGTCAGTAAAGTTCTTTACATGCCCGGGAGCGGAATCGGCAAAAAACTTCAGCTCTATCTCGCCGTACCCCGTCTCTATTACCGCCTTTATACCGTTATCTTCACTCATGCCTGTGCTCTCCTTTTTTTTGTCTGTCTTAAGTACCAATGCTGTGTATCCTTTTATAAAAGGTTGTTTTTATACATTTGTCAACCCCATCTTTAAAAAAGGCCTTTTTTTATATACTCCAACGCCTCTTTCTTATCTCTTATAAGCCCCGTAAAGAGTGCCTCTTCTATCATTTCCTTTAGAGCGCCCACTCTCTCGCCCTCGGCGATATTAAAGCTCTGAATTATCTCATCACCTGTAATAAAAGGCGGAGGCGGAGCGGTAATATAAGTATTAAAATAATACTCCGTAAGGGCCGAAATGCCGCAAGACCTCTCATCATTAGACGGCTCCGCAACGGAGCGCGCCTCGGCCGCGGCAAGGGGAAAAAATACAGGTATCACGGGACCGGCCTCATCAATGAGTTTATCCAAAAAGAGGGCCATAACAAGGGGGC
>JBHHUP010000040.1:0-14767 GCA_046753845.1 Thermodesulfobacteriota bacterium
AAGACCTGTCTGCCAGTCATTGGCGTGCACGATATGGGCTTTTAGCCCCAGGGCTGATACGGCCTCGGGCACGGCACGAGAAAAGAGGGTAAATCGGGCAAGGTTATCAAAGTAATCACGCCTAGGGGTGCCGTACAGAAAGCTCCTGTCATAAAACTCATCACAGGCTATAAAAAAGGTCTTTACCGCGGCGCAGCCTGCCTGCATGACTTCTACCCGTATCATGGACCTGCCAAGGGGAACGACGACAGAGACTCCTGTGGGCTCAATCTCCACACCCTTTAAAAGCGTCTCTCTGTAGAGGGGCAGGAATACAGATACATCGCAGCCAAGCTCGCGAAGGGCCGCTGGAAGGGCCCCTGCCACATCGCCAAGCCCGCCTGTCTTGGAGTAGGGCGCCGCCTCTGAAGAGGCGAATATTACACTCTTTCTCATGGAGTGAACTTATCAAAAATACTGGAGAGGGGCAAGCCTTATAAAGAGGATTTACACGTAAAAACCAAGAACACTATTTACCTCCTCCATGAATCTGTGTTAAAAATTAAGATATACTCAGCTACGGAGTCCATTGTCTGCCATGAGGGCAGAGTGGGCCTAAAATAAGAGAAAAAGACAGGAAAGCGAAAAAAAATGTTTATAAAGACACTCAATAATATTCAGGCAGAGGCCGCGACCTTCGGCGACGGCCCCATACTTATACTCGCCGGCGCCGGAAGCGGCAAGACCCGCGTGCTTACATCAAGAGTGGCCTGGCTTATGAGAGAACGGGGCGTGCCTGCCAGTGAGATTCTCGCCGTTACCTTTACGAACAAGGCGGCCTCCGAGATGCGGACACGCCTCGGCACTCTTCTTGGCGGGGCCTCACAGGGGCTATGGCTCGGAACCTTTCACAGCATAGGCCTTAAGATACTGCGCGAACAGGCCGCACCCGGGGAAGCCGGCATAAGCGTATACGGAGAGGACGAGCAGGTAGCCCTTATAAAAACAGTCCTGAAAGAGCTTGATATGGGCGACAAGGCCATGACCCCGAAGTCTCTGGTATGGAAGATCTCAAGGGCAAAGAACGAGCTCATGAGCCCCGAAGACCTGCTGGCGGCCTCAGGGGATTTTCTCGGCGAACGAGTGTACAAGATATTCAGCCTCTACGAGAAGAGGCTTCGTGAGATGAACGCCTATGATTTCGGCGACCTCATCGCCGAGCCCGTGCGGCTGCTGAGAAACAACCCGAAGATTCTGGAGAGATACCACCGGCGCATACGCTACATACTTGTTGACGAGTATCAGGATACAAATAAGGCTCAATACGAGTTCACGGAGCTCCTTAGCAGCGGGACGGGAAACCTCTTTGCCGTTGGAGACCCCGACCAGTCCATATACGGCTGGCGCGGGGCCTGCATTGACAATATACTGCGTTTTCAGAAGGACTACCCCGGCGCAGAGGTCTTCAGGCTCGAGCAGAACTACCGCTGCACGAAGATGATACTCACGGCGGCCAACTCCCTTATTGACAGAAACACCCGGAGGCTTGAGAAAAAGCTCTGGACAGAGAACGCCGAGGGCCCGCCCGTATACTACGAAGAGGCCGTTGATGAACGGGAAGAGGCATCGCAGATTATAAAAAAGATAAAAACCCTTACCGGGGGTGGCGGTGAGCTGAAGTACGGCGATGTGGCCGTCTTTTACAGGACAAACGCCCAGTCCCGTGTCTTTGAGGAAGGGCTCCTCAGGGCGGGCCTTCCATATGCCGTAGTTGGAGGCGTACGCTTCTATGAGAGAAAAGAGATACGCGACGCCATGAGTTATCTCCGCGTAATAGTAAACCCGCGGGACGCCATAAGTTTCGCGCGCATTGTAAACTCGCCTCCACGGGGCATAGGCAAGGTAACGCTTGAGAGGATAATCACCCTTGCCAAGGAGCGCGGGCTCACCCTCATAGACGGCCTCTCTGCCGCCTTTAACGAGGGTATTATTAAAAAAGCCGGAGCCGGGGCCCTTATTGAGGCCTTTTCCGCTTTTAGCAACGATAGGGGTTCGCTGAGCTTACATGAACTTACGCTGCGCCTCCTTGAGGACGCAGGATACATGCTTGCCTTTATCGAAGACGGCAGCGAGGAGGCATTGAACCGCCAGGAGAACATCTTCGAGTTCATCTCGGCGATAAAGGATTTTGAACAAGCCGTTGAGGACGCGACACTCCCTGATTTTCTTGACCACGTCTCCCTTACAAGCGATATAGACTCATATGATGAAGAGGCGGGGCGCGTAACACTTATGACGCTGCACGCGGCAAAGGGCCTTGAATTTAACGTGGTCTTCATAGCGGGCATGGAAGAGGGGCTCTTCCCACATTCACGCAGTATCGATGACCCCGAGCAGTTAGAAGAAGAGAGGCGCCTCTGTTATGTCGGCATGACAAGGGCCAAGAAGCAGCTCTACCTCTCAAGCGCGCAGTCAAGAAACATCTTCGGCGAGACACGTTATCAGATAGCCTCAAGGTTTATTGACGAGATAGACAGCGAGGCCATCAAGATGGAGAAGGCCGAAAAGGCCCTTACGGCAAAGGCCGAGGCCTACTACTACAACGAGGATGATAGCCACATAGAGTACGATACCGACGGCTGGGATAGCGGCCTTGGCTGGTGCGTGGGGATGCGCGTATCACACAGCAGCTTTGGTACAGGCGTAATAGAGGGTAAGAGCGGGGGCGGCGAGGATGTTAAACTTACCGTAAGATTTCGCAGCGGTAAAACTCGCAAACTCATGGTAAAGTACGCCGGACTTGTACCCATTTCATAAAGAGGCACAATCCCTTTTAGAGAAATTACTTAGATAGATACGCTTGCTTGACTTATGCGGCAAAAGTTATTATTATCACCAGTGGTGAGATATGAAGATAACTAAAGCAATATTCCCGGCCGCCGGTTTTGGCACGAGATTCCTTCCAGCCACTAAGGCCATCCCCAAAGAAATGCTTCCCCTTGTGGACAAACCTCTTATCCAGTACGGTGTTGAAGAGGCCCGGGACTCAGGTCTGAAAGAAATAATCATCGTAACAGGCATGGGAAAGACGGCCATTGAGGACCACTTCGATACCTCGGTGGAGCTGGAGCTGCTCCTTAAAGAACGCAAAAAAAAGGAGATACTCAAGAACATACAGAAGATTTCCGATAAGGTACACTTCGCCTACACAAGGCAGAGCGAGCCCCTTGGCCTTGGCCACGCCATTCATATTACAAAAAACCTTGTGGGCAATGAACCCTTCGCCGTCTTTCTAAGTGATGACATTATAGACTCAGAAGTTCCCGTAATGAAGCAGATGCTAAGTGTCTTCAAGGAAAAAAAGGCCTCAGTCATCGCCGTTCAGAAGGTTCCAAGGAGCAGGACGCACCTTTACGGGGTAATTAAGGGTAAGAAGGTGGGGCCCCGAACTTTTCAGATACTTGACCTTGTGGAAAAACCAAAGTCATCGCCACCGTCAAACCTCGCCGTTATAGGCAGGTACATCTTAACACCGGCCATATTCACGGCCCTTGAGCGCACAAAAAAAGGCAGAGGCGGGGAGCTGCAGCTTACAGACGGGCTGCGGGAGCTCCTGAAGAGAGAAGAAGTATACGCCTACGAGTTCAGCGGCACACGCTTTGACGCAGGCGATAAAGAGGGTTTTTTACAGGCCAATATCTCATATGCCCTGAAGAGAAAAGACATGGCGCGGGGGCTGAAACTTTTCCTTAAAAAGCTGAAGTTATAAGGGCCCGCGGCTTTTATTGCGGGCCACAATTTAAATTCAAGGCTTACCTCATAATGGCGAAGATATCTAAAGAGCCGGCTGAGCTGCTTAACTTCTCCGACGAAGACTGCGGCTCATGCCACGGCGGCGGCAGCGATGACGAGAGCATGCCCGGTGACGGATGCATTGACACCATTACCCGCATACCGGATATTGATATGTTCTCTTCGCCCTATGAGCTTACCATAGAGGTGGAGATGCCGGGGGTACAGAAAGAGCACATTGAGTTATATCTACACAAAAATACCCTTAAACTTACGGCACTGAAGACCGAGGCCGTAGAGTGCAACAAGACAAACTACGTATGCATGGAAAGGGTTTTCGGAAGGCTCTACCGCTCCATTGACATACCATTTCCCGTTAACACATCAAAGGTAAAGGCACTCTACAAGAGCGGCGTTCTCACCATCGTAATACCCAGGGTAGAAGATAAGAGAAGTGAAAAAAGAAGTGTTCTCATAGAGACTAAATAAAGATAAGGCGGACAATTATGAGTGAAGGTATTAACGATGAGGTAGTTGAAGAACAGCTGGTAATACCGGGGGCCCTGCCTCTTCTGCCGGTACGGGACGTAGTGGTTTTTCCCTTCATGATAGTACCACTTTTTGTAGGAAGAGAACAGTCCATAAGCGCCGTTGACTCATCTCTTACAAAGGACAGGCTTATATTCACGGCAACTCAGAAAGACCCTGCAAATGAGAACCCTGGCCCTGCTGATATCTACGAGTCGGGAACGGTCTCCATGATTATGCGGATGATGAAGCTGCCTGACGGCAGAGTTAAGATACTGCTGCAGGGGCTGGCGCGTGCCAGGATAAGGGGTTTTACACAGTCAACGCCCTCCTACATAGTTGATATAAAAAAGATTCAGGAAAAGACAGACGATGAGGTCTCCCTGAAGGTAGAGGCCATGATGCGTAATGTCCGCGAGCACCTTGAGCAGCTGGCGGCCCTTGGCAAGGTTGTTTTTCAGGAAATCATGATGGTTGTTGACAATATCAAGGACCCGGGCCGCCTTGCCGACCTTGTAGCCGCAAACCTCGGGCTTACACTTGACGAGGGCCAGTCCATCCTCGAGACTCTTGACCCCGTGGCCCGTCTGGATCTGGTGAGCGGGTTTATCGTAAAAGAGCTGCAGGTAGCTGAGATGCAGGCCAGCATTCAGACCCAGGCCAAGGAAGAGATGGACAAGACTCAGCGTGAGTATTTTCTCCGTGAGCAGATGCGTGCCATCAAGGCCGAGCTCGGCGAGATAGGCGAGACAAAAGAAGAGGGCGAGGAGTTCCGCGATAAGATAAAAAAGGCCCGTCTCCCCGAAGAGGCCGAGAAAGAGGCGTTGAAGCAGGTGGAGCGCCTTGAGATGATGCACCCTGATGCCGCCGAGTCGGCGCTTATCAGGAATTATCTTGAGTGGATAGTAGACCTGCCATGGAGCGTGCATACAAAAGACATGCTCGACCTTGTGAAGGCCAAAAAGATTCTCGATACGGATCACTACGACCTTGAGAAGATAAAGGAACGCATACTTGAGTACCTTGCCGTAAGAAAACTGCAGAAAAAGACAAAAGGCCCCATACTCTGCTTCATAGGCCCTCCCGGTGTGGGAAAGACCTCCCTTGGTAAATCCATCGCAAGGAGCATGGGAAGAAAGTTCGTGCGCATCTCCCTTGGCGGCATTAAAGACGAGGCCGAGATTCGCGGCCACCGGCGCACCTATGTAGGGGCCCTGCCGGGGCGCATAATACAGGGCATCAAGCAGGCCGGCACATCAAACCCCGTATTTATGATGGACGAGATAGATAAGATGGGCATGGATTTCAGGGGAGACCCTGCCTCGGCCCTTCTTGAGGTACTTGACCCGGAGCAGAACAACTCCTTTAGCGACCATTACCTTAACCTGCCCTTTGACCTATCAAAGGCCATGTTCATCATGACGGCAAATCTCGCGGACCCCATACCCGGGCCCCTTAAAGACCGGATGGAGACCATATATCTGCCCGGCTACACAGAAGAAGAGAAGCTGCAGATAACAAAGAAGTACATCATCGGCAGACAGCTTAAAGAACACGGCCTTACGAAGAAAAATTTCGCTCTGCCCGATGCCACGCTTAAAAAAATAATTTCCGAGTACACGCGTGAGGCCGGGCTCCGTAACCTCGAAAGAGAGGTAGCCTCGCTCTGCCGCAAGGTGGCCCGTAAAGTAGCCGAGGGAGAGACAAAAAAAACCACCATCAGCGCAAAAGACCTGCCTAAATACCTCGGTCCCCCGGTGTACCTGCCTGACCTTGAGAAAGAGACTAACGTAGTGGGCCTTGCGACAGGGCTTGCGTGGACGGCCGTTGGCGGGGAGATACTGAACATTGAGGCCATTATCATGCCCGGACGCGGCCAGCTTACCCTCACCGGACACCTTGGCGATGTAATGAAGGAGTCCGCTCAGGCGGCCGTGAGCTACGCTCGCTCGCGCGCCGATGCCCTTGATATTGATACGGATTTCAAACACATTGATATTCACATACACGTCCCCTCGGGGGCCATACCCAAGGACGGCCCATCAGCTGGCATTACCATGGCCGCCGCGCTTATATCGGCGCTTACGAGAAAACCCATCAAAAACGGCATAGCCATGACAGGCGAGATAACGCTTCGCGGACGGGTCCTGCCCATAGGCGGACTTAAGGAAAAGAGCCTCGCGGCGCTGCGGGCAAAGACACGGACCATTATTATACCCGAGAGGAACGAGAAAGACCTTGTTGAGATACCCGAAGACGTAAGGGAGCGGCTAACCTTCATCCCCGTAAAACATATGGACGATGTTGTTGAGGCCATATTCAGGAAAAAACCTCGCGCAAAGCCTAAGACGACCCCCAAACCCATTACGGCGCGGAGGCGTAAAGAGGCAAGGGCCTGAACCGATGTCTCTTAAAGAAATGGGCGAGGATGGAATCACAGAGTACCTTGCCCGAAAATACAGCACAGATAATCCACGCGTAATAAGGGCCATCGGCGATGACACGGCGGTCTTGAGCGAGACCGGTGGCAGTGTTCAACTCGCAACTACGGATATACTCATAGAGGGGACCCACTTCAGGCGGGACCTTACAACGCCCTACCTCCTTGGCAGTAAAGCCCTCGCCGTCTCTCTATCTGATATAGCGGCCATGGGCGGTGAGCCCCTTTTTTATCTCGTCACACTTAACCTGCCCCCCAATACAGAAGCGGCCTACCTTAAAAACCTCTACAAAGGCCTCGATAAAGAGGCCAAAAAGTTCGGTGTAACCCTTACGGGCGGCAACCTCTCACGCGCTAAATCAATCTCCATATCCATTACACTGCTCGGACAGATGCCCGCTGACGAGGTCCTTTACAGGGACGGGGCAAAGCCCGGTGATGATATATATATTACGGGAAATCCCGGAGACTCTGCCATCGGGCTCGCGGCCCTTAAAAAATACGGCGGCAGGGCCATAACAAAAGGCCCCCTTAAGAGGCAGGTACGTAAACACCTCGAACCACAACCGCGTATTGATGTAGGCAGGAAGCTTGCGCAAACAAAGAGAGCTACGGCCATGATGGATATAAGCGACGGCCTGCTCCTTGATCTTGGCAGGCTCTGCAGGGCCAGCAAAGCCGGGGCCTGTATCGAGGCAGATAAGATACCCTTCTCACGGGCGCTTCTAAGCTGCGGAAGGGAGAAGGCCCTCAAGACCGCCTTGGGAGGCGGCGAGGATTACGAACTGCTCTTTACGGCGTCTTCGCACCAAGGTAAAAAGATACTTAATATTGAAAAGACCCACGATGTAAAGGTTACGAGGATAGGCCGCATACTGCCCGCCGGAGAAGGTATTTTTGTGACCGGCGCCAATGGCAAAAAACTGAAGATAAACACCATGGCAGGCGGCTTCAGGCATTTTTAACTTCCGGGATTAGGGGCATAAAAGGCTAAGATAAGTAAAAGTATAAATAGCCTTCGAGAGAAGACCTTAACTAAGGGCGCGTGAAGGCAGGTATAAAGATACCGCCGCTATAGGCCGAAGAACTTTTTTTATCACATATAATTATAAAGAGGCCCCCGAGGGCCTTGAAATCTATTTACCTTTAAGAGAGGTCCGAGAGAAAGATGAGGATACCTATAGGGTACAAGTTCATACTTGGTTTTATAGCGGTAGTGGCGGCGGCGGCCTTTGTCCCCTCTTTTGTTGAGAGGGCTGATGTGGCAGAGTGGCTCCGCGAACCGCTGAGTTTTTTATTCGCCATACTAATCGGCCTTATCCTCGGCTCCCTGCTCACCAAGGGGCTTACAAGGCAATTTAACCGCCTCACCTCCGAGGCCCGCAGGATAAGCGGCGGCGATTTATCCGGCAGCTGGGATGATAATGAGAGTAACAAATTTTTTCAGGACGAGACAACAGACCTTGCCGAGGCCATAAAGCTCATGTCCAAAAACCTCACCGAACTTGTCGTGCATACAAAGGAGACTGTAACGAACCTCAGCGAGGCTCAGAACGTCTTCAGCGACGTGGTAAAGAGAGGGCATAACACGGCAAAAGACGTTATCGCCGGCACATCGAGCATAACCGGGGGGGCCATGGATCAGGCCAATCAGGTTGAAGATGCCGCGAAGACCGTGCATTCTGTTGCCACGCTTGCAGATGAGATAGAAAAAAAAGTCACTGATAGCGCCAATGCCTCTCAGCAGGTAAACTCCATGGTTCACCGCGGCGCCGTTACCTCCACATCGGCCATGGAAAAGATGGAGACCATCTTCCGCGGCATAGAGAACACCGAGGCCGCCGCAGAGAGGCTCGATGAGAGGCTTGGCGATATCCCGAAGATACTCGATGTTATTACCCATATATCCCGCCAGACGGATCTGCTGGCCCTTAACGCCACCATAGAGGCATCAAAGGCCGGTGAGCACGGAAAGGGCTTTGCCCTGGTGGCCGAAGAGGTAAGGCGATTCGCCGATAGCACCAACGAGAGTGTTCAAGACGTATCCGTTATCGTTAAGGATCTGCGCGACGAGGTAGAGGGCGTGGTAACGGCCGTGGGTGAGGGCGCCGCAAACCTCAAGGGCGGACGTGAAGATATTAGAAATATAAGAAAGATTCTTGCCGATATTACCATATACACATCTGATGTGGTGGAAAAGGCCTCCCTTGTGCTGGGGCTGACGCGCAGACAGAAGGAAAAAGCCGAAGATACCTGCCGGCTTACAGATAAGATAGCAGGCATAGCAGAGGAAAACCTCAAGAGCACCAAGCTTATGGAAGAGGCGGTGACAAAACACAGCTCTGCCATCAGCGAGACGGTAGAGGCCTCTCGCAAACTCTCCGAGCTTTCCACGGAACTTCAGGCTGTTGTGGAAAATTTCAAGATAGGCTGAACTGATTTATTTGACGGGCTAAGACTCGCTGAGGACGCGTCCATTGAGTGACCAGCTGATATTCAGATTAAATAAAAAGTTCTACGGCATTGATACGGCCCGTATTTACGGAGTCATTGAGGCCGGAGACATACATTTTCTCCCCGGCGGAAGAGGTTTTGTCAAAGGCGTCATAAGCCTGCGCGGCCGGACCGTAGCCGTGGTGGACGGCTCTGTCTTGAGCGGCACGGTAGAGAAGGGCGGCAGCAGCCCGGGAAAAATTATTGTTATAAAAGAGAATAACCTTTATCTCGGCATAGACATCTCAGCCGCCGAGATAAAGTTCAACTGGTCCAAGAACAAGTCCCCCCTTGACACTAATAAAAAAGACCCCCCGTCACCCGCTCTTACGATACCCCCGGGGGAGCCGGTAGAAGAAGTACCCTGCGAGACTATCTTCAGACTGGCCGAAAAGATACTGGCGCCGGGCAGAAGAAAGGTACTCATAGCAGATGACATGGAATATTACCGCAGCGCCCTTAGAGAGATACTCACCGCCGGCGGTTTCCATATTATGGCCGAGGCCTGTAACGGCCGTGAAGCCGTGGAGCTGGCGAAAAAACATAACCCCGAGATAATCATACTTGATATTGTAATGCCGGAAAAAAACGGCATAGACGCCGCCAGAGAGATTAAGGCCCTGCCATTTGCCCCGAAGATTATTATCTGCTCTTCACTGGGTGCTGAAGATATAATTGAAGAGACAAAAAAGGCCGGCGCCCATGCCTATATTACAAAACCATTTACGAGTACAGAATTGCTAAGTACCGTACTGGAGACCATCTGAGGGTTAAGGCCAACAAGACCGCATAGACCAAATTATGGATACTACAAAATACAAAAAACTCTTTCTTACCGAGGCAGGCACCCACATCGAGGGCATAGAGCGGCGTCTGCTCGTCCTTGAGAAAGAACCATCTAACGAGGATGTTATCGATGGGCTCTTCCGCCATTATCATTCCGTTAAAGGCATGTCCGCCTCCATGGGATATGAGTCCATTAAAGAACTTGCCCACGGGTGCGAAGATCTTCTTAGCGGCATACGCGAAGATAAGACAAGTGCGGGAGCGGAGGTAATATCAGCTCTCTTTAACTCCCTGGACAGGCTCAAGGAATTTATCGAACGCCTTAATAACGATAAACCCCTTGATGACAGGAAAAGGGCGGTAAAGACAAAAAACACATCTCCGGAGATAAGGCCTCTAGGCGGGGTAAAGAAAAAAGTTCCCGGCTCTCCTCTAAGGCTGCCGGGAATGGTCAAGGTGGATAGCTCTATCTTTGACGAACTGCTCGGTACGGCAGGAGAGCTTTTCATGATACTCGGCACCTTCAAGAGCCTTACGCAGAACATACGCTCTATTGAGTTGAAAGACGGGGTGCATACCCTTGGTAAAGCCGTTAAAAAGCTTCACGGCAGTATATTTTCCGCGAGAATGCTGCCCATAGAAGACCTTACAGGAGGGCTGCCCCGTCTAGTGCGTGATATGACGGATAAGAGCGGCAAGGCTGTAAACCTTAATATAAAGGGCGCAGACATCAGTCTTGACCGCGCCATACTCGAGGACCTGGCCTCACCACTCGTTCATATTATAAGAAATGCCGTGGACCACGGCATTGAGACGGCCTCGGAGAGAGAGGCTCTTAACAAACCTCCGGAGGGCTCTATCACCATCCACGCCTACGAGAAAAAACAACGCGTGGTAATACTGATTACCGATGACGGCAGAGGTATTGATACAGAGAGTATCCGCTCCAAACTTATGGAGTCTGGGATGAATACTGCCGAGGCCGAGGCAATGAGCCGGGATGAGCTTATTATGGCCGTAAGCAGGGCGGGACTATCCACGGCAGAGTCCGTAACAGAGACCTCCGGCAGGGGCGTAGGCATGGACGTGGTAAAAGACGTAGTAGATGCCCACGGCGGAACCCTGCATATAGACTCTACCGGGGGCGCGGGCACCACAATTACAATAGAGCTGCCCCGCACCTCATCTATTATACGAACCCTTATGGTAATTTCAGGAGGCCGGGAAATACTGGCGCCCATCTCCCTTATAGAAAAAATAGTCGAGATAGAAAAAAACCCCGGGGATATAAAGGACCTTGAATACGAGGGTGAGCTCATACCTGTAGTTGACCTCGCAGCAGAGATGGGCCTTACCGGAGAGAGTCCAAAGGGGGCCGTGCTTATCGTGGAGAGGGATAATAAAGGGGGTAGGGCAGTAGCCGCCGGAGAGAAGAGCCACGTCGGCATACTCGTTGACGACTTTGGCATGGAGATGGAGGCCTATGTGAAGTCTCTCTCTGCCCCGCTAATGAAGATATGGGGCATCTCGGGAGTCACCGTCATGGGAGACGGCAGACCCGTATTCATACTGGATATACCGCAGGTAATAAAGAGGGCCGAGCCTCAGGGCAATCGAGTTATTTAAAGGAAGCCGAAGAAACTAATGAATACAAAAAAACTTCAAAAACTTCTTGAGGATATTAAGAGCGGCAGAGTGGATATTGACTCGGCGATGGAGCGGCTGAGATTCATGCCCTTTGATGAGGGGCTGGACTTTGCCACCGTTGATACGCACCGCTCTTTAAGGCGGGGCTTTCCCGAGGTAATATACGGCGCCGGGAAGACGGCGGCCGAGATACGAGCCATCGCCGGAAAGATAAAAAAGGCCGGCGAGAATGTACTGATTACAAGGCTTGACGCAGCCAAGAGCCGCGCCCTCAGGCTGGCATTTAAGGGCAGCACCTATAATAAAAGGGCAGGAACCCTTTTTATCAAGACTAATCCTGTTGAAAAAGCGGGCCGCGGTGATATACTTGTCTTAAGCGCGGGGACCTCGGATATCCCCGTCGCCGAGGAGGCGGCGGTCACGGCCGAGTCCATGGGCAACTCCGTAAAGAGGCTCTATGACGTAGGCGTCTCGGGGCTTCACCGCCTCTTGTATAAAAAAGAAGAGCTGGCCTCGGCCATGGTTATCGTCGTGGTGGCCGGCATGGAGGGGGCGCTGCCAAGCGTAGTAGCGGGGCTTGTGGCAAGGCCCGTTATCGCCGTACCTACAAGCATCGGCTACGGAGCCAACCTCGGGGGGCTTACTACCCTTATGGCCATGCTTAACTCCTGCGCCTCGGGCATCACCGTAGTAAACATCGACAACGGCTTTGGCGCGGGTTACGCCGCGGCCATTATAAATAAGGAATAAAGACAAGATCATGGCGGATATAATTTACATCGACTGCCCGATGGGCATAAGCGGCGATATGTTTCTCGGTGCCATGATTGATATGGGCGTAGACCTTGAGCTTATAAAAAAAGAACTTTCGAGACTGCCTATTGATAATGATGAGATAGATATAAGGACGAGTAAAGAGACACGCCACTCCATTACGGGCACTACCTTCAGGGTTAGATTAAAGGAGAGCAAAGGTCACAGGAACTATGGCGAGATACAAGGGCTTATAAAAAAGAGCGGATTCTCACCGCGCGTTGAGAAGCTTAGCCTCGCCATATTCGAAAAAATTGCCGTCGCCGAGGGACGAGTTCACAATGTGCCCGCCGAGGACGTTCACTTTCACGAGATCGGTGCCATAGACTCCATCGTAGATATAATAGGGGCAGCCGTTGCCGTTGATTCACTTGGTAATCCTGCGTTTTTCGCCTCTCCCGTTGCCCTTGGCACAGGCATGGCAAAGACCATGCACGGCATAATCCCAATACCCGCCCCGGCGACCCTTCGGATCTTAGAGGGCGTGCCCACTACGGCTGGCCCCGCGCCTTTTGAGCTTACAACCCCGACTGGCGCTGCCATTTTAAAGACCCTTGTTCAAGACTATGGACCAATGCCTGATATGGCAATAAAGACCACGGGTTACGGCGCCGGGAAAAAAGACTTCAAAGGGGCCGCCAATCTCCTTAGAATCATAAAGGGGAGGGCCTCCCATAAAGACAAGACCGAGAAGCTCATTGTACTTGAGACTAACCTTGATGACATGACTCCAGAGCTAGGGGGATGGCTGATGGAGAGGCTCCTCGACAGCGGTGCCCTTGAGGTCTTTTACACAGAGGCGCAGATGAAAAAATCAAGGCCAGGCCTTCTGCTCACCGTGCTTGCCGATGCGGGAAAAAAAGATGTGCTCCTTGATATTATATTCACCGAGTCCACTACCATCGGCGTAAGGACGCATCTTGTAGAGAGAAACTGCCTCGCGCGAACCATAGAGAAGGTTAAGACAGTGTACGGCGATATAAGAGTCAAAGTATCCTCATGGAAGGGGCAAGCCGTAAATATTCAGCCCGAGTATGAGGATTGCAAGAAGGCGGCCCTCGCTCTCAAGGTACCGCTAAAAGAGATAATGGATGCAGCAAGAGCAGCCTCAAAGGCGAAGATAAGTCCATAAAAGAGGATGATTACCTCAAAAGGGACTTTTATCACTGAAAGAGGTTGTTAATCACGTTATCATCTCTCATGTGACAAAAAATGTCACTTTAAGAAAAAGACATTTAAGAGAAAAACTCTCTTCTTTTCTGAAGGTCATTATGAAGATACATTGCTGGGGCTCAAGAGGCTCTGTAACCGTTTCAGGCAAAGAATATATTAAATACGGCGGAGATACCAGCTGTATTGAGATTACAGGCGGCAGTGGGGAGCTAATTATCCTCGATGCCGGCACAGGGATACGTTCCCTTGGAAACAGACTGGAAAAAGAACAGAAGTTAAGCATCAACCTGCTCATAACCCATGCCCACTGGGACCACCTCTCCGGTTTTCCCTTTTTCGCCCCCATATATGACAAAAAATGTCACATCACCGTCTATGGACCCCAGCCAACACAGGTCTCTTTGAAGAATATAGTCTCCAAGACCATGAGCGCACCTTATTTCCCCATAGACTTCAAGGACATAAAGGCAGATATCGCCTTTCCACGGATGAACGGCAGAGATTATTCCATCGGCTCAATCCTTGTAAAGACCATCCCGCTTCGCCACCCCAGCGAGGGAGTTGGCTACAGCCTCACTCAGGGCGGAAAACGCTTTGTCTTTCTTACTGACAATGAGCTTGGAAAGAAACACAGTAACGGGCGAAGGTACAATGATTATGTGGAATTCGCCCGCGGGGCCGATCTGCTCTTTCATGACGCCGAGTACAGAGCGGAAGAGTATAAGAAGACAAAAGGCTGGGGACATTCAGCCTACCTTGACGCCGTAAAGCTCGGCCTTGCCGCCGGGGTAAAGGCCCTCGGATTATTTCATCACAATCAGGACCGCACGGATAGCGAGATAAATTCCATAGTCAGGGAATGCAAAGCGGTAATAGCCGAAAAGGGCTCCACGATGAAGTGTTTTGCCGTGGCAAAGGGTTATGAGGCTACGCTTTAGTCTTGCCGCCTAAGGCAGAGGGCGGCCTTTAAATACAGATACCCCCCTTCAGCCACACGCCGCGCTGCCTCTGACCACGAACTTAAGTCAAAAAAACCTTCCTCTAAAAAAAGATACCGCCAAGACTTAAGAAAATCAAGGCAGCAATAAAGATTTCATCTATTTAAAGATAAGCCGC
>JBHHUP010000041.1:0-14690 GCA_046753845.1 Thermodesulfobacteriota bacterium
GGCCCCGGCGGCCTTCATTGGGCATCCTGTTATTACCCAGCGCATTAATCACCTCTTTAAGAAAAATTCCCTGCCTCGCAAGGTGATAACCTATGAAATCGGGCTTTAGCCTGAAGGTTCCGTCGCTTCGGAGGCGGAGGGCGCGTTTTCTGAATAAATCGGCATAAGCTGGTTCACCGTAAGATGCCATGCCCATGACTTTATACTCATCGGCCTGCGGCTTAAAGCCAAGGTAACCCGTTACAGCGGCGTAGAACTGCCCCAGGGAATGAGGGAGGCTCACGGATTTTAACTGCTTTAATTCCGTGCCTTGCCCGCTCCAGAGCACCGTTGTCTTGCTCTCTCCGGCACCATCGATGGTAAGGACGGCGGATCTATCAAAGGGAGAGGCATAAAAAGCGCTCACGGCGTGGCAGAGATGATGGTCAAGGTAATGAAACTTGAATTTTCCTTTTCCGAAATTCTGCTCGATTATGTGCCTCATGGTGAAGAGCTGATACCACTCGCCCCCCATCTGCTCCATGCCGCGGTTAGCCTTGGCTTTAAAGGACTTGGTGGAAAAAGTCAGATCCTTTACAACATTATAGACCCTTCTCGAGAGTACCCATGGCCTCCAGGAGACGCCTATGGCATCTATATCCGCTATAGTGATACCTGCCTCTTCAAGGCAATACCGGATGGCGTTAACGGGAAAACCTCTATGATGCTTATTACGGGAAAATCGCTCTTCCTCTACCGCGGCTATGACCACCCCGTCGGCGACAAGGGCCGCTGAAGCATCATGCATGTTATTAATACCGAGAGTAAGCAACAAATAATCCTTTGTTATGATTAAAATATATATATCGGAAGAGACCGGCTCTATCTGAAGCGGAAAAACATATTTTTTAAAGAGACTTCCATCTTCCGGGGGATATTAATCAAAGGGCGGGATAGAGGCCTTACAACTCATATTATTGTCCTCCCGTTCCTATTATAATCGTAGTATTATTTGAGGCCTTATTCCCGGTGAGAACCTCCTCAACCTGCGGCTCCAGGGCTATGCCCTGCTCAAGCAGTACTATGGGCGCAAGGATACCATACAGGTATCTGAACTTCCTGCTGAGATCCGCTATGAACATGGGGGGCACATAGATTACATCTCCTTGCTGTATAGCTACGTTATCTGCCAGGTCGCCCTTTTTAAGGGCCTTTTTAAGGTCCAAGGTGACGGCGTTCGAGCTCTTGAGTCCGCCTCGTATAAGGACTACGCTCGCGGGCTGGGCCTCTTGTCTGAAACCGCCGGCCATGGTAATAGCCTCAAGCACCGAGTACCGGGACTGGAAAGCGAAAATGCCGGGACGATTGACCTCGCCAAGCACGTAAATCTTATGACTGTTAAATGATACTACGGAGACATCTACCTGAGGGTCTACGAGGTATTTGGAGAGCCCCTCGGCAAGTTTTTCCCTTAAGGTGAAGACGCTTAGCCCCGTGGCGTCTATCTCGCCTACAAGCGGGTATGTTATCTTGCCGTAAGGGTCGACCTGCACTTTTTTATTGAGGTCTTTGTGACGCCAGACATTTACCTCTATAACATCGCCTGAGCCCAGCGTAAACTCTGAGACAGAGACCTTCTCGGCCTCAAAATCATCACGAACGACTTTTTTGGCGCAGCCGGCGAAGATAAGGATTGGTATAAATAAGAGGAGGATTCTTTTAGCCATAATATGAGAGGGCCGCATGGAGATTACCCTTTATTATTCCATGAATCAAAGGTTAAAATAAAAAACTATACTATGTGATATCAACAGAAGTCAACTGGTAAGATTTGATCGGATTGGTAAGAGGACCCCTCTCTTAAGATTAAAGAGATTGATGCCGTTCACAACTAAATTAATGTATCAAGTACGACAAAAATTGTCAAGAAGGGCTTTGCTATTACCGCTCTAAGGGGGCTAGGCTAACTTTAGTCAACGCGGCAAAATCTACCTGCAAAAGGCTGAGACCCCACCTCTGTTTATACTAAAACAGCTCCACAGAGACGGTAACGTCCCTCACATCCTGATTAAATTTTCAGCCATAGGCTGAAATTGTCCCTAAGGGGGCATTTAGGGATAAATTTTTAATGGAACTCCTGAACGCGAAGGGTAAAGGGACTTTACATGGCGTTTTACGTTGCGCCGCGGGATGAGCAGGTGGTAAAAATGGGTGGATAGAGATAAAACTACAGAACTATCTAAAAGGCGCCTGCTCTTACCGGGCCCCTATTTTTTTTAAGACGACCTTGATGGTCTTGAGCATTATCTTCAGATCGCCTGTAAGGGACTGATCCTTTACATATGATACATCGTAACGTATCCAGTCATGAAAATAAGGGCTGCTCCTGCCCTCTACCTGCCAGAGCCCCGTGACACCGGGTTTTACCTTGAGCCTGATGTCTCTCCAGCTGGGGCTGAACTTCATCTCGCCCATCACAAGGGGTCTGGGCCCCACAAGGCTCATCTCTCCCCTTAAGACGTTCATGAGCTGGGGCAGTTCATCAAGGCTCGTCTTCCTTAAAAAACTTCCGATACGCGTTATCCTCGGGTCCTCATCAAGTTTAAAGACGGGGCCGTCCACGGATTTACTATCCATGTATTTTTTCTGCAGTTTATGCGCACCGGGCACCATGGTCCTGAACTTCAACATATTAAACTCCTGACCGCCTCTGCCGCATCTCTTCTGCCTGTATATAACGGCGCCGGGAGAATCGAACTTGATAAGAACGGCGATGAGGAACATCAGCGGAGACAAGAAGAGCAGGGCTACAGAGGAGAGCGCCAGGTCCATTACCCTCTTGGTCATGAGATAGGCCCTTGATTTTACTGCCTCCATCTTCCCCACGGTAACGCCGCTTACAGTGGCCGACTTGTCCCGTGAGGGCACTATATTGGTATCACCGTGGGTAATATCACCAACAAGCGTCATATTATTGTATGAACTCCCGGCCTTTATCTCCGTATTAGAGGCGGCAACGCAGTAAAAGAGGCTTGCCCCCTTTCTGACCTCAGTGTCTTTCCAGAGTATACTCTCGCGCACGATGGCGCCCTCGTCGATAATAGAGCCGCTTCCGAGTATTACAGGCCCTATTACCTGGGCATGGTCACGAACCACGCAGTTATTACCTATTACAGCAGGGCCAAGCAGGTATGCCCGCGGTGATATGGCTACGTCTCTGCCAACCCATATATTCGCGCCAACCTCTTTAAACCCCCCAGGTACGTGTCCCTCAAGGAGACGGGACCTGTGCAGGTTATAATAATCGTCAACGCTATCTATGGTACTTATAAAACCCCCGAGCCTGTGTATATAAACAGGCAGCTCTGCCTTTTTCATGGCCGGGAAAAGCTGTTCCTTGATATCACAGTACCCGTCATTATCGACAAGAGAGATAGCAGTGGGATTTACCACAAAAATGCCCTCTGGCTTTACGGTGGACCTTCTCTCTCTTGAGGAATGAATAATGGTGATATCTTCCAGACTGCCGTCATCGGCCGCGGTAAAGGTCTCAAGGGAGCCGTGGTGAATATGGGATACGCCTATGGTAAGGGCAGAGCCCTTTGTGAGATGAAAATTTATCAGCTCATCCACGGCGCTGTACTCGGCGAATGTGTTGCCCTGAAGCACAAGAAAATCCTCTCCCTCGAAAAAATCCTGCAGATCGCGCAGAACACCGGCTGTGCCGCGGGGCACGTCTGAGTCAAAGTACTCTATCTTTACCGGAAGGCCTTTACCGCCGAAGGTATCGGCGGGCATTTCCAGAGAGCTGCCCTGCCGGCCGACAATAACGACGCTGGTGACACCGTTATGGGCAAGACACTTCAAGGTATGTTCTATGATAGGTCTGTTAAAGACAGGCAGTTCCATGATGGACCTGTGTTTTACCAGCGGAGTAAGGAGGGCGTTCTCCCCGTCAGCCAGTATAACTGCCCTCTTTATCCTGGTCTTGCCGGCTCTGCTCTTGGTCTCGATGCGATTTATCATGGAGTGGTTTATCGTATGCGGCCTCTTGATGAGAGATGCCGGGGAGAGCTTCAGAACTCTCTCTCGGCGCGACGAGTGTCTTAAGTGAAAGCCCCCGGCAAGAGGCCTTCGTCTGCGTAGGATTCACCGGAAGGCCTGAATATCAAGGACCTTTCCGATATAATAGATATAAGCTTAAACTATTGTGTCCCGAATTGCAATCCCCCATCCGGGGGATTTTTGCTCTTACAGATTAAGACAACTTATTATGACTCATCCCTGCCCCTCCCGCGCGGGAGACAGGGACGCGTGTTACTGATTAGACTCAAATACCCTGCAGATAAGAAGTGAGCGGTTATTAACGCCCATTTTATGCATGATATTGCGGACGTGATCCTTCACCGTATGCTCGCTTATAAAGAGAATAACTGAGATATCCCTGTTGGTCTTGCCTCTTGCAACCCCTTTTAAGACCTCAGTCTCTCTCTTTGTAAGCTCGAACTTTTTACCTACCTTCTGAATATCCGCCCTAAGCCTTGTTGAGAACCTCTCAACGGTAATCATTATATGCGAGGCGCCAACCACACCGTCCATCCTGTGCATGGGAATGGCCCTCAGAAAATAGTCTTCATCATTGCAGACTATGTTCTTGTATATAAAATCCTTATGCTCGCCGGATTCCGCCTCTGTATTGTCTCCCTTTTCTTTCCCCATATGCGCCTTAAGCTCATCGCATAGGCAAAGCAGCTCCTGCGGGACATGGGCGCTGGAGCCGTTACCCCCGGCCCCGTAATTCTCGGCCCCTTCGGCCTCTATTAATTTATAAAGGATTTTTTTGGCCTCAGCGTTAACATATATAAGGTCGTTACCGGCGCTGAATATCAAAACGCCGGCCATGGCCCTCTTTTTTATGATATCGCTATATGAGTCCATGCCTTTAAAGTACCCGCCCCTGCTAAGTCCTCATCAATGTAATATCCTGCCGGAGGCAGGACTAAATTACATTGTATTCCCTCATCTGTCATCTTGTCAAGGAGTTACGGGCATGAACATGATGGCTTCGCAGGCGGTGTATTATCTTTTTTCTCTTGCCAAGAGCAGAGCGCCTCTTATATTATATGTACATCATGCCGCGGCCCTATTAAAGTGACGAATATCACGGGCCCGGCACATCAAGAGAGAGCCATCTCAAAAAGACCGGGGATGCCTTTTACCGGTTTTATACTTCGCCGGCAGGGCCCCGATGCCGGCCATAACCATCTTAAATTAACATACATAAAAAAATGAGCCTCTCCGAGACCAATAAAAGGATATGGGATGACTTTGTCCCCGACTATGTAGACGATAGGGTGAAAAAGGTTCTAAGCATGCTGCCCCGTACAGCGGCTAACCCTTCGTACCTGGACATAGGGTGCTCAACAGGCGGGGCCACCCTCTTAGTAGCCGGGCGCATAGGGGCAAAGACAGTAAAGGGAATAGACTTTGTCCATACAGAGGAGGCAAAAAAAAGAGGTGTAGACGCCGTAAACTATGACCTTAACAGCCGTAAACCCCTGCCCTACGAAGATAAATCCTTTCACATCGTCACCTGCATGGAAACTCTGGAGCACATTCACGACACAGACTACCTGCTCTCGGAGATATACCGCGTACTTAGAGATGACGGCACGGCCATTATAGATATACCCCGCCTTGACTCCATGATGAACACCCTGCTCCTCTTATTCGGTTTTCAGCCCCCCGGCGTCGAGTGCTCCACAACAGAGCGTTACGGGGCCATTAACAAAGGCAGCATACTAACGGGTCATATCTCATATTTTACAAAGAGGGCCTTTCAAGAGATACTCCGCTCCAGCGGATTCACTATCGTGGAATTTGCCCAGTCAGGACAAAAAAGCGACTGGGAGGCCGTGCAGGCAAAGCTCGGCCGCAGCCCCGGGCCCGTCCCGAGGCTCCTCTGGAGCCTCTATGACATATTCCCCTTCAAAAAAGACTATATGATAATGAAGGTCTCTAAAGAGATTCGATGAAGAACTCCCCGAAGTCCCTCTCCTCCCGCGGCACGGGGGGCGCCGTCTTTGTCATCGCAATCGCCCTGTACCTGCCCCTTGCCGGGCTCGACATCTCCCGCCTCGACGAGGGCGCGCTCCTTTATGTGGCCGAGAGGCTCACAAAGGGCGATGTACTCTA
The DNA here is from genome assembly GCA_046753845.1 of Thermodesulfobacteriota bacterium. Lineage (GTDB taxonomy): Bacteria > Desulfobacterota > GWC2-55-46 > GWC2-55-46 > JADFVP01 > JAJRZX01. Next base: position 6,175 of record JBHHUP010000041.1, read on the forward strand.
CAGGGACATAGTAACGGGCATTATGCCGGGAGCCTATTATCTGCAGGCCCTGTTTTTTTCCATCTTCGGGTACTCCGTCGTAACAGGCCGCGTTCTGGCCTGCGCTACCTTCGCCGTAAACAGCCTGCTCCTTTACGCCATTTCAATATACTTCATACAAAAAAGAACGGCCTTTCTTATCTCCATGCTCTTTATCTCAACAAATATCATCTCCTACAGATGGCCCGGGTACTCTCAGCTATCTATTACCTTTGTCCTCGCGAGCCTGCTCTTTTTCTTACGCTACCTTGACAGAGCCTCGCTAAGGGCGCTCTTTATATCCGGAGCAGCAGCCGGGCTCGCCATATTCTTCAAACAAAACTACGGGGTCTTTATTACCGCCGGGCTCGGCTTTATACTCTTGGCAAGGCTCATAGGCAGAAAAGAACTTAAACCTCTGCTTGTTTTTTCCTTCTCTTTCTTCGTACCCGTTGCCTTGACGGTTTTTTATTTCTACTCCAAGGGAGCGCTGGATGAGATGGCCCAATACACCTTCATCTCCCTCTTCCAAAAGGCGGCCAGCGCATACTACAAACCCTATCCGCTCATCTCAGGAGTAGACCCCTACTTTTTTCAGAGAGAATTTCTTGACTTCATACCCTTTAGAGCCCTGGCCATATGGGCCCTTAAAGAAGGTCTCGTAAACGAGAGGCTCATAAAGAACATCGCGGCCATTATCTATATTCTGCCCCTTATTATCATCGCGGCAGGCTTTCTCTATATCCTTCAATCCATTCTCCGTACAAAGAGTGTACCGTGGAAAAAGGCCACCCTTGTACTCCTATCCTTCTTTATCTTCTTAGGCGTCTTCCCGAGAAGCGATATCTCCCACCTTACCTTTATCCTTCCGCCCCTTATGATAACCGGGGCGCTTCTGGCCGGAAAAGTGCCTCTTGACGGGCCTCCCCTTTTTACCTTAAAGGTCACGGCCTTTACCCTTACGGGGCTCTTCTCCCTCTTATGTCTCGTCTCCGCGTACATGCCTCTTCTTTATCCCGCGCCCGGTGAAATAAAGGAGGCCATCAACATGCCGAGGGCTTACGGAATCAAGACAAACCGTAACGAGGCCGCCGTAATACGGGCGATAACAAGGCATATAGGGGAAAATACGAGCCCCGTTGAACCCATACTCGTAGTGCCCACAGGGGCCATGTACTATTTTCTGACGGCAAGAAAAAGCATTGTGCCCTATCCCCTTATAATGCCCGGGGCCATGGACGAGACAAGTGTAATAAAGGCCATGGAGGAGAAAAAGCTTAAATACATTATCTACTCGGATATGAGTTTTGATGATAAGCGGCTAAGCATACACATGCCGCTCATACAGGAGTACATAACAAAAAACTACCATATAGACAGCTCATACCCCGTTAGAGATGTTGGCGGTGACACCTACGTACTTAAAAGAGGCCCTCGCAGCGAAGAGATAATACCACTCGATGACGGGGCAAAAGAGGCCATCAAGGACTCCGCGGGCAAGGGCAGGGTATACTATGACTTTGTGGAAAAACTTCCAGAGGCCGAGAGCGGAGTAATACTCGGCGACGGCCGGACCCTGGCCCTGTACAGAGCCAACCAGGTATCACAAAAAGCCTGGCTGCAAAGAGATGCCATTCTGCAGGAGCCCGGCAAGGGGCTATCGAAGGTCTATACCGCCTTTAACCTCCGCGTCCCCGTGGACGCGGCGCTGCGGTTCTCCATCAGCCAGTCCCCACAGGTCTGGCATCCATCAGATGGAGACGGCGCGCTCTTTGAGGTATATATTTACGATGTGGCGGGCAAGAGGCTTGAAAAACTCTTTTCCCGTTATTTAGACCCTAAGAACATTATCAAAGAGAGACGATGGTTCAACTACATGGCAGGGTTGAAAAAATACGGGGGACGTGATTTAATTATTTACTTTGTTACATCAGGCGGCCCCCGGTTCAACCTCACCATGGGAGAAAAGAACAGGTGGAGGCACATTGACAAAGCAGGCTGGGGCACTGTAGCGCTCATCGCCCTGCGGGCAACCACTATTGATACCGCCTTAAGTGCCTCTAATAGCAAGAGAGCCGATGCGGCAGAGACCGCCCGGGTCATGGCAGAGATAGCCCGTTTTGATAATATTTCCTTGTTTGAGCAAGAAGCACAGCTGCACCCCGGGGAGTATGATATCCGCATGGGCCTTGGTGAGGTCCTTAATCAAAACACATATAAAGAGCGTGCGGCAGAAGAGTTCCGCCTTGCCTTGAAGATATACCCCGGCGGTGTTAAGGCGCGGAGCCTTCTTGCTAAATATTATATAAATACAGGCAGGTTCAAGACAGCCGAGACCCTGGTTGCCGGGGGCCTCGCGCTCAGCCCCGGGGACCCGGCCTTAAACATGACCATAGCGGGCCTCTACAGGCGCCGCAGGGAGTATAAAAAGGCCATTGGGGCTTACGGCCGCGTTCTTGCTTCACGTCCTACTAACGAGGCGGCGCTTCTGGGTTTATCAAGAAGCTACCTCGCCACGGGAAGTGCCTCAAGGGCAAAGGCCAAGATCGACAAGGCCCTCTCCGCGCACCCCGAGAGCATGCTGGCCTTAATCACGCTCGGCGATTATTACAGATTCAAGAAAGATTGGCAAAACGCCGAAGAGATTTACAGGAAAGCCATAGAAATGGCGCCGGATAAAGGCCTGGCCGCCCTGAAGCTGGGACTGACCCTAAAGGCCCGCGGCAGGACAAATGAGGCCGTCAAGTTACTCCGAAGCGTTGCTGCCGGCAAAGACGTGCCCGCAGCGACAAAGAAACTTGCAGAAAAAACAATAGCCGATATTATGGCTAACGGAATAAAGGAGTAAGTCTCATGGGCATGGCTCTTAGCAGAGGCCTCAAGAGGTCCCTTGAGTTCAAGTACCTTGTCACCGAATTCGTAAAGAGCGACCTCAAGACACGCTACGTGGGCTCCACGCTGGGGCTCTATTGGTCTGTCTTGAACCCCATACTCCTTCTTATCATATATACCTTTGTCTTCTCCGTTATCCTCGGCGTAAGGTTTACAAAGGCAGGCTCCATCCACAACTACTCACTCTACCTCTTTTGCGGAATGCTGCCATGGATAGCCTTTCAGGAATCCATCACCACTTCTGTAAATACACTTACAAAAAACGCCAACCTCGTAAGAAACGTCGTCTTTCCCTTAAAGACGCTCCATACCTCTCTTGTTATCTCGGCGCTCATAAGCGAGCTCATAGGCATAGCCATACTGCTTATCTTCAGAGTGGCCCTCACGGGCACCCTTGGTTATCTATCCCCCCTGCTTTTAATAGTTGTCTTTTTCCAGTTTCTTCTTACCATGGGTTTTGCCCTCCTGCTCTCGGCCCTTAATGTATTTTTCCGCGATGTAAACCCGCTGATGAGACCGCTTATAAGGATGTGGATGTACCTTACGCCGGTATTTTATCCCCTCACAATAGTGCCGGAAAAGGTGCGGATATTCATATACATTAACCCAATGACCTCTCTTGTAACGGCCTACAGGGATATACTTCTAAATGACAGGCTTCCTGACGCGGGATTTATCTACTTCATGGTATTCTCCGTTGCCATATTCATATTCGGGTACAGGTTCTTTACTAAAAACCATATGAAACTCGTAGACCTTCTATAGAGTACTATGATAGCCATAAAAGCCCGAAACCTCGGGAAAAAATACGATATATACAAAAAGCCCTCACAGAGGCTCGCGGAGATGATATTTCCCCGCGGCAAGAAGCGCCACAGGGAGATGTGGGCCCTGAAGGGGCTGGACTTCGAGATAAAAAAAGGCAGTACCTGCGGTATTATCGGCCATAACGGCGCGGGAAAGAGCACGCTGCTGCGGCTTCTCTCAAGGCTGAGTCAGCCCTCCACGGGCAAGATCTCCGTTAAGGGCAGGGTCACCTCCGTCTTGCAGCTTGGCGCGGGTTTCAGGGGAGACTTTACGGGAAGGGCCAACCTCTTCATGAACTGCTCTCTGCTGGGTCTCACAAAAGAAGAAGCAGCAGGAAAATTCACTGAGATAGTGGACTTTGCCGAGTTATGGGATTTTATAGATCTACCGGTAAAGACATACTCATCGGGCATGAGGATGCGCCTTACATTCGCCATCATGATTGCCATGAACCCGGAGATACTCCTTGTAGACGAGGTCATAGCCGTGGGGGATGAGTACTTCCGCGGAAAATGTTTTAACAAGATAAACGAGCTGAAGAGCAGGGGCAAGACGCTTGTGCTTGTCACGCACAGCCTGTATAATCTACGGGCCATCTGCGACCGCGTCATGCTCCTTGACAAAGGCCGGCTAATAGCAAACGGCACGGCCGACGAGGTCGTTGACAGGTACCTTACCATGGTGCACGCGCAAAGAGAAAAAAAGATACAGGCCTTTAATAAAAACTCAGAAAAAGAACTGGAAGAACAGACCGGCCCTCCAAGATGGGGCGACGGCGGCATACATATAGAAACAGTAAGGCTCCTTGATGATAAGGGCAGGGAGCGTTACGTGTACAGCCCCAATGAGTCAATGGCCGTAGAGGCATCTTACAAGGTCACGAAGACTACAGAAAAACCCGTATTCGGCATAGGCGTATTCCGTAATGACGGCACATATATCGCCGGCCTGAACCACCTCTGGCACAAAGACCCCATGGAGATCGCGGAGCTCACCGAAGGCGGAAGCGGCCGCATCACCTGCACTATTACCAACCTGCCTCTGCTAAAAGGCTCTTATTATATCTCCTATTACTGCTACGACCACAGCGAGCTGGCGCCAACCCCCATTGACCACATGGAGAAGGCCCTTGTCTTCGAGGTCATGGAGGGGAACGTAATAGAACATGGTCTGGTATCCATAGCCACGGAGTGGGCCATAAAGGAAGAGACAAATGAACCCCGTTAAGCTGCCCTTTGACCAGTACCAGAGATACCGGGTGATAAAAGACGCCATTGATGCGGTGCGTACGAATAAGGGCCCATTAAAGATTCTTGACGTAGGCGGAAGCCCGGGAACTTTACTTGATTTTCTTCCTGATGACGATATTTATATAATAGACCGTGTAGACTCACCGGCGGGACGTTTTATCCGCGCCAGCGGCGCCTCCCTGCCCTTTGGTGACAGGGCCTTTGATATTGTCATAAGCGTAGACGTCCTTGAGCACATCTCGCCCGGGATCAGGGAGGACTTTATCAAGGAGATTAAGCGGGTCAGCAAGAGTTACGTCTTTATCGCCGCGCCCTTCAAAACCGGGGCCGTAGAAGAGGCCGAGTCCATGCTCTATGATATTATAAAGGCCGCAAAGGGCGAAGAGCACGCCTTTTTAAGAGAGCACCTGGAGTACGGACTGCCCGAGGAGGCGGCCGTTGCAAAGGCCCTTAAAGGCGGCGGCTGGGATGCCATCTCCGTGCCAAACGGGGCGCTTAAACGCTGGCTCCCCATGATGGCGCTAAGCATATATGTAACGGGAGATAAATTTCTTAATGGCCTCGCCGAGCGGATTAATACCTTTTACAACACCAACTATTACTCCGATGATAACCGCGAGCCCTCGTATCGTCACCTTCTGGCCGCCTGCAGGGAAGGATTCAGACAAGAGACTGCCAATAAGATAAAGGACCTTGCCGCGGCGGAAGCCGCAGAAAAAGACCTTGACCTATCGCTACTCTCACCGCTTATAAGCCTCTTCGGATACGATGAGCTTAAAAAAACGCATGAGAGGGAGAGAGGGGAATTTAAAAAGGTCATAGCGGCAAGGGATAAGCATATAAAAGGCCTCAAGGAAACGCTGGAGAAAAGAAACAAGCGCCTCAAGAGGCTGGACTCGCTGGAAAATTCCAATGGCGTAAAGGTGCTAAAGAGCCTGGGACTTACAAAAAAACCGCAATAAAGCGAAAAAAATATTATGAAGATACTGCAGGTTATCCATGACTTTCTGCCCCGCCACACAGCGGGCTCCGAGGTCTACACATACAAGCTCTCCAAGGAACTCGTAAAAAGAGGCCACGAGGTGAGCCTTTTTTTTACCGAGGCCGAGCGCGGCGCCCGCCAATACACCATGAGGCAGGGCATATACGATGGGCTCCCATACTTTGAGGCAATAGTCAACAGAGACTACAAGGATTTTACCGAGACATACGATAACCCCGAGATGGACAGATTATTCGCCGAGGTCCTCGAACAGACCAACCCCGATATAATCCATCTCCAGCACCTTATCAACCATTCAATGGGTTATATAGACATTGCAAAAAAACGCTCCATACCCGTTGTCTTTACCCTTCACGACTACTGGCTGAGCTGTCCGCTGGGCGGTCAGAGACTTACACCGGACTTCTCCATATGCCACGAGATTGAACACGCCAGATGCGGCCGATGCGTCTCAAGATACTCAAAGAACTCCTTTGTTCTGAGGAAGCTCTTCAAAAAAATATCCAGGAGAGGCCCCGCACAGGCTGCAAAATCATCCCCCGGAGCAGGGCTTGCGGCCAAGTCTTTTTTAAAGGTGAACGGGCTCTTCGAGAGTCTAACATCAAAGGCGCTTATACCTGCCGTACAAAAAAGAGAAGAGCGGATACTCAAGGCGACAGAGAACGTAGACCTCTTTATCTCGCCCTCTCTATTTTTAAAAGAACGCTTCGCGGAGTTCGGCATACCTGAAGAAAAAATTCTCTACTCTGATAACGGCTTTGATGTAAGCGCTTTTGCCGGAAAAAAAACACCCCCTAAGAAAGAGAAAAAAATACGCTTTGGCTACACAGGCAGCATTGTCCCCCACAAGGGGGTGCACGTCCTTGTCGAGGCCTTCAGCGGCCTTGGTAAAGAATACAACGACAAAGCCGAGCTAAAGATATACGGCAACCTTACATGGTTTCCCGATTACACGGCAAGGCTCCGCGCAGCGGTAAAGGGCTCGGAGGTGCGCTTCATGGGAGCCTTTGAGCATAAAGATATAAGCAAGGTACTCTCAGGAATTGATGTCCTCGTCGTACCTTCCATATGGTTTGAGAACTCGCCGCTCACCATCCACGAGGCCTTTATCTCGGGTTTACCCGTTATCACCAGCAACCTCGGGGGCATGGCCGAGCTTGTAAGAGACGGTGTATCGGGTTTTGTCTTCACCACAGGCGAGGCCGCGTCACTTCGAGAGAAGATGGAGATGATTATAAGGGACGAAAAACTCCTTGATAGACTCATTAAAGGCCTCCCGAAGGTTAAGACCATCGCCGATGATGCCGATAGTATGGAGAAGAGATACATGAGGCTTATCTCATGTAAGTCCCCGGCTCGGGCCGCCATGGTGCGGGGTTGAGATAGAAAAGAGACGGGGTAGAGTGCTGTAATGAAAGAGATAGAAGTATCCATACTCATACCGTCCTTTAACGGAGGAGAGTTATTCATAAAGTGCCTTGAGGCACTATACAGACAGGAGACAGATACCCCCTTCGAGGTAATAGTTATTGACTCGGGCTCCACGGACGGCACGGCGGAGCGGGTTAAAGAGTTTCCCCTGCGGTTTTATGAGATTAAACCGGGTGAGTTTAACCACGGGGAGACAAGAAACAACGGTATAGGGCTCGCAAAGGGAGAGTTTGTTATACTTTTAACTCAAGATGCCCTGCCACGGGACAGGCACCTAATAGAGGCGCTTATAAAACCCCTTATCAATGACCCCCTCGCCGCCGGGGTATACGCAAGGCAACTCCCCCGTGAAGACGCCCATCCGCTTACAAAACGCGACCTCAACGGATGGCTGACAGGAGGGATGGAGAGGCATGTCTCAAGTATAAGTGACCGTGAGGCATATGATAAGATGAGACCCATGGAAAAGTATTTTTTCTGTAACTTTGATGACGTATGCTCGGCCGTAAGGGTTAGTGTCTGGAAAAAAATCCCCTACACCAGGACCGATTTCGCCGAGGACCTTGAGTGGTCAAAAAAAGTCCTTGAGGCCGGTTTTAAGATAATATACGAACCAGCGGCAGCTGTAATTCATTCTCACAACAGGTCCCTTGGCTACGAGTACAAGAGGACGCGCCTCTGTCACAGGAGGCTTAATGAGATATTCGGTCTAAGGACTGTTTCCACAAAGACTCAGCTCCTGCGCTACGCAGTAAAATCCACGATAAAAGACACAGCTTATATCTGGAGTGAGGAGCCTGTATTTTTGAGGAGAATATTTTTCATACTACGAGTTCCCTTCTCCTCCCTTGTAAAGCTCTACGCGCAGTACAGCGGGGCCCTTGACGCCATAACGGGAAGAGAGAACAACAACATTCGAGGAGTCTGAGATGCGAGTAGCCCTTGTCATACATGGTTTTCCTCCGGCAAACATGACCGGCTCCGAGGTCTACACATATAACCTTGCCGTAGAGCTGGCAACCCGGCACGAGGTCTTTGTCTTTCACAGGGTGGCCGCCCCTGAGAGCGAGGAGCTCGCCGTAGAGAAAAAACAATACAAGGGGCTAAATATCACC
>JBHHUP010000042.1:0-14526 GCA_046753845.1 Thermodesulfobacteriota bacterium
GGCGGGGCGTGGGGCAAGGCTTGATTTTTTACTCATTAACTGATATTTTTAGACGAGTAACTTGTGTGAAAATACTTATTATTATGAAAATACCGATTCTCTTACTCTCATTATGTCTTCAATTTATTCTCTCTTCGGCGGCAGTATGCCGTGCTGATTTTTATTCTTATACTGACAACAGCGGTACCATGCATATTACAAATACCCCGAAGACCACGGCGCGTTATGAGATGATAATGCGTGAGACGGTGGTGAGGCGCGGTGAAGGGGCCTGGCTCGATGGTATAATCAGGAATAAATCAGAGAAATACGGCGTTGAGCCCGCCCTGATAAAGGCCCTTATAAAGGCCGAGTCAAATTTTGATACTAAAGCCGTCTCTCACGCAGGCGCCAGCGGACTTATGCAGCTCATGCCCGGCACAGCTACGGATATGGGCGTTAAAGACAGGACTGATCCCGCTGATAACATTGATGGCGGAGTAAGGTACTTCAGCCGCCTTTTAAAGCAGTTCGACTCAAACAAGCGCCTTGCTATCGCAGCCTATAACGCAGGAGAAAACGCCGTGCTGCGCTACGGCGCTGTTCCGCCCTTTGCGGAGACAGAGGATTATGTAAAAAAAGTCCTCAGATACTACAAAAACTACGGAAAAAAGTAATCTTTCTTAATAGGGCCAAGACGTAAATCTTCGCCTGAACTTCTTTGCACCTTAATCATCAGGGGCTTAAGCACGTTATGATAGATAAATTCACTGCAAGACTACGCCGGGGCCTTAGAAATTCTCTTCGCCCCGGGGGAACAAACGATGTGCTGAATATGCCCAATATGCTCTCCCTTGCCCGTGTGGCGGCAGTGCCTGTTATTATCATCCTGCTTATATTTCCGGGAAAGGTCCTTAGCCTTATAGCCGCCATCTTTTTTCTCCTAATATGCGTCACGGACTGGCTTGACGGCTATGTGGCGAGAAAAAAAGGTCTTGTTACCTCCCTTGGCAAGTTTCTCGACCCCCTTGCCGATAAGCTGCTTATAATGTCCTCTTTTATTATGCTTATTCCCGCCGGAAGGATCCCGGCATGGGTGGTGGCCCTTATTGTATCGCGCGAGATATTTGTCACGGGACTTCGTGCCGTGGCCTCTGATATTGGCGTAGTTATATCAGCGGGAAAACTGGGAAAATTAAAGACTGTCTTTCAGATAATCTCCGTAGCCGCCCTTGTGGCCCATTACCCCTACTATGGCCTGGACTTTCACACACTGGGGATAATAGCCCTTATACCGGCCTTTGTCCTAACCATGTGGTCAGGAGCTGAGTATTTTTATAATTTTTTCTGCTCTCATGAGCTTAGCGGCCCTTAAGTCCTTTTTTTACCGCCGTTATACGCTTTGCTTGTCTAATACTACCAGAGCAACCATCTCGCCAGGAGAGAGTCTTTTCCTTCTTAACACTTCCTCTCTGTAGATTATCTTCATGGATTAACTTACCGCGGTTTTTTTTTAAGAGCCCCGGCCTTTCTTAAGCCCGGGCTCTTTGCATGCGTGGCCTATATTTTGCATGTTTATCTGCTGTTGTTCCGGGCATATTCTCATGCGCGAGGGCGGGGCTTTATGCGTGGCTTGTTCCGGTGCGGCGGCCTTACAGGCATCTAACTTTTGGCAGAGCTCACGGGGGGGTATTTAATCACTATCCCGGGTCAGCTGAAGCTGATCAAAATCGTGTTTTTTATCCTCTTGATGCGAAGGTAATCTCCAACACATTGGTATCCATGAAGCTTACCCGAAGATTTTATCTCTATATAATCAGTCTTTTCTCTTTCGGTTTACTTGCTTTTTTTTATCTCCTTCATCTCGAGAACGAGAGGCTGCTGCAAGAAGCCGGTCTTATGGACGCGCGCAGGCTGGCCAATGCTTTTTTTGGAGAACTTTACACATCAATGGCCCTTGGCGGCGGGGCGGAGAATGACAAGATGATTGTGCAGCGTTATAAGAATATTGAGGGAGTTATGGCCATTAAGGCGATTCATGGTGCTATTATTGATAATGTATTTGGAGTTGAAGCCGATGAGGTAAGTGTGGATGAGTTCGAAAGAGACGGATTAAATGGTATGGAGTCATGGTCTATTATGGAGAGCGGCCGTAATGTGCAGAGATCAATGAGGCTGGTCATGCCTATCAGGATTGAGCAAAGATGCATTGGCTGCCATGAGGCCCCCGAGGGCAGTACGGCAGGCGCAATATCGCTTCGAATCTCCCTTGCGCGTTACGAGGCCATTGTGGCGGGCCATGAGAGATATATGCTGCTTGTCGGCCTTCTTATCCTTGTATTTGCCTCCATATCCATCCTTGTCGCCCTGCGTAGACGTCTCTTAAACCCTCTTTTTCAACTTAAGGAAGGACTTGAGAGTATTCGGGGCGGCGATCTTTCCGGGCGGCTGAGCCTTAATACAGGAGATGAGTTTGATGATGTCGGCCTGGCCTTTAACGAGATGGCAAAGTCTCTTGAGGTAACATCGTCAAACCTCCATGAGGCCATACTGAAGTACTCCTCACTTGTGGAGATGGCCACTGATGCCATCTTTCTTGTTGATACCGAGACCATGAAGGTAATGGAGGCAAATAAGGCCGCAGTGCTTCTTACGGGTTTTGAGAAGGAAGAATTATCGCAGATGGTATCAACTGATTTTTACGAGACGAGCCTGCCGAGAAAGGCCTATGTGCTCTCATTTAAGAGATGGGTTTTTGACGGAAAGGGTTATGCCTTTGATACCGTAATCCGTAAAAAGCAGGGCAGCGCGGTGTATGTTGATATAGCTGCTTCTACTGTGGAGATTAACGGCCGAACATTGATACTTGAGATATGGAGGGATATATCAGAGAGAAAATGCCTTGAGGATGGGCTGCGGTCAAAGATAACGGAGCTTGAAGGGCGCGTGAGGGAGAGAACAGAAGAGCTTGAGACGGCTTATGATAAATTAAAGGCATCTCAGCAGAAGATAATCCACTCGGCAAAGCTTATCTCCCTTGGTGAGATGGGCGCGGGAATTGCCCATGAGCTTAACAGCCCCCTTGCGGGAATTCTCACAATAGTTGAGGTGCTTCTCGGACGCATGGATACTGAAGACAGAAACTACACCTTGTTGGAAAAGATAAAAGACGCCGCCGTACGCTCAAAGTATATTATTATCGATATGCTGAGTTATGCCCGGCCCTTTCAGGGTGATATGGAACCCTTGAACCTTAACGAGGTGGTTAAATCCACACTCTCGTTATTTGTATCAGAGGTTAACGCGGCCTCTGTGGATATAAGCCTTGATCTGGGCGGTAATCTTCCAGTGGTCATGGGAGCAAGGGGGCAGCTCATGGAGGTTATCTTTAACCTCGTAAAGAACGCCAGAGACTCTATCGCAGATATGGGCGGTATTACACTCAGAACCCGCACCATGGATGAAGACGGAGCTCTCTTTGTCGTTGCCGAGATTAAGGACACGGGTGAAGGTATACCCGATGAGATACTCGAGAGGGTCTTTGACCCATTCTTTTCTACAAAAGACAAGGGCGGAGGTCTTAACGTAGGGCTCGGGCTATCAATATCAGAGAGTATAATAAAAAAACACGGCGGACGCCTTGAGGCCAAAAATCTCAGCAGCGGCGGCGCCATGTTCAGCATAATCCTTCCGGCAATAACCAGTGGGCCGGAATGCGGCGGAGGTGACAAAATTTAGCATATATAAAATGGGTTTACCTCTGTTATGGCGGCAACCCTTAGAAGTCCATCATCAGGTGCTATAGCATTATTTATAAAAATAAGCGTAAAGTACTTGACAGCTTAATTTATTTCATATACTATTGTGGTGACAATAATTGTCACTGTATAGGAGATGATTCGTTACTGTCCCTTCATACAAGGAAGCATATCCCTTTACAATCAGATTTTCCCCCAAGAGGATTCAAAAACAAAACCGATTATGAGATAAGATTCTATCCCGGATAATTAATTTATTCACCTGATACGATTATGATGACAGACAGGCTCGGAGAGCTCTTACTAAAAGAAAAGCTCATATCAGACGACCAGCTCACAAAGGCCCTTGAGGCCCAGAGAGAGGGCGGGGGAAGGCTTGGCTTTAACCTCACCAAGCTGGGTTTTGTAACTGATGCGGATCTGACTCAATTTCTCAGCAAACAGTACGGCATCCCTACGGTAGACCTCATGGAGGAGGAAGTAGACGCTGATGTCATAAAACTTGTCCCTGAAGAGGTGGCGAGAAAATATCATATCATGCCTATTAACAGGACGGGTTCAACACTTGTTATCGCCATGGCGGACCCGTCCAATATATTTGCCATTGATGATATCAAGTTCCTTACCGGATATAACGTAGAGCCCCTTGTGGCCTCCGAGGAGGCTATTAAGAGCGCAATAGACAACTTTTATGAGAGCGACGACTACGGCCTTGAAGGGGTCTTTACGGACTTTGACGATGATGATATGGAGGTGGTCCAGGAAGAGGACGACCTTGATGTCTCGGACCTTCAGAAAGCCACGGAAGAGGCCCCTGTTGTAAGGCTTGTTAACTTTATCCTCACCGACGCTATTAAAAAAGGCGCCAGCGATATCCACATAGAGCCCTACGAGAAACACTTCCGCGTAAGGTACAGGATTGACGGTGTTCTTCATGAGGTGATGAAACCTCCCATAAAGCTGAAAAACGCCATTGCCTCGAGAATAAAGATAATGAGCCAGCTTAATATCGCCGAGCGCCGCCTTCCCCAAGATGGACGTATAAAACTCAAACTGGGAAAACGTAAAGAGATGGATTACCGTGTATCTGTTCTGCCCACTCTTTACGGCGAAAAAGTTGTAATGAGGCTCCTTGATAAGAGCAACCTTCAGCTCGATATGACCAAACTTGGTTTTGAGCAGACGGCCCTTGACGGATTTTTAGAGGCTATTCACAAACCCTGGGGTATTGTCCTTGTAACGGGCCCTACGGGCAGCGGCAAGACAACTACCCTCTATTCCGCTCTATCGGAGCTAAATAAGATAACAGATAATATATCCACGGCAGAGGACCCCGTGGAGTTTAACCTCATGGGTATCAATCAGGTGCAGATGCACGATGATATTGGCCTTAACTTCGCTGCTTCCTTGCGGAGTTTTCTCCGTCAGGACCCTGATATAATCATGGTCGGTGAGATTCGTGACTATGAGACGGCTGAAATTGCCATTAAGGCGGCCCTTACCGGTCACCTTGTACTCTCAACCCTGCATACCAATGATGCCCCCTCAACTGTTAACAGGCTTCTCAACATGGGTATTGAGCCTTTTCTTGTGGCCTCGGCCACAAACCTTATCCTTGCTCAGAGGCTTGCCAGGAAGATCTGCACCGATTGTCAGGAAAAGGTAGAGGTCCCCCTCAGGGTCTTTAATGACATGGGCATAGATAGTGATGAGATTAAAAACACGGATTTTTATACGGGTAAAGGCTGTGCCGCATGTAACGGTACGGGTTTCAAGGGCCGTATCGCCCTTTACGAGGTAATGCCTTTTTCCGAGTCCTTAAAAGAACTTGTCCTTAACGGCGCCTCCTCGGCAGAGCTCAAAAAGGCCGCTATAAGCGAGTCCATGAAAACTCTCCGGATGAGCGGTGTGACCAAGGCCATGGAAGGGGTGACTACCCTTGAAGAAATCCTCAGAGTAACCATGGCGGATTAAGAGAAAGGTAAAGGGAAGTACTCTCATAATCATTTAAATGCGAGGTTGTGTCCTTAAAAAGGTCTTTTTTTTTGACGGTAAATAAGATTGTCTGATTTAAAAGTCCTTTTTAGCCGATAAGGTATGTAAGTGTTACGGGCGGTGAGAATTGGTCCGCAATATAAGAGGGTAGGATAGAGAGGCATTGTAACTTAAGTCATAGCACTTGCCTTACTAAACCTTTAAACTTAGTAAGTAAAGGAACCGTCATCAGTAACGGTTTTTTGTAAGACCAAAAAAAAGGAGTATGAGATGTCCGTTGAAAGTGCAGATTCTTACTCTATTCAGGAACTGCTAAAAGAACTCATTGAGAAAGGCGGTTCAGACCTGCATGTAACCGCCGGCTCACCGCCTCGGATGAGGACGCTTGGAAAGCTCTCTCCAGTAGATGGACCGCCCCTTAACAGCGTGGATACAAAAAACCTTTGTTATTCCATAATTACGGATCAGCAGAGGAAGCAGTTCGAGGAGGGAAACGAGCTGGATTTTTCTTTCGGCATAAAGGGTCTAAGCCGTTTTAGAGGCAACCTTTTTATCCAGAGGGGCACTGTGGCCGCCGTCTTCAGGGCCATACCTTTCAGGATAATGACCTTTAAGGAGCTCGGGCTACCAAATGTGGTAGAGACCCTCTGCAGAAAACCCCGTGGTCTTGTTCTTGTAACGGGCCCCACGGGCAGCGGTAAATCCACTACGCTTGCATCTATGGTGGACAGCATCAATAGAGAACGATATGAGCATATAGTCACCATAGAAGACCCTATCGAGTATCTGCACACATCGCAGCGCGCCCTCGTTAATCAGCGTGAGGTGGGTTACGATACGCAGTCATACAAGCAGGCGCTGAAATATGTTCTCCGTCAGGACCCTGATGTAGTTCTTCTCGGCGAGCTTCGAGACACAGATACCATTGACGCGGCCCTTCGTATCGCAGAGACAGGTCATCTATGCTTTGCCACGCTGCACACAAACTCAAGTATGCAGACAATAAACAGGATAATCGATGTCTTTCCCGCCGCTCAGCAGCAGCAGGTAAGAACTCAGCTCTCATTTGTTCTCGAAGGCGTGCTCTCGCAGATACTTATACCAAAGGCCGATGGCAAGGGCAGGGTGCTTGCCATGGAGGTAATGGTCCCCAACTCGGCTATAAGAAACCTCATAAGAGAGGATAAGATACATCAGATTTACTCGCAGATGCAGGTAGGTCAATCCAAATTCGCCATGCAGACGCTGAATCAGTCCTTGCTGAACTTGTATCTTCAGAGAACTATTTCTCTTGAAGAGGCCGCGGGCCGCAGTCAGTCGCCTGATGAGCTGCAGCAGATGCTTCAGTCCGCAGGGGCCGGCGGGCTCAGGACTTCAATGACAAGGGGAGGGTAAAGATGGCTACATTTGTTTATAAGGGAAAGACCTCTGGAGGTATATTTAAAAAAGGTGAGCTTGCCGCCGGAAATCTTGCGCAGGCCACGGCATCACTCAGGCGGCAGAACATAATTCCCGTATCTGTGACTCAGAAAAAAGGCCTTTATGCCACCCTTAACAGTATCAATATTCCTGGTCTCTCAAAGGGAATAAGCACAAAGGACCTGGCGATATTCTCAAGACAGTTTGCTACCATGATAGACGCAGGGCTTCCCCTCGTACAATGCCTTGATATACTATCGTCTCAGCACGATAACGCCGAGTTCAAGAAGATACTCGTTGAGGTAAAGATCGCCGTAGAGGGCGGCTCTACCTTCTCCGACGCCCTTGGAAAACACCCCAAGGTCTTTGACTCACTATTTGTCAACCTTGTTAACGCAGGAGAGGTCGGAGGTATCCTTGATACCATACTTAACAGGCTCGCTATTTTTCTTGAGAAGAACGAGCAGCTCAAGAGTAAAATAAAAGGCGCCATGACTTACCCGGCGGTCGTTATCGTCATTGCTTCGCTTGTTGTGACGGGACTTCTGGTATTTGTCGTGCCTATCTTCGAGAATATGTTCGCTGATTTTGGCCAGGCCCTTCCCGCTCCCACGCAGGTCGTTGTGATGATGAGTAAATTTTTACAGAATTACTGGTACATACTCATAGGCGCCATTGTCGGGATAGCTGTATTTATCAACAGGGCCCATAAGACAGAGAAGGGGCGAATGTTTATAGACGGTCTGCTTCTGCGGGCTCCTGTTATAGGTGATCTGCTCAGAAAAACCGCTACCGCCCGTTTTACCCGTACACTCGGCACCATGATATCAAGCGGTGTGCCCATACTCGAGGCCATGGAAATCGTATCAAAGACAGCGGGAAACGCCGTTGTGGAAAAGGCTATCATGACCTCAAAGGAAAGCCTCAGTCAGGGTAAGACCCTTGCCGAGCCCCTTATTGAGTGTAAGGTCTTCCCGGGTATGGTTACTCAGATGATAGCCGTAGGTGAGACCACAGGCGCCCTTGACGCCATGCTCGGCAAGATTGCCGATTTTTATGAGCAAGAGGTAGACGTAGCCGTAGAGGCCATGACCTCGCTCATAGAGCCTATGCTCATGGCCTTTCTCGGTATAGCCGTTGGCGGACTTGTCATCGCGCTCTACCTGCCGATATTCCAGATAGCCGGTGTTACAAGCGGTTAAGACAACAGCGAATTAATCATGGAAGAAGAAGCTAAAAAGGCCCTCAAGAACAAGGTTCTTGTGCTGATGTTTCTGAGGGCCCTGCTTGCCCTTGTTTTTCTCGGGGTAACCACGTGGTTTCAGGTGAGGCAGTATTCATTTTCCAACCTGAACCCCTATCCGCTATACGCCATTGTTGTCTTAATCGGTATAGTTACCATTATCTACGCCCTTAGCATCAAATGGGTGAAAAACCTGCGCCTCTTCATATATCTGCAGGTCACCGTTGACATCGCTATCATTACTGTCACGGTATATGTTACAGGGGGTATGGAGAGTTACCTCCAGGTTCTTTATTTTCTCAGCATTATCGGCGCCTCTATAATGCTCTCCAAGAGGGGCGGCTACTACGCGGCATCTTTAGCGAGTATATCCTACGGTGTGCTCATAGACCTTGATTTTTATTCGCTGCTGCCGGCGCCGTATAAGATGTTCCCATTGTATTTTAATCACAGATGGGATGAGGCCATTACCACCATAGTCACCAACATCATGGCCTACTTTCTTGTTGCCCTTCTGACGGGTTACCTTGCGAGAAAGACGGAGAGAGTTGAGAGGCGGCTTGAGGAGCAGACTATTGATTTTGATAAACTCTCAAGGCTCAATAAATACATAGTGGAAAATATAGCGAGCGGCATAATGACTGTTGACGATAGATCGAGGATTACGTCTTTTAACAGATCCGCTGAGATAATCTCAGGTTATTCTCTCCTTGATGTTTACAACAGGGATGTAGATGAGCTTTTTCCTGATACTTTTACTACTGACAGCGTTATTCCCGAGGGAAAGTTCCGCCTTGAGAAGATGGTAAAGACCAAGGGTGGTGATGATGTTTTTATTGGTTTCAGGTTTTCCCGCGGCAGTGATGACAAGGACGAGCATATTATCATCTTTCAGGATCTATCAAAACTACGCTCCATGGAAGATCAGCTTAGAAGGGCAGAAAAGCTAAAAGCCCTCGGTGAGATATCCGTTGGTATCGCCCATGAGGTACGAAACCCTCTGGCCTCTATAAGCGGCTCTATTCAGGTCTTAAGAGAACAGGCCTCTCTACAGGGCGACGACTTATCGCTTATGGAGATAGTGCTCCGTGAGACCGAGAGGCTGAATGAACTTATTACGGATTTTCTCCTCTTTGCCCGCCCTGCTCCTCAGCAGCGCGGAATTGTGAATCTAAGCGAGGTGATTAAAGAGAAGATACTTCTTCTTGGAAACTCCGCCGAGGCCTCGGGTATTACGATAGAGAACCGTATTGATGATATGATTTCCATTGAGGGCGACGCCAGGCAGCTCGGACAGGTATTCTGGAATATATTTATTAACTCCGTTAATGCCATCGATAAAAAGGGCGGAGCAATAACGGTAAGCTCTTCTTCTTCGGGCGACTCCGCAGGAGAGGGACGTCCTCTTGTGCATATTGAGATCTCGGACTCGGGCCGCGGCATGGAGAACTCGGCGATAAAGAAGATTTTTGATCCCTTTTATTCCACGCGGGAAAACGGCACGGGACTTGGTCTTGCTATAGCCCATAGTATTATTCAGAGTCACGGAGGCTCCATTGTGGTTACGAGTGCGCCGGGAGAGGGCAGTAAGTTTACAGTCTCCCTGCCGCTGCTTCAGCAAAACGCCCCGGAGGTCAAGTCGCCAAGTTACCGTGAGAATGAGCCTCATAAAGAGTACGTGAATTAACAACGTGGAGATTTCTAACTGTCATGGCCGATAATAAAAAGCAAAAGAGTAAGATTGTCGTAGTTGATGACGAACAGGACATGAGATCCTTTCTGGAGATACTTCTTCGAAGGAGCGGTTATTCTGTTATGAGCTTTCCCACGGCAAAGAGGGCCCTTCTTTACTGCCGCGCCAATCCCTTTGACCTTGTGATTACCGATCTCCGCATGCCCGGCATGGACGGTGTTGAGCTATTGAAGGAGTTAAAGGCAATTGATGAAGAGGCGCCCGTTATTATGATAACTGCCTACGCCTCAGTTGATACGGCAATTGACGCCATGAAGGCCGGGGCCTATGATTACTTTACAAAGCCATTTAATATTGATGAGATAAAGATAAACATCAGCAAGGCCCTTGAGTATCGTGCTCTTCATATTGAGAACCGCCGGTTAAAGCAGCATGTAAAGGCAAAGTCCGGTGTTGAGAGCATTGTGAGCCAGAGCCCGGTTATGGCCGATATATTCAGGATAATTAAGGGTGTAGCCGCGACAAAGGCCAGCGTTCTTATCACCGGTGAGTCCGGCACAGGCAAAGAGCTCGTGGCCCGGGCCGTACATGTAGAGGGCGACCCGCTGAACTCGCGTTTTGTAGCGATAAACTGCGGGGCCATACCTGAGAACCTCATGGAGAGCGAGCTCTTCGGCCACATGAAGGGCTCCTTTACAGGCGCCGTGGCGGATAAGGAGGGGCTTATCGAGCAGGCCGACGGAGGCACGCTGTTTCTTGACGAGATTACGGAGATGCCCCTCAGGCTGCAGGTTAAACTGCTGCGTTTTTTACAGGAGCGTACTTTCCGCAGGGTAGGCGGTGAAGAGGACTTCTCCGTTGAGCTCAGGATTGTAGCCGCTTCGAATAAGTTCGTAGATGCCGAGGTACGCGCCGGCAGGTTTCGCGAAGACCTCTTTTACAGACTTAATGTTATTCATGTCGAGCTGCCCCCGCTTCGCGAGAGAAGGTCGGATATACCGCTTCTTGCCGAGCACTTTCTTGGAAAGTACTCTGCCGCTCATAATAAGTCAGTAAAGACTGTCTCAAAGGACGCGATGGAGAGGCTCATGGGTTTTCACTACCCCGGTAATGTGCGTGAGCTGGAGAATATAATTGAGAGGGCCGTGGCCTTTTCCACTACTGATATGCTTAACCTCGATAACCTGCCGTCCTCACTTTTAAGTAACGCTGCCGGCATGTCTTTCGGTTACGATCTTGAAGTTCCTGATAACGGGCTTGACATTGAGAAGACTGTGGAGGATATTGAGAAGGAGATAATATCCAACGCCCTGAAGAAGGCCGGAGGCGTCAAGAAAAAAGCCGCCGAGCTTCTCGGGCTCTCTTTCAGGTCCATGAGGTATAAGATCAGTAAATATGAGATACACGAAGACTAAAGGTTCCGAGATTTTATGCGCAATCCTGGTCCTTCTATGGGGGGCCTTTTTTATTGTCCTCGGCGCCACGCAGATACAGCACTGGGACTCCGACATATTCTGGGCCCTGAGGACGGGCGCCTGGATAGTAGAGCACGGCAGGGTTCCGCTTACCGACCCGCTGAGTTATACTTTCAGTGGAGTGCAGTGGATTGACTTTACCTGGGGTTTTCAGGTCATAGCCCATGGCTTTTACACTTACCTTGGCGGCTGGACGGGGTTATATATTCTTCAGCTTCTTCTTACCTTTGCCATATTCGGCGCCATGTTCTTTAATATAAAGCTTGTTGGCGCAAAGAGGCTATGGCTTTTACCCCTCTTACTTATACTCAGCCTTGCCTGCGCCAATCCCCGTCTCTTTATAAGGCCCCATCTCTTTGGTTTTCTCTTAATATCGGTATACCTGCTTATTCTTAATCTCAACGAGAGACGGGAGTCTTTTCCTTATATTTTTCTTATCCTGCCTCTTCAGCTTCTATGGGTAAATATTCACTCAAGCGCCATACTGGGGGTCTTTATTGTATGGGGTTATGCATCGGGCGAGTTTATAGATGTCTTTTTAAGACTCGGTTTTAAGGGATTTGCCGGAGTTGTAAGGGCGAAAAAAAGGCTTCTGATTCTTGCCCTTATCCTGCCTTTTGTAACTCTGATTAACCCCTATGGAGTTAAGCTTGCCATATTCCCCTTTATCCATCAGGGCGGAGTTAACAGCGACGCTCTTCGTCACATAAGCGAGTGGGCGAGGCTGCCCTTTGTGGACCTCTTCTTTTATCTTAACCCGGTTCCGGTAAATTATTTTGCCTTCAGGGTACTTGTCTATATGGGGCTTATCTCACTCGCACTTAACCGGCGGGCTCTGAAGACAAGAGACGTGATGCTTTTTTTCGGCGCCCTGTACATGGCGATAAGCCACGCGCGATGGGTAGGGCAGTTCGCCTTTTTCGCGGCGCCTGTCATAGCCTTTAACCTTACGGCTTATTTAGAGGGCCGCGGCAAGGTGGAGACCGAATGGCTCCGCAGAGGAGGGTTTATCCTGGCCCTCTTTATATCCATACTCATGGGCCTTCTCTTAAGGGACGGCGCCTTTATCAGCAGGATAGGCATAGGGCTGCGGGCTAATGAGTATCCCGTTGGAAGCGTAAAATTTTTAAGAGACAACGCTCTTAAGGGAAATATCTATAACTACTACGACTTTGGCGGATACCTTACATTTAATTATCCCGAGCTCAAGGTCTTCATTGACGGCAGGACGCCTACGGTGTACTCGCCGCTTTTTTACTGGAAGTCAAGGCACGGGGAGACAAAAGAGGGCTGGGGCAGACTCAGCAGTGAGTACGGTATAACCATGGCCCTTGTTAAGCTTGAACAGCCTCTGTGTAAGGTGCTTTATGAGTCAGCTGAGTGGTCTCCGGTGGTCTTTGACAACCTCTCGGCCCTTTATCTTAAAAAGGATAGCGGCTACGGTGATATTATAAAAAATAAGGGACTCTCATTTACGCCATGCTCTGTAGATAAAAAATACCCGCTGCCAAAGGGTAAGAAAGAGCGTCTGCTCATGGAAAAGGGGCTGGAGTCTGTTATGAGTTCCATTGACGACGGAGTTGAGGGCAAGACTTATGCCTATCCTCACAGGCTTATGGGGCTGCTTCTCGGTGAGTTCGAGGGTAAGGAGCATAAGATACGGGCCGTTAAGGAGTTACAGACGGCGGCTGCCGCAGAGAGGGATAGTTTTATTTATTATGACCTTGGTCTGGCCCTTGGCAATGCCGGAAGACGCGATGAGGCCATTATAGCCTTTAAGACCTCTATAAAAATAAATAAGAACTTTAAGCGCAGCTATCTTGCCCTTGGCCTTACATACTTTGATAATAAAAATTATGAGGATTCAGTGCGCCTTCTCCGTAAATACATAAGACTTGCCGATGACAAGGCGGAGTTTCCGGGGCTGAAAGTCCTTGGAAGGGCCTGTTTTAAGCTTGGCAGACTCAGCTGCGCAGAAGAGAACTTGAAGAAGGCCGTGTTTTTAGCCGATGATGATAAAAAACGCGGCGATCTCTTTTATTATCTCGGTAATACTCTCTTTGAGTCCGGCAAAATAGATGAGGGAGCAGGGTATTACAGACGTGCCATGGCAATGGATCCCTCATATGAAAAGGTCTTGTTGAATTTATCCAGGATGCTTCAAGAGAAAAAGAAGCAGAAGAAGGCGTCAGCTATCTCAGCCTTACTTAAAGAAGAGGGTAAAAAAGACTAAAAAGTGCGTAAGAGTTGACAAAAAACGTCACTTTGAGTTCCTTCCTTTAAAACCTTGCATTGTAACCTACTGTTTTTTCAGTGTTTATTATTTGGCACGGCACTTGCATTATATCCATGCAAGATGACGTTTGTATCAATCAAGATTAAAAAAACGTAAAAACAACCTAAGGAGGAAACACATGTCAATCAACACAGCAGTTACAAAGTTCAGAGAAAACCGCGGCGGTTTTACACTCGTCGAGCTCCTCATAGTCGTGGCAATCATCGCTATTTTGGCGGCCATAGCTATACCTCAGTTTACGAAGTACAGACTGAGGGCTTACAAGACGGAGCTTGATTCCGACTCCAAGAACGCTTACACGGCTGCGCAGGCTTATCTTACGGATTTCCCGGCTGCTACAGTCGATACCGAGGCCAAGCTTACTGCCGGTGGTTATCTGAAGTCCAATAATGTAGCCTTTGACAGCGGTGACATGACTCTTACGGCCGGTAGTGTAGTACTGCACTCCACCATGCTGAACGCTCAAGCCTTGCCTAATACCTCCACTCTGTCTTTTGACGGTTCCATGACTCTTGTAACACTTCCTTAATTCTTAATATCCTACCAGTATAAAAAAGGAGGGGCCTTCGGCTCCTCCTTTTTTATTGTCTTTTTTTTATGTTACGCGGGAGGCCTGGTGCAGGTTTAGAGGTATTAAGGTTGATTCCCGGTTTGGTTTTCTTTGTCTT
>JBHHUP010000043.1:0-13687 GCA_046753845.1 Thermodesulfobacteriota bacterium
TAATTGCCCATTGGCCTCTGTAGCTTCCTCCCCCAACTCTTGCCTCTCATCGTTTCCTTTACCCCTCCTCGAAGATTTTTAATTGCCCATTGGCCTCTGTAGCTTCCTCCCCCAACTCTTGCCTCTCATCGTTTTCTTTATCCCCCTCGAAGATTTTTGATTGCCAAACGATCCCTGTAGCTGTACCTTACCTCCCTTTATCATCCACCCCCTTAACGGCCCGTTGAATCCCTCCTTTTCCGTTCTTTAAATCAGCCTACCCTTTTTTTGTCCCATATTACGCTCTATCAAGACATCTTAAGACCAATTAAGACCAAAATCACCTCGCTGCCTTGACATTAAAGGCCCTTGACCCTACATTACAGAAAGCAGGCCCGTGCAGGGTGCTCAGATTGCGGGTATGACAGAGACTTCATAGAGTTTTACGTCTATCGGATACAAAGGATTTTTAAAATAAAAAAAGAGGATCAAGGAGGAAGGTAATGGGAAAGATAATAGGAATAGACCTTGGCACAACGAACTCCGTTGTAGCGGTAATGGAGGCCGGAGAGCCCAAGGTAATAGTCAACGAGGAGGGCAGCCGCATTACCCCCTCTGTCGTAGCCTTTACAAAAGATAAGGAGACCCTCGTCGGGCAGGTGGCCAAGCGTCAGGCCGTTACCAACCCCGGAGACACCATATTCTCCATAAAACGCTTCATGGGCCGTAAATTCGACGAGGTTAATGAAGAGATGAAGATGGTCCCCTATAAGGCCATCAAGGACGCTCAGGGACGGGCTGCCGTCAAATCCAATAACATGGGCAAAGAGTATCTTCCGCCTGAGATATCGGCCGTAATACTGCAAAAGCTCAAGAGGGCCGCCGAGGCCTACCTCGGCGAGACCGTTACAGAGGCCGTTATTACCGTGCCCGCTTACTTTAATGACGCGCAGCGTCAGGCCACTAAAGACGCAGGAAAGATAGCTGGCCTTGATGTAAAGCGTATAATAAACGAGCCCACTGCCTCATCGCTTGCATACGGCATGGACAAGAAAAAAGAAGAGATGATCGTTGTCTATGACTTTGGCGGCGGTACCTTTGATGTCTCCATACTTGAGGTGGGAGACGGTGTATTCGAGGTAAAGGCCACTAACGGCGATACCCATCTTGGCGGTGATAACTTTGACCAGCGCATCATAGACTGGCTTACAGAGGAGTTCAAAAAAGACCAGGGAGTTGATCTCTCCAAGGATAAGATGGCCCTGCAGAGGCTTAAAGAAGCCGCGGAAAAGGCCAAGATAGAGCTCTCGAGCACCTCTGAGACAGAGATAAACCTGCCCTTTATCACGGCAGATTCCTCGGGACCCAAGCACCTTGTCATGAGGCTATCAAGGGCCAAGCTCGACCAGCTTGTTGAGGACCTTGTAAAGAGGAGCAAGGACCCCTGCGCCGCTGCCCTTAAAGACGCCGGGCTCAGCGCCTCGGATATAAACGAGGTAGTCCTTGTCGGCGGCATGACGCGTATGCCCGCCATACATGACTTTGTGAAGAACTTTTTCGGTAAAGAGCCCCACAAGGGCGTTAACCCCGATGAGGTTGTTGCCATAGGCGCGGCCATTCAGGGCGGCGTGCTCGCAGGTGATGTAAAAGACGTCGTACTTCTTGATGTTACCCCTCTTAGCCTCGGCCTTGAGACCCTTGGCGGCGTTATGACCACGCTTATTGAGAGAAATACCACGATACCATCGAAGAAAAAAGAGACCTTTACTACCGCCGCCGACAACCAGACGCAGGTGGAAATACATGTGCTGCAGGGCGAGCGTCAGATGGCTGCCGATAACCGTACGCTTGGAAAGTTTCACCTTATAGGCGTGCCGAGCGCCCCGCGCGGCGTGCCTCAGATAGAGGTGACCTTTGATATAGATGCCAACGGTATACTTAACGTATCGGCAGAGGATAAGGCCACTCATAAGAAGCAGAACATTACCATTACCGCTTCCAGCGGCCTATCTTCTGATGAGGTTGAAGCCAAGGTCAAAGAGGCCGAGGCCCATGCCGATGAGGATAAGGACAAGAAGGCCCGCATTGATATGAGAAATCAGCTCGACAGCCTTGTCTACTCCACGGAGAAACTCTTGAATGAAAATAGAGAGAAGATCTCCGCCGAAGACGCCAAACTCGTCGAAGAGGCTCTGGCCGAGGGCAAGACCGCCCTTGAGGGCGATAAGACCGTTGATGAGATGAAGGCTGCGTTGGAGAAGATAAACAGCTCCTCGCATAAACTGGCTGAGCAGATGTACAAAGAGGCCTCTGCTACGGGTCAGGCCGAGGGTGCCGAGGGCGCACCCGGCGGCGCGGAAGGAGCCGGCCCCGAGGGCGATGTAGTCGACGCCGAGGTCGTGGACGAGGATGCCGGCAGCGCCGGAGAGAGTGCGGACGAGGGCGGAGAAAGCGCCGCCCGGTAAACTTGTCTTTCTCTTCACAAGATGATATCTTTCCCTTTAAGGGGGGGTAACTGTTCTGCTTTTAGCCGTCCAGCTCCCCCCTCTTTTTTTTTCTTACATTTTATTTATATTTAACGAATGAGAGTTGATAAATGGCCGTAAAGGATTTTTATGAGACACTCGGTGTAAGTAGAGACGCCTCTGCTGAAGAGATAAAAAAGGCCTACCGTGGTATGGCAAGAAAATATCACCCTGATCTGCATCCCGGCGACAAGGCCATGGAGAAAAAGTTCAAGGAGATAAACGAGGCATATTCAGTCCTTGGCGACCCCAGGAAAAAAGAGGACTACGACCTTACGGGCAGGGTTCCCGGCGGAGCGGGCGGCCCGGGCGGCCCCGGAGGCTGGCCCCCGGGGGGCGGTGGCGGCATGGGCGGTTTCGGGGGTTTTGGCGGCGGCGGCGTAGGGGGAGGCGGTTTTGAGGATATCTTCGGCGAGATATTCGGCATGGGCGGCCCCAGACGCCGGGGGCCGAGAAGAGGCGAGGACCTTGAGTACAGGTTAAACCTTGATTTTTTACAGGCCGTACGCGGCGCGGAGATTAAGGTAACGGTAAGACGGCAGAGCGGCGCCAGTGAGAAGATTACCATAAAGATTCCCGCCGGTATCAGCGACGGCGCGCGTGTAAGGGTAGCGGGCAAGGGTAATGAGGGTTATGACGGCGGACCTTACGGCGACCTCTTTATCATAACTACCGTTGGTAAACATCCGTATTTTAAGAGAAAAGGTAATGATATATACATTGATGTCCCCGTGACCATCGGCGAGGCCTTGCTTGGCGCCGAGATAGAAGTACCTACGATATCAGGGCACGCGAGGATAAAGATATCACCCGGTACGCAGGGCGGGCGCAAGCTCCGGCTTCGCGCAAAGGGGGTAGCGACCTCGCGCGGGGCTCATGGAAATCAGTACTGTGAGATACATATAACCCTGCCCAAATCCATTGATAAGAAGTCAGAGGAGCTTATCACTGAGTTTGAGAGCCTCAACGCCTATGAGCCGAGAAAGGGGTTATGGTAAAATAAAGGGGAATTTTTTTAGGTTTTACGTTATAATCTTTCTGGTGAATTTTTATCCGCAGGCTTAGATGCCACGGCGGATAAGGGAGTCAAGATTCCACGGCAGCCACTTAAGGAGCCCTGATGACCGAACTTGAGACTATGAGAGAAAAACTTTCGGCAAAGGCCGAGAGGGTCCTTGACCTTGCCCTTGAGGAGAGTAAGAAGCGGGAACATTACTACCTCGGTGTTGAGCACCTCTTTATGGCCTTCTCAATGGTTGAGAAGGTATTCTTCAGAGAGGTTATGGAAGACCTTAACCTCGACTCCAGCCATGTCATAAGTTTTCTTAACGAACACCTGAACGTCACAAATCAGTACATTGGTTTTGGCATTAAGATACCCCCCGCCACAAAAAACGTCTTTAGAATAGCAAGAGAAGAGGCCTACCGCTGGGGCAGGGAAGAGATTAGCCCCACGGACCTTTTTATAGCTATCTTTCAGGAGAATAACAGCCTTCCCGCAAAGGTCTTCAGGAGCTTCGGCCTTGACCGTGATTACGTGATGCGCCGAATTTCCGTGAAGGTGCGCAGCAAGGAAGAGCTCAAGGAAGAGCTCCTAAAAAAATACGAACTTCCTCCCAACCTCAAGCACTTCGCCGTAAACCTCAATAAACTCGCACGCTTTGATAAGCTTCCCCTTATTATAGGAAGAGATAAAGAGATAGACCAGGTAATTGAGATACTCTGTCATGTGGAGCGTTCCAACTCAGTAATGGTCGTCGGTGAGCCCGGCGTAGGTAAGACCGCCGTTGTAGAGGGCCTTGCAAGGCGCATCGAGACAGCCCCTGATACAGTTCCCAAGAGGCTTCGGGATAAGCACATCGTCAATATACAGATGAACTCCATTGTGGCGGGTACAATCTTCCGCGGTATGTTCGAGGACAGGATTGAGAAGATAATCAAGGAGATAAAGGAGAGAAAGAACATAATCTTCTTTGTCGACGAGGCCCATACCCTGATAGGGGCGGGCAGTGCCATGGGTGTGCCCTCTGACGCGGCCAATATCCTTAAATCCAACCTCGCCCGCGGCGAGGTGCAGGTAATAGGGGCCACTACGCTCTCGGAGTATAAGGAGTTTATCGCCGAGGACGAGGCCCTGGCAAGGCGTTTTCGCCTTGTTAACGTAGATGAGCCCTCTGCTGATGAGACCAGAAAGATACTCTACGGCATCAGACAGAGGCTTGAGAAAAACTACTCCGTTACTCTTGACGAGAGCGCCATAGACACGGCGCTCGGGATGAGCAAGAGGTATATGCGGAGCCTTAAGATGCCTGATAAGGTCATAGGCTGGCTTGATACGGCCTGTGTAAAGGTGGAGATAAACCGCCCCGGTGAGCCTGTTCTCTCTTCTGATGTAATAGAGGTCATATCTCAGGATACAAAGATACCTGCGGATATGATCTTCCGAGATACTACGGAGCGTTTCAAGAGTATGGAGAAGGAACTCGCGGGCAGGCTCGTAGGCCAGAGCGAGGCCATCACGGCGCTTGCCCGCAGATTACGCTTAAACAAGGGGCCGTTAAAAGAAAATTACTCCCGTCCCGACGGTGTGCTGCTCTTTCTCGGGCCAACAGGCGTTGGTAAGACTGAGCTTGCGAGAAGCCTCGCGGAGTTTTTATTCGGCGATGAGAAAAAGATGATACGCCTTGATATGAGCGAGTACAAAGACGGAGGCATCGCCATTGACAAGCTTCTCGGCATGCCGCGCGGCATAGTGGGCTCTGAGCGCGGCGGGCTTCTTACAAACCCTGTGCGTGAAAACCCCTACTCCGTTGTTCTTCTTGATGAGGTGGAGAAGGCCCACCCCAATGTGCTTAACCTCTTTTTGCAGGTCTTTGACGAGGGCTGGCTTACAGACGGGCGCGGCAAGAGAATTTATTTCAGCGATACGGTTATCATTATGACCAGCAACATCGGCGCCGAGATATTTAAAAAATATGTAAGGCCTCTGGGTTTTATGCCCGAGGGGCAGAACGTAAAGGCCCTTAAGAGGGATATCATGAAGGACCTTGAGAGTACTTTTTCTCCCGAGTACCTTAACCGCATAGATGATATTATAGTCTTTAATCCCCTTACGCGCGAGGAGGTGCATGAGCTGACTCTCAGGTACATCAACGGCATCAGGGAGAGCCTGAGGGAGTTCGGCAAGGACTTAAGCGTGGATGACGATGCCGTAGAGGCCCTTGTGGAGTCGGGGTACAGTAAAAAATACGGCGCGAGGTTTCTTAAACGTCATATAGACGAGAAGGTAAAGGTGCCTTTAACACTTAGTTGGAAGGATGGAGATCTCTTTAAGGTTGTCCTCAAGAACGGGGACATTGAGGTGATGTCCATACCTTCAGGTAAACCGGTGCTCATATGATTAAAAATATTCTTGTAGCTCTTGATGGCTCTAATAACAGCGCGGCTGCCGCTGAATACGCTCTCTGGCTGGCAGGCATCTTCAAGGCCGGTGTGAAGGGAATCTTTGTCGCTGACAGGGTATTGCTGGAAGGCCCCTTTCTTTACGATCTTACCTCTTCCATGGGTTTGGAGCCCATTGTTAACTTCTCCGATAAGATGAGAGAGACCCTTGGGCAAAAAGGAGAGCTCATACTCTCGGATTTTAAGGCCAGGTGTATGAAGGCCAAGGTGCCGGCGGATACCATCTTAAGTTCCGGGGTTGTAGCCGCGGAAATCTGCACGCACGCCAGGCTCGCCGACCTGGTTGTAATGGGTCGAAAGGGCGATAATGAGGCATTTGATACGGGTATGCTCGGTTCTGTTACCGAGGGAGTGATCAGAAAAAGTCCTGTGCCTGTATTTATCGCTCCCGGAAAGTTTAAACCCGTTAAGAATCCTCTCCTTGTTTATGATGGAAGCGATAACGCCGCCGATGCCATGCGAATCGCGGCGGAGCTTGCCAAGGTGACAAAAAGCATGCTTTCCGTAGCCTCAGTGGGTGCGGCGGGGGATGCCGATAAACACCTTGTCGATGCCATGGATTACCTTAAATCATATGATATTAAGGCTGTTTTTAAGGAGCTTAAGGGCGAGGCCTCGCTGGAGATAGAAAAATACTACAGGGAAAGTGGCCACGATATGCTCTTTCTGGGCGCCACCCACCGCTCCAGGGTGCTTGAGTTTGTCCTCGGCAGTACGGCCGAGTATGTGCTGCGCGCAGTTACCGGAGCTATCCTCGTTGTAAGATAATCCCCTGACCATATGCCTCTGCAGCCATCGTCTTCGTTGAGGTCTTCTTGAATTAATGTTGACTTGCCTTTTTTGTCTGTGTTAATTTTTTAAATTACAGTCTTTTTTCCTAAAATCAAAAATTAAATTCTACCTTTGTCCGCTTATGATAGCGATTAAGAGGCTTAAGGAAAGTTTTTTTTATAAGTATTGCGAGGGTAGGGATTAAAGACCCTCTTTTTTTTTACAGGCAGAATATGACCACTGAGATTAAAAAAACTCATGTAGACGAGTTTAAAGACCTGCTCGGCGCGCGCCAGAGCGATGCCATCAAGCAGCTTGTTAAGGACCTGCACGCCTCTGATGTGGGCAGGATTTTTCAGGGCCTTGATGACAGGGAGGCCATGGAGTTCTTTAAACTCCTTACAAACGTCATGGCCTCTGAGGTCCTCCTTGACGTTGATGAGCATCAGAGGCAGAAGCTTCTTGATTCTCTTCAGCCCGAGCGTCTTATCGAAGTCGTTGATGAGATGGAGACTGATGATGCCGCTGATATCATCTCTGAACTTCCCGCTGAGGACGCGCGGCAGGTCCTTGACGGAATTGATGTAGAGGATGCTATTGATGTTCAGAGGCTCCTCGTGTACCCCGATGATACGGCAGGCGGAAAGATGCAGGCCGAGCTTGTCGCCGTACTCGGCGATGATAGGGCTGAGCAGGGCATTGAGAAGGTTAGAAAAAAAAGCGCAGGCATGGAGAATATAACAAATATTTTCGTAGTGGATGCACGCGGCAGGCTTACAGGGGTTTTGCCTATCGCAAGGCTTATCCTGGGGGCGCCGAGTGTGCGTATCTCCGAGATTATGGATAGCGAGCCCATACAGGTGACAACTGATGTGGACCAGGAAGAGGTGGCAAGGTTATTTGAGCGCTATGACCTGCTCTCTCTACCTGTCGTGGACGGGCAGGGTGTGCTTGTAGGCAGGATTACCGTTGACGACGTAGTTGATGTTATAGAAGAGGAGATCTACGAGGACTTTTACCGTATGGCGGGCCTTAATAAGGAGGAGAGGATAGCGGACTCTCCGG
The DNA here is from genome assembly GCA_046753845.1 of Thermodesulfobacteriota bacterium. GTDB lineage: Bacteria > Desulfobacterota > GWC2-55-46 > GWC2-55-46 > JADFVP01 > JAJRZX01. Next base: position 7,803 of record JBHHUP010000043.1, read on the forward strand.
TCCGTTCCATCAAGATGCGGATTCCATGGCTAATAGTAAACCTCGGAACAGCCTTTCTCGCCGCTTCGGTGGTAAAGGTCTTTGCCGGAACCATTGAAAAACTTGTCATACTCGCCGTGCTTATGCCAGTTGTGGCCGGCATGGGCGGTAACGCCGGTACTCAGACCATAACGGTGCTCGTCAGAAGCCTTGCCCTCGGTGAGCTTGAACTAAAAGACGCGCGGCGCATACTCTTTAAAGAAGTTACGGTAGGTTTTTTTAACGGCCTGCTCATAGGCCTCGGAGCCGCTCTTATAGCCTATCTCCTTGGCGCGGGGCCCGCTGTAGGTCTGCTCATATTCCTGGCCATGATATCCAACCTTATTATCGCCGGGTTCACCGGCGCCTTTATACCGCTGCTTCTGAAGTGGTTCAAGGTTGATCCCGCGATATCAGCGGGTATCTTTGTTACTACATGCACGGATATCGGAGGGTTTCTGAGCTTTCTGGGCCTTGCTACCGTCTTTATAAAGATGGGGCTTTTATGAAGAGGGGGCATTACGATACAGAGGCCATTATACTTGAGTCATTTGACCTAGGCGAGTCCGACCGCATAATTACCTTCTGTACAAAGGATTTCGGCAAGGTAAAGGGCATAGCAAAGGGGGCGAGGAGGAGCAGAAAGAGGTTCGTGGGCAGGCTTGAGCCGGCTTCTTGTATAAAACTCTTTTTTCATTACAGCGAGAAGAGCGAGCTCCTAAGGGTAGAGGACGCGGCCCTTATTAACGGCTTTGACGGACTTCGCGGCGATGTGGAGATCTTCACGGCGGCCTGTTACCTTGTCGAGCTTACGGGGGCCTTTACTCGCTCCGGGGACTCACAGTCCGAGGTATTCAGCCTCTTGAAGAGTTTTCTCACCTTTATGAACGAAGGAGCTGAGACCCATCTGCTCTGTAGATTTTTTGAGGTAAAGCTGCTCTCTCTTCTTGGTTATATGCCGGGCTTTACAGATTGCGTCTCCTGCGGCTATGTGGTATCAAACCCCGAGGAAGGGCGGATGTTTAGATTCAGCCCTGTAAAAGGGGGGCTGCTATGCCGCAGGTGCGCCGGAGCGGGCGAGAAGGCCGTAACCCTCAGCGCAGGCACGGCGCGGTTTCTTCAGGCCGCGGAGAGGATGGCCCCCGATAAGCTGCACAGGCTGAGGCCGGGTCCACTTTTCACAGAAGAGGCCGGGCCCCTCCTTGATACCTTTATAAAGATACGCCTTGGTCATGGTCTTAAGACCAAGAACTTCATGGAGCAGATGCAGAACATCAATGCCGGAGCTTATTAAAGCCCTAATATCTTAAAATAACAGTTTTTTTTCTAAAGGAAGGTAAAAAACGCATGATCTATCTTCAGGACCTTGTCTTAAATCTTCAGAAGTTCTGGGCCGAAGAGGGCTGTCTTCTTACGCAGCCCTATGATATGGAGATGGGAGCCGGCACCTTTCATCCCGCTACTTTTCTGAGGGTTCTTGGCCCCGAGCCGTGGAAGGCCGCTTATGTTCAGCCTTCACGTCGGCCCACGGACGGACGCTACGGAGAGAATCCCAACAGGCTTCAGCACTATTATCAGTTTCAGGTGATACTGAAACCATCGCCTGATAACATACAGGATGTATACCTTAGAAGCCTCGAGGCCCTTGGCATAAACCCCCTTCTGCATGATATCAGGTTCGTCGAAGACGACTGGGAGTCGCCTACTCTTGGCGCCTGGGGGCTTGGCTGGGAGGTATGGCTCGATGGCATGGAGATTACGCAGTTTACATATTTTCAGCAGGCCGGAGGCCTGGACCTCTCTCCTGTGCCCGGAGAGATTACCTACGGCATTGAGAGGATAGCCATGTACCTTCAGGATGTGGACAGCGTCTATGCCCTGAAATGGAACCGTGATATTGATTATGGTGATGTTTATCTTACAAGTGAGATAGAGTTTTCACGTTATAATTTTGACGACGCTGATGTGGAGATGCTCTTTAAGCTCTTTAATATGTACGAGAGTGAGTGCGAGAGGCTTCTTCAGAAGGAGCTTGCCCTGCCTGCATATGACCTGTGCCTGAAGTGCTCCCATACCTTTAACCTCCTTGACGCGCGCGGCGCTATTAGCGTGGCCGAGAGGACGGCCTTTATCGGGCGGATAAGAACCCTTGCCAAGGGCTCTGCCACGGCTTATCTCAAGACAAGAGAAGAGCTTGGTTTTCCCCTTATTAAAAAATCCGGGCCAGGAACTGCGGGATAATAATGGATAATCCAAAGGTAAAAAAAGGCCCCGGAGAGCGTCTTGCCGCTGCCCGTGAGCTTCTTGTGCTGGCCTCTGAAGAGAGGGCGCGTTCAAGGTACGGCCCCGCGGCCTTTTTGTACGGTGAGGCCGCCTCCCTTGCAGGTGCGGATAAAGGGCTTAAGGTCGAGTGCCGCTATGCCATGGGGGATTGCTACCGTATTACAGGTGACTTTATAAAGAGCGCCCGTTCTTACCGTCTGGCGCGAAAGTTATCTCTGGCCATGGGGGATAACTCCGGGGCAAGAGACGCCCTTGTGGGGGTGGGGCTCTGTTACCGCGCTACGGGAAGATTGCCCGAGGCCGTAAAAATCTTTAATGACGCTCTTAGGTTTTATAAAAACCGCTCTGATAAAGCGGCCATCGCCTTTACGCTCTGGTCAAGAGGCGGGGCGCGGCGCCTGAAAGGTGAGCTGAAAAAAGCCATGGCTGATTTTACTGAGGCTAAAAAGCTATACTCAGTCCGTAGAGACCGCCTTGGCGTTGGGTTCTGTCTTACCGGTCTTGGCGGGGCCTCTCGTGTACAGGGGGATTACAGGGCTTCTTACGGCTTTTATAAGAAGGCCAACGCCATCTTTAACGCCCTTGGCGATACATTCGGGGTTGCTTATTCATACTGCGGCATGGCCAACGCCACGAGGATGAGAGGCGACTTCAAGGGCTCTATGGAGTTTTTTAAGAAGGCCAGTACCAACTATAAAAAAATGGGAGATCGCGTCAGCTACGCCTATACGCTCTGGGCGTACGGAACGAGCCGTCAGATGCTTGGCCGTGATAAGTGGGCTATGAAAAATTTCAAGGAGGCCGAGGGCCTTTTTAAAGAGACAGGCGACAGGCGTGGCCTTATCTATTGCCTTATCTCAAGAGGCGAGATTGTCTTCAAGACTGAGCCCGCCAAGGGCATCACGATGGAGAAGACCGCCTTGAAGACCGCCCTGAGGCTTGGCCTTCTTATAGAAGAGCGGTACGCAAGACGCGTACTCAAGACCATGGAAACCTGCCCCGAAGACCTTCCCCTCAACCTTGCATGAATAATCCTTTAAGATAGGCCTTTTACCCATGAGCATCTTTCACGCCCTTATACTGGCCCTCATACAGGGGGTGACGGAGTTTCTTCCCATATCATCTACGGCGCACCTTGTAATACTTCCCCGCCTCACGCAGTGGCCCGATCAGGGGCTGGCCTTTGACGTGGCGCTAAATACCGCCACATGGCTCGCTGTGGTTCTGTACTTCAGGAGTGACCTCTTAAGGCTTACGAGAGGTTTTTTTCACAGTATCGCCGGCAGGAGATACCGCACCATAGGCGGAAATCAAGATGGCAGGCTGGCATGGATGATGCTCTTCGCCACCATACCCGTGGGGCTCGCCGGTTTTTTTGCCCATGATCTCGTGGCCGGCAGGCTTAGAACCCTACCTGTGGTGGCTCTATCCTCAATAATATGGGGTATTGTACTCTTTATAGCGGATAGGCGCCGCGGCAGAAGGGAAATTCGCGCCATGGGGTGGGGAGCCGTGGCCTTTATCGGTATCGCGCAGGCAGTAGCCCTGATACCCGGTACAAGCAGGTCGGGAATCACCATAACAGCGGGGCTCTTTACGGGGTTATCACGGAGCGCGGCGGCGCGTTTCTCTTTTCTACTCTCAGTAATCGTGGGAGCCCTGGCAGGCTCAATGGAAGGGCTGAAACTCTTTCAAGCCGGTCTTGATACGCCATGGATGCCCCTTATCGCGGGGTTTGTCGTGGCCTTTATCTCGGCCTATATCGTGATTCACTTATTTCTGAAGTTCATCACACGCGCCTCTATGACAGTCTTTGTTCTCTACAGGGTGGCTCTGGGAATCCTCCTCCTTACTTTCTTTTAGAAAAAAGAAAGTAAGACAAAGAAAACCAACGGGGGAAGATGCCTCGTTTCTCTGAAGCCGCTCTTGTACGCCCACGGTCCCTTTAGAAAAAAGAAAACAAGACAAAGAAAACCAACGGGGGAAGATGCCTCGTTTCTCTGAAATCGCTCTAGTACGCCCACAGTCCGTAACAATACTCTGATAAAGAAAACCCCCACTTTCTTTTACAAAAAAGAGGGGGTTATAAGTCTCGTCTCACATACTTTCTTATAACTACAGACGTCTCATAGAGCTCTCCACGGCCTCAAGGGTTCTGGCTATTATCTCAGGCGTATGCGCAAGGCCTATGAAGTTTGCCTCGAACTGCGAGGGGGGGAGCATTACGCCCGCCTTCTGCATACGGGTAAAGTAGCGGGAGAATTTTTTCAAGTCGCAGGCACTGGCTCCGGCGTAATCCACGGGCCTCTCTTTATTGAAAAAGAGGGTGAACATGGCCCCCGCGGCCGTAACAGAGCACTCCACGCCGGACTTCTCGGCTATTTTTGTAATACCATCAGTTAAGGTCTTCGCCCTCTTCAGCAGTCTCGGATACACTCCTTTTCTGCCAAGTATCTTCAGCGTCTCAATCCCCGCAGTCATGGCAAGGGGGTTACCTGATAACGTCCCGGCCTGATAAACAGGGCCAAGTGGGGCGAGCTGCTCCATTATCTTACGTTTACCTCCAAAGGCGCCTACGGGCATGCCGCCGCCTATGACCTTGCCAAGGCACGTTATATCGGGGTCAACCTTGAAGACCTGCTGCGCCCCTCCGTAACAGAGCCTGAACCCGCTCATTACCTCATCCATAATCAGCAGGGCCTTGTATCTACGGCATAGTTTCTTAAGCGATTGTAAAAAACCCTCTTTCGGCAGGACTACGCCCATATTTCCAGGTACTCCCTCAACAATGACGCAGGCCACGGAGTCGGGGTTTTTTTTGAAGAGTCTTTCTACGGAATCGAGATGGTTGTACTGTGCGTTAAGTGTGTTCTTTGCAAGGGTCTTTGGAACCCCCGGGCTTGATGGTATGCCAAGGGTGGCGGCTCCGCTGCCTGCCTTTACAAGGAGGCTGTCTCCGTGGCCGTGGTAGCAGCCCTCGAACTTTATTATCTTATCCCTTCCCGTATAAGCCCGCGCCAGTCTCAGCGCGCTCATGGTGGCCTCGGTGCCTGAGCTTACGAAACGTACCATGTCCATGGATGGAAAGGCCTCAATTGTCATTCTGGCAAGAGTAGTCTCAAGCTCCGTGGGAGCGCCGAAGCTTGTTCCTCTGGCGGCGGCCTTTGCAAGGGCCTTTGTTACCGCGGGGTTAGCGTGACCCGCTATCATGGGTCCCCAGGAGCCTATGTAATCTATATAGGTATTATTATCAGCATCGGTTATGGTGGCACCCTCTGCTTTTTTAATGAAAAGGGGCCTTCCGCCTACGGCGCTAAAGGCCCTTACGGGGCTGTTTACGCCGCCGGGAATGAATTTTTTTGCTGCCCGAAAGAGTGATGATGATTTTTTAGTAGTCTTTTTTGCGGCCATGGTAAAGGACTCCTTTTTGGGATTTTTTTAATGATTTCAACCATATCCTAACTTAAGAGCCGCCTCTCTGTCAATTCAAATTTCCCTCCCGGGCTTTTGTCACATTGACTTCACACTTTTGTCATAATTCTGTAACAAAGGCACGGTAGAGTTGTAAAAAACAAAACAAATGA